>NZ_JAVRPS010000498.1:0-31064 GCF_032162105.1 Mycobacterium sp. | reverse complement strand
GTGTTGGCGGCCACCATGCGTGCGGCAGGCCAGGGCACCGTCGTGGTGTTCTCGTCGGTGGCCGGCGCCCGGGTGCGCCGCGCCAACTACGTGTACGGCTCGGCCAAGGCGGGTCTGGACGGGTTCGCCAGCGGACTGGCCGACGCATTGCACGGTTCCGGGGTTCGGCTGCTGCTGGTCCGGCCCGGCTTCGTCATCGGCCGCATGACCGAGGGCATGTCGCCGGCCCCGCTGTCGAGCACACCACCTCAAGTCGCCGACGCGACCGCGCGCGCACTGGCCAAGGGCCGCACCGAGATATGGGTGCCGGCACTGCTCGGGTCGCTCGTGTTCGGGCTGCGGCTGTTGCCGCGGTCCGTCTGGCGTAGGATGCCGCGGTGATCGTCGTCGTTGGCATCGGTGCCGACGGGATGGCGGGGTTGGCGGGCGCGTCGCGCACCGAACTGTCCAGGGCGACGGTCGTTTACGGTTCCAAGCGGCAGCTCGACCTGCTCGACGAGAGCGTCACCGCCGTCAAACGACCGTGGCCGTCACCGATGCTGCCTGCCGTGCGCACGCTGCTCGACGACGCGGATGGCGACGTGCACGTGGTGGCAAGCGGCGACCCGCTGCTGCACGGCGTCGGGAATGTGCTCATCCGGTTGTACGGACCGGACGTGGTCGCCGTGCTGCCGCACGTGTCGTCGGTGACGTTGGCGTGTTCGCGGGTCGGATGGGCAGTGCACGACACCGAGATCATCAGCCTCGTCAACGCTGAGCCGCACACGGCGGTCCGCAGGGGCGGCCAGGCCGTGGTGTTGTCCCGCGACGGCACCAGTCCGGCCGCGGTGGCGAAGCTACTGGCCGACACCGGACGCGGCGACTCCGAGATGACGGTGCTCGAACAGCTCGGCGGGCCAGGGGAACTTCGCCGCTCGGCCACCGCCAGGGAGTGGGCCACCCGACCGCCGGGTGACGTCGACAAACTGAACGTGATGGCCGTCCGTTACCTACCCGACGATCGGGTGGGCGGCGTGCTGCGCGACGACGCGTTCTCCCACGACGGTCAACTCACCAAGCAGTCGATCCGGGCGGTCACCATGGCGGCGTTGGCGCCGAGGCCAGGTGAGCTGCTGTGGGACGTCGGAGCGGGAGCGGGCAGCATTGCGATCGAGTGGTGCCGCAGCGGAACCGGCTGCCGGGCCATAGCGTTCGAACGTGACGAGGAGCGGCGCAAGCGGATCGGCGAGAACGCGGTGGCCTTCGGCGTCAAGGTCACATCGACATTCGACGCCCCCGAGACGTTCGACTTCGAGCCGCCGCCCGATGTGATCTTTGTCGGAGGCGGCGTCAGTCAACCCGGGCTGCTCGATGCCTGCTGGGAGAAGCTCAAGGTCGGCGGGCGACTCGTTGCAAACGCGGTGACGGTGGAGTCCGAAGCCGTTCTCGCTCAGTGGTATTCGCGCGTCGGCGGTGAATTGCGCAAGTTCCAGCACTATCACGGCGACGCGGTCGGCTCGTTCACCGGTTGGCGCCCGGCGATGCCGGTCACTCAGTGGGTGGTGACCAAGCGGTGACCGTCTACTTCATCGGCGCGGGCCCCGGCGCGGCCGATCTGATCACCGTGCGCGGGCAGCGCCTGCTGAGCCGCTGCCCGGTGTGCCTGTACGCCGGGTCGATCATGCCGGATGACCTGTTGGCCCTGTGCCCGCCCGACGCGAAAGTCGTCGACACCGGGCCCATGACGCTCGAACAGATCGTCGCCGAGCTCGCCGACGCCCATGCCGCCGGGATGGACGTGGCGCGGCTGCACTCCGGCGACCCGTCCATCTACAGCGCGCTGGCCGAACAGTGCAGGCACCTCGACGCGCTCGGCGTTGACTACCAGATCGTGCCCGGCGTACCGGCATTCGCCGCCGCGGCCGCTGCACTTGGCCGCGAGTTGACCGTGCCCGGCGTCGCGCAGACCGTGACCCTGACGCGGGTGGCGACCCTGTCGACGGCGATGCCAGCGGGGGAGGACCTGCGTACGCTGTCCGCGCCGGGCGCCACGCTGGTGCTGCATCTGTCCGCCGCGCAGGTCGACGCGATCGTCCCTGAGCTGATCGCCGGCGGCTACCACGCCGGAACCCCGTGTGCGGTCGTGGCGTTCGCGAGCTGGCCGCAGGAGACTGTGCTGAAGTGCACGCTCGGCAACCTCGCCGAACGGATGCATGCCGCGGACGTGACCCGCACGGCGGTGATCATCGTCGGCGACGTGCTGGCCCCGGAGGGCTTCGCCGACAGCTACCTGTACTCGGCAGACCGGCGCCGCGGAAGCCGGCATTGAGCATGGTTCGCCTGCTGCTGCTGGGCGGGACCGGCGAGGCCCGGGCACTGGCGTCCCTCTTGCATCCGGATGTGCAGGTGATCAGTTCGTTGGCTGGCCGGGTGCCCGATCCGGCGCTGCCGGTCGGGGAGGTGCGCATCGGAGGCTTCGGCGGCGTCGACGGACTGCAGCGGTGGTTGACCGAATCCGGAGTCGACGGCGTGATCGACGCGACGCACCCGTTCGCCGCGACGATCACCGCGAACACCGCGACGGCGTGCCGCGAACTGGCCCTGCCGCACCTGGTGCTGGCCCGCCCGGCCTGGCCGAACGGTACGGCGGTCGTGGTCGGGTCCGACGGGATGGCTGCGAAAGTGGTTGCCGGGAACGGCTATTCGCGAGTCTTCCTGACCACTGGGCGCACCGGAGTCGGCGCGTTCACCGGTCTCGACGCATGGTTCCTGATCCGTGCGGTGACCCCGCCGGACGGCGACGTGCTGCCACTGCGGCACCAACTGCTGCTGTCGCGCGGCCCGTACCGCTACGACGATGAGCTGGATCTGTTGCGGGAGCACCGCATCGACGCCCTGGTGACGAAGAACAGCGGCGGTGACATGACGCGGGCCAAGGTCGACGCCGCCGACGCGCTCGGCGTGCCGGTGGTCATGGTGGACCGGCCGCCGCTGCCCGACGGCGTGCACGCGGTGTCGACCGTGGCCGGGGCCGAGGCCTGGGTCAGAGCGCTCTGACGAGGTCCAGGCTGCCGAGGTCGCGAATGGCCTGGCAGCCGCGCTCCAGCATCACCAGCATCATGTCGTCGCCGCGTTCGGTCGAGATGGCGAATGCACATCCCAGCACCGTGAGCAGGGGCACTTGCAACATGCCGACCCGGTAGTCCCGCCAGCACGTGTCGCGGTCATAGTCGACGATGCCGTAACCGGACAACTCCGCGTGGTAGGTGGCGACCAGATCCTCGTCGGCCAGACGACGCGCGGCGGGCAGCAGGCTCGTGCCGGTGAAGTACGCCAGGTCGCGGGCCGGCAGGCCCGCGCCCAACGTCTGCCAGTCGACGACGGTGACGGTGGTGCGATCGGGATCGAACAGCATGTTGTCGAGGCGGTAGTCGCCGTGCATCAACGAGAACCGGTGGCGGTCGGCCAGCAGCCATGGCGTGACCATCGACATCGCCTCAGTAACCGTGTCGCGGTCGTCGGCGCTCATCCGAACACCCAGTCGTTCCAGCGTGACCTGCGTTGCCATCACGGCGATGTCGCCAAAACCCTTGGCGGCGTCGTCGTTCGGCATCGACATCGCCAGACCGGGGAAGTCGGCCCACTTGGGATCACACCAGGTGGGTCCGTGCAGACCGGCCAGCGCGCGTACGCCGAGCGTCGCCTCCTCTTGCGTGCAGCCGGCGATCTGGTCGCCCTGCACCGCGGGCGCCATGTCGGCCAGCAGGAGCACGAAGTCGCCGCCGTCCTCGGAGATCTCGCAGTGAAAGGTCTCGGGTATCGGCACCCGCACCAGGTCCGCGACATGCGTGTAGAAGGCGTGTTCGGAGCGATAGCCGAGGGCGACCCGTTCGCGGACCGCCTCGTCCTGCGAGGACAGTTTGATCGCGAATGTGGCGGGCAGGCCTGCGGCGTTGCTCGGGTAGGTCACGGTCAACCGGTAGGTGGCGCCGGTCTGGCCGGTGCCGATCGGGACGATGTCGACGGCGCGAACGTCGGTCTCGAGCACCGTTCCCAACCACGCGGCGGTGACGTCAGAGGGGTGACGCGGGATCAGCACGACGGGACCACCTAGATGTCAGGTCGGGTAGCGGCGCGGAGTGAAGACGCGATCGCCGTACCACTGGGTTTGCGACGACCCGACGATGAGCAGACAGCGCATGTCCACCCGGGTGGGGTCGAGATCGGCCAGCCGTACCACCTCGACGCGTTCGCCGGGGCCCGCCACGTCGCGGCCGATCACCACCGGCGTGCCGGCGTCGCGGTGTTCGAGCAGCAGGTCGCGCATGGCGCCGACCTGCCAGGTGCGGGTCTTCGACGCGGGGTTGTAGATGGCCAGCACCAGGTCGGCGGCGGCGGCGGCGGCGAGCCGCGCGGCGATGACGTCCCACGGCTTGAGCCGGTCGGAAAGCGAGATCACCGCGTAGTCGTGGCCGAGCGGCGCGCCGACCCGGCTCGCGACGGCCTGCGCGGCAGTCATCGCAGGGATCACCCGAACGTCGACGCCGGGCCATTGCTTGGCCTCCTCCAACACCGCGGTCGCCATCGCGAAGACGCCGGGGTCACCCGACGACACCACCGCGACCGCACGGCCCTGCTCGGCGAGGCTGCACGCCAGCCGCGCGCGGGCCGGCTCGTCGGTGTTGTCGCTCGGGTGGCGCGTCTGGCCGTCCCTGGCGCCCACCCGGTCGAGGTACGGGCCGTAGCCGATGAGGTCGGTGGCGGCGGCCAGTTCGCGGCGCGACTGCGGCGTCATCCACTCGACGTCACCGGGACCGAGCCCCACCACGGCAACGCTGCCGACCGGATCCGGACGCCTGGACATCCCCGGCAGCATGGCCAACGAGAAGTAGGGCACCGAGGTCTCGTCGACGTCCGCGGCGGCCAGCACCTTCTGCGCAGCGGTGCTGGCCCGCTCCACGTACAGCGCCCGGTCCAACCGCCCGGCAGCGGAAAGCGCCTCCCGCACAGCCGGATACGAGCGACCGAGCTTGAGCACCACCGCCGCGTCGGTATCGGCGAGCCGGCGCCGCAGTTCGTCGGGTGGCAGCGTGCCAGGCAGGATGGTCAGCACCTCGTCGCCCTGCACCAGCGGCATGCCGGTGGCCGCCGAGGCCGCGCTGACCGACGTCACGCCTGGCACGATCACAGCGTCGAACCGAGAGGTCAGCCGCGTGTGCATGTGCATGTAGGAGCTGTAGAACAGGGGATCGCCCTCGGCCAGCAGCGCCACGTTGCGGCCGGCCTCGAGGTGGACGGCGATGCGGTCGGCGGCCTCGCGGTAGAAGTCCTCCATCGCACCGGCGTAGCCGCTGGGGTGGTCGGTCGTCTCGGTGGTCACCGGGTAGACGAAGTGCTCCTCGGCCTGGCCGGGCCGCAGGTAGGGCTCGGCGATGGTGCGGGCGATGCTGTTTCCGTGTCTGGCGCTGTGATAGGCCACCACGTCGGCCTCGCCAATCACGCGCGCGGCCTTGACCGTGACCAGCTCCGGGTCACCTGGGCCAAGCCCAACGCCCCAGAGCGTGCCGCGCGGCGCCGCTTGGGACGTCATTCGCGTTCGCTCGCGATCGCGTTGACGGCGGCCGCTGCCATCGCACTACCCCCGCGCCTGCCCGTCACCACCAGGTAGGACATCCCGCGTGGCCGGTCGATCAGCTCCTGCTTGGACTGAGCCGACCCGACGAACCCCACCGGGCCGCCCAGCACGGCAGCCGGCGCAGGCGCTCCGTCGTCCAGAAGTTCCAGCAGCCGGAACAGCGCGGTCGGCGCATTGCCGATCGCCAGAACCGCGCCGCCCAGACGGTCGGCCCAGAGGTCGACCCCGGCGGCCGATCGGGTGCTGCCCAGCCGGGCGGCCAGATCGGCGGCGCCGGGATCGGCGACGAGTGACACCACCTCGTTGTCGGCGGGCAACCGGGATCGGGTGATGCCCGAGGCCACCATCGACGAGTCGCACAGCACGGGTGCGCCAGCGTTCAGCGCGGCACGGGCCGTGCCGACGATGTCGTCGGTGTAGGCCACGTGCTCGGCGACGTCGACCTGACCGCACGTGTGGATCAGCCGGACCACGACCTGGGCGACGTCGTCCGGGAAGCGCGCCAAATCCGCCTCGGCGCGGATCGTGGCGAACGACTGCCGATAGATCTCGGCGGCGTCGCGGATGTAGTCGAGCACCCGATCACCCTACGGGTGACGTGGCCGGTAACCGTCCGCGGTCGCCACCAGAACCTGGCCCACCGGCGGGCTGCCACATGCCCGCTCGCAACCCACGAAGTGCCGGTGGGTATCGGCAGGATCGGCGACCGCTGCGGCGGCATCCGACCGGACGTCGGCGGCGGAGTGCTCGCACCCCGGGCTACCCGTGCAGGCGCTGACCGAGAGCCACGGCGAGTCCGCGTCGAACACCAGCCCGAGCGGTGCCAGCACGCGAAGCGCGACGTCGGCCACGCCCTCGTCGAGGTCACACACCAGCACCGAACGCCACGGCGTGATCACCAGTGGCGCTTCGATGGCGGCGAGATACTCGGCGGTGCGGGCCTCGAGCACGCCGAGCCGCACCGCGGCGCCGAGCGTCACCCGACGGTCGTCCTGTTCGATCCAGCCGACCGGGGGCCGTAGCACCGGCGGCCACGTGGCTCCGGGCGCGGCGGACCTGGTCAGTTCGGTCAGAAGTGGCTCGACGTCTAGGAGTTCGGTGGACCGCCAAGCACTTCCGCGAATCTCGACGAAGGTCTCGGCGACGGCGACAAGGGTGGCAACCGCGTCCACCGACGACAGCCGGACACCGGTGTCGACGCCCGCCACCAGCAAGGCGGCCCGATCGGCGCTCAGCAGGTGCGCCCCGACGTCGGCACCGAGCCCTGACACGTCACCGCGGCCGTCGTCGACGCCGAACCAGAAACGGCCAGGCAAGCGGGCCAGGGCGGGGCTGGCCTGGATCGCGGCGTCGAGGTCCCGCACCAGGTCCCGGACGTCGGCGTTGCCGCCGGATCGGCCGGTCAGCGGGGAGGCGACGACATTGCGCACCCGTTCGTGGCTGGGCGATGGCAGCAGGCCCGCGGCCGCCACCGCGTCGGACAAAGCTGTCGGATCGGTGATGCCGCGAATCTGAACGTTGCCGCGGGAGGTGAGTTCCATTGCGGGCGAGCCGAACCGCGTCGCGGCGTCGGCAACGGCGAGCAGTTGCTCGGCCGAGATCATGCCGCCGGGCAACCGGATTCTGGCCAGCGCCCCGTCGGCCGCCTGGTGCACCTGCAGCGCGCCAGGGCAGGCGTCGTCATCGCGGGCCCTCGTCATGTCAGGTTCGAGCATAGGAGTAGTGGCCGCACATTCGAGTAGTGGACTACTCGCGATTATGCGCCGCCGTCAAAATACATTCTCCCTATCAGGCCGGACGGAAGATCCGGCGGTAACAGGGGCAAGGAGAAGGCAATGACTGAAGTGGGGCTGGCGCCGCATGCGCCGACCAAGGACGTGAGCGGAACCGGCGCGGTGGTCGAGGGGTCCGCGCCGGTTCTGATCACCGAGCAGGACGTGATGTTCGCGACCGCCGCGGTGTCGCCGACACCGCGCACCACCGGCACCCGGTGGTGGACGGCGATCGGGCGGCTCTTCACCACCGCTGAGGCCGCCAGCGGTTCCAACGATGAGCGGCGCACCCCGCGGGTCTATCCGCCGCGGCGCTACGACTTCATGGACGACGCAGCCATGTCGCGGGAGATGTACCGGCTGTAGATACGGGACGGACGGTGCTCCGTTGGTGGGGAGCTCAACCCGCCAGCGGTACCACCACGTCCGAGTAGTGCGACGCGTCGCCAGCGATCACGCGGCTTGGCGTGCCGTGCACGTCGACGGGGACGTCGCCTGCCAGCGTGATGCGACTCAGTCGACGGTACTGGTCGTCGTAGTCGGCCACTGCGTAGTGCTGGGTGGCCCGGTTGTCCCAGATGGCCAGGTCGCCTGGCAGCCAAGACCAACGAACGGTGTTCTCCAACTTGGTGACCCGGTTCTGCAACAGCTGGAACAGTGCCGCCGACTCGGTGCTGCCCAGCCCCACGAACTGCTTGATGAAGTGGCCGAGCAGCAGCACCCGCCTGCCCGTCTCCGGGTGCACGCGCACCACCGGATGCTCCGTCTCGTAGTACTCCGAGACGAACTCGTCGCGGTACTCCCGCTCCGCATCGGTCAGGGTCTCGGCCTTACCGGCGTAGTAGCTCTCGGCGTAGTCGTACTGATTGGTGTGCACCGCCCACAGATTCTCGGTCAGCGCGCGCAGGGGAGCGGGCAACTGGTCGTAGGCCGCCTCGGTCGACGCCCACGTCGTGGTGCCGCCGTACTCGGGCAGCGTGACCGCGCGCAGCAGAGAGGCTTTCGGGATCCGGTCGACGAACGTCACGTCGGTGTGCCAGCTGTTGGCCTTGTCGTACTGGGAATCGATCGGCAGCACCCGCTCGCCCCGCGAGGTCACCGTCGGGTGTGCGGTGGTCGGCGTCCCGAGGCGTCTGGCGAACGCGAGCTGTCCGTCGTCGTCGAGATGGTCCTGGTCGCGGAAGAAGATCACCTTGTGCGTCAAGAGGGCGTCGTTGATCACGTTGACGGTCGCCTCGGGGAGGTCGCCGCCGAGCTGTACGCCGTCGATCCGGGCGCCGATGTTCGCGCCGAGTTTCACGATGTTGGGGAAGTTGGCCACGCGTCGATTTCCGCAGATTCCCCACGCCGCGGCCAGTATTTCGCTGGCCGCGATTCGAAATCGCCAAGCTCCGTCGCGAATGTGAGCTGCGTCACGTCCTTGGCAGGTGTGTTCCATCGCACACTAAAGCGCCTTGTTCGGGCCCATCGGTCGTACGTTTCTCGTGAACTTCCTTTGCCCCATCACCGTGGATGGAGGCACTTGGGGGGCCAGGAGGATTGAAATGTTCGCACTCGTCGCATTCATTGCCGTAGTGGTGCTGCTCATCGTCGCCGCCGGTCTGCCGTACCCCCAGTCGTGGTACGGCCGCTGGGGCAACTCTGACCGCTGACTGACCGGTCGCCGACGTCACAACCCGCGGCGTCGGTGCGGTACGAATGGTGGGTGACGCCCCCACCTCGCTCGGAGTCAGCTTCGTCGCCCACCGTTCTACTGCTGTCGACGTCTGACACCGACCTGATCACGGCCCGCACCAGCGGCGCCGGCTACCGGTGGGCCAACCCGTCCCGGCTGCTGCCCGACGAGCTGATCGAGCTGCTGTCCGGTGTCGACGTGGTCGTGGTGCGCATTCTCGGTGGTTTCCGGGCCTGGGACGACGGCATCGACAAGGTTCTCGCCAGCGGCGTGCCCGCGGTCGTCGTCAGCGGTGAACAGGCCCCCGACGCCGACCTCATGGACCGCTCCAGCGTGCCCGCGGGCATCGCGTTGCAGACGCACATCTACCTGGCCCAGGGCGGCGTCGACAATCTCCGGCAGCTCCATGCCTTTCTGTGCGACACGGTGCTGATGACCGGCATCGGGTTCGAGCCGCCGGTCAGCACGCCGACGTGGGGGCTGATGGAGCGTCCGGGGGCAGGCCGCTCCGATGTCGACGGCCCGACCATCGCGGTGCTCTTCTACCGCGCCCAACACCTGGCAGGCAACACCGCCTACATCGAATCGCTATGCCAGGCCATCGAATCGGCGGGCGGTCGCGCGCTGCCGGTGTACTGTGCGTCGTTGCGCACCCCGGCCGCCGAACTGCTCGACACGCTCACCACCGCCGACGCGATGGTGGTGACGGTGTTGGCCGCCGGGGGAGCCATTCCCGCCACCGTCGGAGCCGGCGGTGACGACGACAGCTGGAATGTCGCGCACCTGGCGGCACTCGACGTCCCGATCCTGCAGGGGCTGTGCCTGACCACTTCTCGCGCTCAGTGGGACGGCAACGATGACGGCCTCAGTCCGCTGGACGTTGCGACGCAGGTCGCAGTTCCGGAATTCGACGGCCGGATCATCACGGTTCCGTTCTCGTTCAAGGAGATCGACGACGAGGGACTGATCTCCTACGTCGCCGATCCCGAACGGTGTGCTCGGGTGGCCGGACTGGCCGTGCGGCACGCCAGGCTCCGAACGATCCCCGTCCACGACAAGCGGGTGGCGGTGGTGTTCTCGGCGTATCCCACCAAGCACGCCCGCATCGGCAACGCCGTCGGTTTGGACACCCCGGCCAGCGCCGTTGCGCTGCTGCAGGCGATGCGCGACGCCGGTTACCTGATCGGCGACGTGCCCGGCGTCGAGGCTCAGGACGGGGACGCCCTGATTCACGCGTTGATCGAACGTGGCGGCCAGGACCCGGACTGGCTCACCGAGGGACAGCTGGCCGGGAACCCGATCCGGTTGCCCGCCAAGGTGTATCGCGAGTGGTTCGCCACCTTGCCTGCGGCGCTGACCGACCAGGTCGTCGAACACTGGGGGCCGCCACCCGGTGACCTCTTCGTCGACCGCAGCGCCGATCTCGACGGCCACATCGTCATCGCCGCCATGCAGGCAGGCAACGCCGTACTGATGGTGCAGCCGCCGCGCGGATTCGGGGCGAACCCGGTCGCCATCTATCACGATCCCGACCTGCCGCCCAGCCACCACTATCTTGCCGCTTACCGCTGGCTAAACATGTCGGTGGCCGACGGCGGCTTCGGCGCCGACGCGGTGGTGCACCTCGGCAAGCACGGCAACCTCGAGTGGCTGCCGGGCAAGACACTGGGCATGTCGGCGACCTGTGGCACCGACGCCGCGCTCGGTGATCTGCCGCTGATCTACCCGTTCCTGGTCAACGACCCCGGCGAGGGCACCCAGGCCAAACGCCGGGCGCACGCCACCTTGATCGACCATCTCATCCCGCCGATGGCACGCGCCGAAACCTATGGCGACATCGCGCGATTGGAGCAACTCCTCGACGAACACGCCAACATCGCCACCCTCGACCCCGGCAAGTTGCCCGCCATCCGTCAGCAGATCTGGACGCTGATGCGGGCGGCCAAGATGGATCACGACCTGGGGCTGACCGAGCGGCCGGACGAGGACTCGTTCGACGAGATGATTCTCCACGTCGACGGCTGGCTGTGCGAGATCAAGGACGTCCAGATCCGCGACGGCCTGCACATCCTCGGGCAGGCGCCCGCGGGGGAGCCGCAGGTGGATCTGGTGTTGGCCATCCTGCGTGCCCGACAGCTATTCGGTGGCGACAGTTCGGTTCCCGGGTTGCGTCAGGCTCTGGGGCTGGCCGAGGACGGCACCGACGTCCGTGGCGCCGTCGACGTTGCGGAGGAGCAGGCGCGCGGGCTGGTGGCCGCGCTGCAGAAGACGGGCTGGAATCCCGAGCAGGTCGATTCGCTGACCGCCAATCCGGACGTCGCCACGGTGCTGCGATTCGCGGCGACCGAGGTGGTGCCCCGGCTCGCGGGCACCTCGGCGGAGATCGACCAGGTTATGCGTGCCCTTGACGGAAGATTCATCGCGGCCGGCCCGTCCGGATCGCCGCTGCGCGGGCTGGTCAACGTGCTGCCCACCGGCCGGAACTTCTATTCCGTCGATCCCAAGGCCGTGCCGTCGCGGCTGGCCTGGGAGACCGGCACGGCGATGGCGGATTCGCTACTGGCCCGATATCGCGACGACTACGGGCGCTGGCCGCAGTCGGTCGGCCTGTCGGTATGGGGCACCTCGGCGATGCGCACCTCCGGTGACGACATCGCCGAAATCCTTGCGCTGCTTGGTGTTCGGCCGGTCTGGGATGACGCGTCGCGACGAGTCGTCGACCTCGAGGCGATGACGATGGCCGAACTGGACCGGCCCCGCATCGATGTCACCGTCCGGATCTCGGGCTTCTTCCGTGACGCGTTCCCGCACGTCGTGGCGATGCTCGACGACGCCGTTCGCCTGGTCGCCGGACTCGACGAACCCGACGACGCCAACTACGTCCGCGCGCACGCCAAGGCCGACCTCGCCGACCACGGCGACCAGCGGCGCGCGACGACCAGGATCTTCGGCTCGAGACCCGGCACCTACGGCGCAGGGCTGCTGCAGCTCATCGACAGCAAGAACTGGCGCGACGACGCCGATCTGGCCGAGGTCTACACCGCGTGGGGCGGCTTCGCCTACGGTCGCGGCCTCGACGGGGTGTCGGCCGCCGACGACATGAACCGCCAGTACCGACGAATTGCGGTGGCGGCGAAGAACACCGACACCCGTGAGCACGACATCGCCGACTCCGACGACTACTTCCAGTACCACGGTGGCATGGTGGCCACCGTCCGTGCGCTGACCGGGCAGGCACCCGCCGCCTACATCGGCGACAACACCCGCCCCGACGCGGTGCGCACCCGCACGTTGTCGGAGGAAACCACCAGGGTGTTCCGGGCTCGCGTGGTCAACCCCCGCTGGATGAAGGCGATGCGCAGGCACGGGTACAAGGGCGCGTTCGAGATGGCCGCCACCGTCGACTACCTGTTCGGCTACGACGCCACCGCGGGCGTGATGGCCGACTGGATGTACGAACGGCTGGCCGGGGAGTACGTGCTGGACGACGAGAACCGCAAGTTCATGGCCGAATCCAATCCGTGGGCGCTGCACGGCATGGCGGAGCGATTGCTCGAAGCCGCAGGCCGCGGAATGTGGGCGGAGCCGGACGCGGCCACCCTCGACGGCCTGCGCCGGGTGCTGCTGGAGGCCGAGGGCGACCTCGAGGGCTGACGGCCGGGGGCGGCTAGATTGGGTCGCATGACGGTCACATTCGCCGAGGTCGCCAATTCCGAGTACATCCTGCTGACCACCTTCACCAAGGACGGCAGGCCCAAGCCAACGGCCATCTGGGCTGCACCGGACGGTGACCGCCTGGTGGTGATCACTCAGGAAACGTCTTGGAAGGTCAAGCGGATCCGCAACACGCCGCGCGTGACCATCGCCAAGTGCGACATGCGCGGCAACGTGAAGGGGGAAGCGGTCGAGGCGACCGCCGTGATCCTGGACAAGTCGGTCAACGGCGCCACGTACAACGCGATCGGCAAGCGGTACGGCCTGGTGGGCAAGACGTTCAACTTGTTCTCGAAACTGCGCGGCGGCATGAAGAACAACGTGTCGATCGAGCTCAAGGCGGTGAGCTGAGCCGTGGCTCTCACCTTCGCCGAGGTCGCCAATTCCAAGTACATCCTGCTGACCACCTTCACCAAGGACGGCAGGCCCAAGCCAACGGCCATCTGGGCCGCGCCCGACGGCGACCGCCTGTTGGTCACGACTGAGGAGGATTCGTGGAAGATCAAGCGGATCCGCAACACGCCACGCGTCACCGTCGCCGTCTGCGACATGCGCGGAAATCCGAAGAGCGAGCCGGTTGACGCCGTCGCCACGGTCCTCGACAAGTCCGAGTACGACCGTGTGCAGCGGGCCATCACCAAGCGGTACGGCTTCATGGGCTGGACGTTTGGCCTTTACGTGAAGCTCCGCAAGCTTGACCAGAAGAGCGTCGGCCTCGAGCTGAAGGCGGCTTAGGAACCCTTGCCGGTTCCGAGGCGTTGACACGACATGGCTATGCGGCTATTCCTCGTCTACGCCCTCGTCGAGCTGGCGGTGGTGGTCGGACTGGCGTCCACGATCGGCTTCGGCTGGACCGTGCTCCTGCTCATCGGCACCTTCGCGCTCGGCCTCGCGCTGGCCGGTTCGCAGGTCAAGCGCCAGATTCAGCGGCTGCAGTCGGGGCTGGCCGCACCCCGCGGCGCCCTTTCCGACGGCGTCCTGGTCGCGCTGGGCACCATCTTGACGGTGGTCCCCGGGCTGGTCACCTCGGTGCTCGGCGTCCTGCTGCTCCTGCCGCCCACCCGCGCTCTTGCGCGTCCGGCCGTCACGGCGCTGGCCGCCCGCGGGCTGTTCCGGGTGCCGCTGATCGTCACCACCGCGGGCGGGTATCCGCCCGGGCGCGGCGACTACATCGATGGTGAGGTCGTCGACGTGACGGACGACGTCACCCCGGTCGACCCGCGCAGCCTGCCACCGCACACCGACTAGCTTGACGACACTGCTCGTCAACGGCCGGGTGCACAGCCCGGCGATGCCGGATGCGACGGCGATGGCGGTTCGCGACGAGACCGTGGTGTGGCTCGGCAGTGACGACGTGGGGCGTCTGCAATTTCCCGACGCCGACGTCGTCGATCTGGACGACGGCTTCGTGGCGCCCGCGTTCGTCGACAGCCACGTCCACCTCACCGCGACCGGACTGTCCGTGATCGGTCTCGACCTGCGCGCGGCCGCCTCGCTGGAGGACCTGCTGCGGCTCGTCACCGACTACGCGCACCGCCACCCCGACGGCCCCATCTGGGCGCACGGCTGGGACGAAACCGATTGGCCCCGAAGCGTTCCGCCGACCACCCAGGAGCTGGACGCCGTCCTCGGTGGGCGGCCGGCCTACCTGGCACGGGTCGACGTGCACTCCGCGCAAGCGTCCTCGGGGCTGCGGCAACTGGTGCCCGACCTGGCGACCGCGACCGGTTACGCCGCGCAACTGCCGCTCACGGCGGGCGCCCATCACCTGGTCAGGGCCGCGGCGCGGAAGATGTTGACGCCGACACAGTTGCGCGACGCCCGCGTCGCCGCGCTGGACCTCGCTGCGCGTTCCGGGATCGTCGCGGTGCACGAGTGCGCCGGACCCGAGATCGGCGGCATCGGCGACTGGCAGGCGCTGCGCACGCTCGACCACGGCGTTGAGATCGTCGGCTACTGGGGTGAGGCCGTGCGCACGGCCGAGGAGGCGCGGGCGCTGCACGCCGAGACGGGCGCGCACGGGTTGGCCGGTGATCTGTTCGTCGACGGCGCACTCGGATCGCGCACCGCGTGGCTGCAAGATCCCTACGCCGACGCGCCGCACACCTGCGGCAACGCCTACCTGGACGCCGAGGCCGTCCAAACTCACCTGAGCGCATGCACCGAAGCCGGAATCACGGCCGGGTTCCACGTCATCGGCGACGCCGCGGCCGCGGCGGTGGTCGATGCACTTGACCGCATCGCCGATCGGTTCGGTGCTCCCGCCGTCGCCCGGTGCGGTCACCGACTGGAGCATCTGGAGATGGTGACCGCCGAGCAGGCAGGCCGACTCGGCGCGCTGGGCGTGGTGGCCAGCATGCAACCGAACTTCGACGCGGCATGGGGCGGTTCGCACGGCATGTACGCCCTTCGCCTTGGCGCGGACCGAGCCAGGCTGCTCAACCCGTTCGCCCTGTTAGCATCCCAAGGCGTGCCACTTGCCTTCGGTTCGGACAGCCCCGTGACCAGCATGAATCCGTGGGCGACCGTGCGTGCGGCGATACGGCACCAGACACCGGGTAGCGCGATCTCGGCCCGTGCGGCGTTCGCGGCCGCCACCCGCGGCTCGTGGCGCGCCGGTGGGGTGCGCGACGGCGTCACCGGGACGCTGGCGCCGGGTGCGCTTGCCTCCTACGCGGTGTGGGACGTTCAAGGAGGACGCGAGGGTCTCGAGGTCGCGGCACCGGCCGACACGGTGCAGCGCTGGTCCACCGACCCGCGGGCGCGGGTGCCCGCCCTGCCCCGGCTCGGCGCCGACGACCCGCTGCCGACGTGCCGCCAGACGGTGCACCGGGGTGTCGCCATCCATGGCTGACCCGAAGCGCAGGCGCTACTGGTCCCGACCCGGTGACGCCACCGAGATCCTTCCCGCGGTGCGGGACGCCGTCGACGAGGACCTCGCTGCCGACGAGGACCTCGCTGTCGACGAGGACCTCGCCGCCGAGGAGGACCTCGTCGTAGAGGAGACCACCGACACCAAGGAAGAGGGAAAGGGCGCTCCCGACGCCGACGAGACCCCCGACGCTGACGAGGCCCCCGACGCTGCGGCGCCGGCCACGCGATGGGCACGAATCGCCGCACGGCTCCGGCGGGCACTGGAGCCCCGGGCACTGCGCCTGTCCGCGGCCATCGCGGCGGGTCTGCTGCTGTGCGTCAGCTTTCCGCCGTTCAGCTGGTGGTACTTCTCGTTCGCCGCGTTCGCGTTGCTGGCCTGGGTGTTCACCCACCCGGCCACCCGACCCGCCGGTGGGTTCGGCTACGGACTGCTCTTCGGTCTGGCCTTCTACATCCCGTTGTTGCCATGGATCAGTGGATTGGTCGGGCCGTTTCCGTGGCTGGCGCTGTCGACCATGGAAGCCCTGTTTCCCGGCCTGTTCGGGCTCGCTGCCATCGCCGTGCGGCGGCTCCCCGGCTGGCCGGTGGCCTTCGCCGGTCTATGGGCGCTGATGGAATGGCTGAAGTCGACAGTGCCGTTCGGTGGATTTCCCTGGGGCGTGGTCGGATTCAGTCAATCCGACAGCCCGCTGCTGCCCATCGCGCACTTCGGCGGTGCGCCGCTGGTGTCGTTCGCGGTGGTGCTGGTCGGTTTCAGCGTGGCGGCGATCGTGATGGAGGGTGTGCAGCGGTGGCGCCACGTTCCGCGCGCAGGCGCTGCTGCGCCGCCGGCGGTGGTGATACCCGGCGTCTGCATCGTGGTCGTCCTGCTCATCGTGGCGCTGGCCGGGCCGCACGTGCGCCAGTCGGGATTGGGCGCCGGTGACGACCAGGCGGTCACGATCGCCGCGGTGCAGGGCAACGTGCCGCGACTGGGGCTGGAGTTCAACGCCCAGCGGCGTGCGGTGCTGGACAACCACGTTCGCGAGACGATGCTGCTCGCCGAGGACGTGCGTGCAGGCCGGGCGCCGCAGCCCGCTGTCGTGATCTGGCCGGAGAACTCGTCGGACATCGACCCGATCCGGAATCGCGACGCGGCCGAGGTCATCTCGGCGGCGGCCAACGCGGTGCACGCGCCGATTCTGGTCGGCGCCGTGCTCGCCGCGCCCGGCTACAGCCCCGACAACCCGGTATCGACCAACTCGGTGATCGTGTGGGATGGGCAGAGCGGTCCGGGCGAGCGGCACGACAAGCAGATCGTGCAGCCGTTCGGCGAGTATCTGCCGTGGCGCAGTTTCTTCGCGCACCTGTCGTCGTTCGCGGACCGGGCAGGCTACTTCGTGCCTGGCACCGGCAATGGAGTAGTCAATGCCGGGGGCATCCCGATCGGGGTCACCACGTGCTGGGAGGTGATCTTCGACCGTGCCCCCCGTGAGTCCGTGCTCAATGGCGCACAAGTGCTCGCGGTGCCCGCCAACAACGCCACGTTCACCGAGGCGATGAGCGCCCAGCAACTCGCGTTCGCCCGGTTGCGGGCCGTCGAACACGATCGCTACACGGTGGTGGCGGGCACCACCGGCATCAGCGCGGTGATCGCGCCGGACGGCCACGAGGTGGCCCACACCGCCTTCTTCGAGCCCGCGTACCTGGACACCCAGGTCCGGCTCAAGTCGGGGCTCACGCCCGCAACCAGGGGGGGCCCGATCGTCCAAGGACTACTCGTTGCCATCGGTGTTGCGTCCGTGGCCGCGGCAATACTGCACAATGGAGGCTTCGTGCGTCGCCGGAAGAAGGCGACCGACGCCGAAGGAGCGACATGACCGTGGAGCGAGAAGCGCAGCGGGATCGCGCATGACCGTGGAGCGAGAAGCGCAGCGGGATCGCGCATGACCGCAGGTGGCGACCGCCTGAGTCAACGCACGCTGGTCATCATTCCGACCTACAACGAGCGGGACAATCTGCCGCTCATCGTCGGCAGGGTGCACAGCGCGCGGCCCGACGTCCACATCCTCGTCGTCGACGACGGCAGCCCCGACGGCACCGGTGAACTGGCCAACGACCTGTCGCTGGCCGACCCTGACCGCATCCACGTGATGCACCGCATCACCAAGGCCGGCCTCGGGGCCGCCTACCTGGCCGGATTCGCCTGGGGCCTTGGCCGTGGCTACTCGGTTCTGGTGGAGATGGACGCCGACGGTTCGCACGCCCCCGAAGAGCTGTACCGGCTGCTCGACGCCGTCGACGCGGGCGCCGACCTGGCGATCGGCTCGCGCTACATCCCGGGCGGAACGGTGCGCAACTGGCCCCGCAGGCGGATGGTGCTGTCGCAGACGGCCAACGGGTACTCGCGAATCCTGCTTGGCGTCGACGTCAACGACATCACCGCCGGCTACCGCGCCTACCGGCGCGAGGTTCTCGAGAAGATCGACCTCAGCGCTGTCGACTCCAAGGGCTACTGCTTCCAGATCGACCTGACCTGGCGGACGATCAGCGCCGGATTCGTCGTCGTCGAGGTGCCCATCACGTTCACCGAACGGGAGCTGGGCCAATCCAAGATGAGCGGGTCGAACATCCGTGAGGCGATCTTCAAGGTCGCCGAGTGGGGTCTGCGTGGGCGCCTCGATCGCGCCCGCGGCGTCGTCCGCTAGCCGCGGCGGCGGGTCTTGATGATGTCGAGCCGCTCCTTGAGCAGCTCATCCAGCTCCTCGACCGAGCGGCGCTCCAGCAGCATGTCCCAATGGGTGCGCGGCGGCTTCGCCTTCTTGGGCTCGGGCACGTCGCCGTCGATGAGGGCGCCCTCCATGCCGTTGCGGCACGGCCAGGTGCCAGGGATCTCGGCGTCGTCGGCGAACGGAACCTCGAAGATCTCGCCGTTGTCGGTGCGGTACCTGGCCACCTGACGCGGCGCCAAGTCGTGGTTGCGGTCGGTCTCGTAGCTCACGGCTCCGAGGCGACTGCCCCTCAAGACACGATCAGCCATCGTCAACATCTCCTCGTCATGCGATTGGTCCGGGGAATCAACGCATTCGAATCTCGCGAAGTTCCCGACTCAGACACCCATGATACCGGGATCGGTGCTGCCAGCGGTTTAGAGTCGGGTTCCGTGACACTCGTAATCGGACGACGCCGTCGTACGCAGCCTTGCCGCTGGTGCGGCCGCGAGGTCTCGGACGCGGGGGTGGGCAGGCGTCGGCAGTACTGCAGGCAGTCGTGTCGGCAACGTGCCTACGAGCAACGCGCCATGGTGAAGGGCACGTCGCTGTCACCCGACTCAGTGGTACTGACCGCGGATGAAGCGTCTCAGCTGTCCGACCGCGTCTTCGAGGTCCGGTGTGCCGCCGAGGACCTCGCGACGGCCATCGACGAAGGTGCCAAGCCCGCTGAACTGCGCGAACTGTGCGACGCCCTGATGAGCGCGGCCAAGGCGGCCGACGGCTGGCGCTGATCCGGCCTGCACCGCCGGCGTGTCGGCGCGTGCTGCGATCGGCGTCGCGATCGCACCAGCACAGACGCCTCACAGCTACGATGACCACCAAGACCACCGAACGGGATCGGCAACCTCGAGATCGGAACATCGTGACCCTGTCGTCCGCGGAGTCAACCCCGGAACCGACCGCATCCGGTCGGGTGTGGCGTTTCGACGACTTCGTGTTGGACACCGGCCGTTACGAACTGCGTCGAGGCGGCGACGTGATCAAGGTCGAACCACAGGTTTTCGACGTGATGACCCACCTGGTCAGCAACCACGACCGGTTCGTCACCAAGGAAGAACTCTTCGACACGGTGTGGGGTGGGCGCTTCGTCGGCGAGGCGGCATTGACCAGCCGGATCAAGGCGGTTCGGCACGCGCTTGGCGACGATGGCGAGTCGCAGCGCTTCATCCGGACGGTCCGCGGCCGCGGGTATCAGTTCGTCGGCACGATCGTCGTCGATGCGGCGCCTCAGGCCACTGTGCCCGAATCGACGCCGCCGCCGCGCCAGCACATCGCGTTCTGCCGGGCTGCCGACGGAGTGCGGTTGGCGTACGCGGTGGCGGGGGACGGCCCGCCCTTGGTCCGGGCCGCGAACTGGATGACCCACCTCGGCTACGACATCGAGAGCCCCGTCTGGCGACACTGGGTTCGCGATCTCGCCGCCCGGCACACCTTCATCCGGTACGACGAGCGCGGTTGCGGGCTATCCGATTGGGAAGCAGCCGATTTCACGTTCGACGACTGGGTGACGGATCTGGAGTCGGTGGTCGAAGCGCTCGGGCTGGAACGATTTCCACTTCTCGGGGTGTCCCAGGGCAGCGCGGTGGCAGTGGCCTACGCGGCCAAGCATCCCGAGCAGGTCACCAAGCTCATCCTGTGTTCGTCCTACGCAAGGGGCCGTGCGGTGCGGGCCGTCGACGATGCGGAGAGGCGTGCGGCCGCATTGGATCTCGACCTCGCCAGGGTCGGCTGGGGTCGGGATGACCCTGCGTTCCGGCAGGTGTTCGCCGCGCAGTTCCTGCCCGACGGCTCCCGCGCGGATTGGGAGGCGTTCGACCACCTGCAGCGCCGCACCACGTCCCCGGACAACGCGGTGCGCTTCCTCGAGGAGTTCGCCCGAATCGACGTCCGCGAGCTGGCGCAACGGGTGTCGTGTCCGACGCTGATCATGCACTCCCGTGACGACCACCGGGTTCCGATGCGCTACGGCGAGGAGCTCGCCGCCCTAATCCCGGACTCCCGGCTGGTGGCACTGGCGAGCAACAACCACCTGCTGACCGAGACCGAGCCGGCCTGGCAGGTGTTCTGTTCCGAGCTCGAGTCCTTCCTGGCGGACTGATCGGGGTCTGATCGGGGCTCGTTCAGATCTCCACGCAATCTCCATACATTCTCCATGCACCGCCGCGCGACGCGATTCATGCTGGTCACATGAGAAAACAGTTCCGCACCCTGCTCATCGGTGTCAGCGCGATGATCGCGTTGGGCACCCTGACCGCCTGCTCGAGCGGCTCGTCCACGGAAGCGACGCCCTCGCAGGCATCGCCGTCGTCGGCACCCGCGACGGCCGCGCCCTTCCCCACCTCGGCCCGGTACATGGCCGACATGGAGAAGGACGGAAAGAAGATGACGATCGGCATCTCAGTCGACGGTAACGACATCACCGCCTACGCCTGCAACGGCGTCGACGACGAGGCGTGGTTCTTCGGCAACCAGGCCGCCGGGGCGATCGACATCAAGAACAAGTTCCGCGACACGTTGAACGCGTCATTCACCGGCTCGGACGTCAAGGGCGCCTTGACGATGAACGGCGTCAGCTACGACTTCACCGCCGCTCCCGTGTCCGCTCCGGCAGGCATGTACACCGCGGCCCTCGACGGCGTGCGCGCCTCCTGGATCGTGCGTCCCGACGGCTCGGTGACCGGTGTGCAGTTCAACGGCGGCATCACCAGCCGCGACTTCGAGCAGGCCGAACTGCAGCAGCTCAACAACGCGCAGTTCCAGGCCACGGTCCGCAACAAGCGGATCCTGCAGCAGGCTGACCAGTCGGTGAAGCTGGCGAACAACAAGCTGACCTCGAAGATCAACGGCACCGACGTCACCGGCGATCTGGTGACGGGCAACACGCGCTTCGCCTGAGCGAACCGCTCCACCAACAGCCCTGCCGGCCATCGCCGGCAGGGCTGTTCCGTTTGCGTCAGCCAGAGTTGAACCCTTCCCGCGGTTCGCGCCGATGCTTAGGGTCGCTGCATCGTGACCACTCCCGTCGAACCCGCCGCCGTGACCACGGTGGCCTCACCGACGGCTAAAGTGGGTCTGCGGCAGCACAAGTGGGGCGTGATCCGGCTTCTTTCTCCGATTCTCCTGCTGGCGCTCTGGCAGTTGGGTAGCGCGATCGGGTTGATCTCGCAGGACGTGCTGCCAGCCCCGTCGCTGATCCTCGAAGCCGGGATCGAACTCATCAAGAACGGTCAACTCGCCGATGCGCTGCGGGTGTCGGGGGTCCGGGTGGTCGAAGGCTTGATCCTCGGCGGGCTGATCGGCGTCACGCTGGGCACCGCGGTGGGCCTGTCCCGATGGTTCGAGGCGACCGTGGACCCGCCGATGCAGATGGTCCGCGCGCTTCCACACCTCGGCCTGATCCCGTTGTTCATCCTGTGGTTCGGCATCGGTGAGTTGCCGAAGGTGCTGCTGGTGGCACTCGGCGTCAGTTTCCCGCTGTACCTCAACACGTTCTCGGCGATCCGCCAGGTCGACCCGAAACTCTTCGAAACCGCTCAGGTGCTTGGCTTCTCGTTCTGGCAGCGGTTCCGTACCATCATCGTGCCGAGCGCCGCACCGCAGGTGCTGGTCGGTTTGCGGCAGTCGTTGGCCATCGCCTGGCTCACGCTGATCGTCGCCGAGCAGATCAACGCCGACAAGGGAATAGGCTTCCTGATCAACAACGCCCGCGATTTCCTGCGCATCGACATCATCATCTTCGGCCTGATCGTCTACGCCCTGCTGGGCATCGGCACCGACGCCGTCGTCCGCGCCATGGAACGCCGAGCCCTGAGGTACCGCTCTTGACCGTCACTTCCGAACGAAAGACCGGCACCGCAGGCGAACTGCGCCACGTCGACAAGTGGTACGGCGGGCATCACGTCCTCGTGGACGTTTCCGTGCAGATCGGCAAGGGCGAGATCGTCGCGCTCATCGGCCGCAGCGGCTCGGGCAAATCGACGGTGCTGCGGGTGTTGTCGGGTCTTTCGACCGACCACACCGGTGAACGCGTGGTCGCAGGCGCGCCCGCGATGGCGTTCCAGGAGCCGCGCCTGTTCCCGTGGCGCGACGTGCGAACCAACGTCGTCTACGGATTGACCCGCAGCAGGCTCTCGAGGTCGGAAACCGTGGCCCGCGCCGATCGCGCGCTGGCCGATGTGGGTCTTGCCGACCGCGCGGGCGCCTGGCCGCTCACGCTGTCCGGCGGACAGGCGCAACGGGTTTCGCTGGCCAGGGCGCTGGTCGCCGATCCTGCTCTGTTGCTGCTCGACGAGCCGTTCGGCGCCCTCGATGCGCTGACCCGATTGAGCATGCGGGCACTGTTATTGGAGCTGTGGCGGGAACACCGATTCGGGGTGCTGTTGGTTACCCACGACGTCGACGAAGCGGTCGCGCTCGCCGACCGGGTGCTGGTGCTCGACGAAGGACGGGTCGTGCACACCATGGTCATCGACGACGTGCGGCGTTCGCCGTCGGACCCGTCGGCCAACACCGAGCGCTACCGCGCCGAGCTGCTCGACAAGCTCGGCGTCCAGATCTGACGACCTCGAAGCCCAACCCGAAGGAACGACCATGCCTGATTCCGGGTCAAGAACCCGCATGACCATCGCGGTACGCGTCGCGGCACTGCTGACGTTGGTTGGCCTGGTGGCCGGCTGCGTATCGCGCGAAGAGAACGCGGGCGCCCAGCAGGCCCCTGCCACCGTGCCGCTGACCGAACTGTCCGACGTGACACTGCAGGTCGGTGACCAGAAGGGCGGCACCGAGTCGCTTCTGCGCGCCGCCGGAGCACTGGACAACCTGCCCTACAAGGTGGTGTTCTCCACCTTCACCTCGGGCCCGCCGCAGGTGGAGGCGGCGACCGCGGGCAAGATCGACTTCGCGATCACCGGAAACACCCCGCCGATCTTCGGCGCGGCGTCCAACGCGAAGGTGAAGGTCGTCTCGGCCTACAACGGGGGCGGTATCGGTGATCAGATCCTGGTCCGCGCCGATTCGCCCATCACGTCCATCGCCGAGCTGCGCGGCAAGCGCATCGCGGTCGGCAAGGGCAGCTCCGCGCACGGCCACATCCTGGCCCAGCTGAAGAAGGCCGGGCTCACGCCGGCCGACGTGCAGCTGGTGTTCCTGCAACCCGCCGACGCGCTGTCGGCGTTCACCCAGCGGGAGGCCGACGCGTGGGCGATCTGGGATCCCTACACCGCACAGGCCGCCGAGCAGCTGCCGGTGCGCAGCATCGGTCAGGCCAAGGACGTGACCAACGGCTACTGGTTCGGCATCGCGTCCGACCAGACGTTGGCCGACCCGAAGCGCAACACCGCACTCGCCGATCTGCTGATTCGCTTCGAGAAGGCCGCCGGGTGGGCCCAGCAACACCCGGAGGAATGGGCGAAGAGCTACGCGGCCGCGGTCGGTCTGGATCCCAAGGTCGCCGAGGTGTCGCAGTCGCGCAGCCTGCGCCTGCCCACCGAGCTCGACGACGAGGTAATTTCGTCTGAGCAGAAGCTCGCCGACCTGTTCGCCGAATCCGGCCAGATCGCCTCGGCACCGAAGTTCGCCGACTGGGTCGACCGTCGATACAACGATGCCCTTCGGCCCCTGCTGATCAGCACCAACTAGGAGCAAAATGCCAGCCAAATTCTTTTGGTTCCTACCCACCAACGGCGACAGCCGCTCGATCGTCGGTGCGTCGCACGCCTCTTCGCATCACATCGTGCCCGACAACTACCGTGCACCGACCCGCCGCTACCTCGCCGAGGTCGCCCGCGCCGCCGATCGGCTCGGTTACGAAGGGGTCCTGACGCCGACCGGAACCTGGTGCGAGGACGCGTGGTTGACGGCGGCAGCGCTGCTGGCCGAGACCGAGCGGCTCAAGTTCCTGGTCGCATTCCGGCCCGGACTGGTCCCGCCGACGTTGGCGGCGCAGCAGACCGCGACGCTGCAACGGTTTTCGGAGGGCCGGGTGTTGCTCAACATCGTCAGCGGTGGCGATGACGTCGAGCAGCGCCGCTTCGGTGACTGGCTCGGCCATGACGAGCGCTATTCCCGCACAGCCGAGTTCCTACACGTGGTGAACTCGGTGTGGCGCGAGGAGTCGGTGAACTTCAAGGGTGACTACTACACCGTCGAGGACGCCAGGGTGTCGGCGCCGCCGGATCCGTTGCCCGCGATCTACTTCGGCGGTTCGTCGGCCGCCGCGCTGCCCGTCGCGGCGGAGTACGTCGACGTGTACCTGACCTGGGGTGAGCCCCCGCAGGCCGCCGCGGCAAAGATCGACCAGGTGCGGGCGCTGGCCGAGGCCCGCGGCCGCAAGGTCCGGTTCGGGATCCGGCTGCACACCATCAGCCGCGACACGTCGGCCGCCGCGTGGGCCGTCGCAGAAGAACTGGTCGGCGAGCTCACCGAAGATCAGGTGGCGAACGCGACTGCGCTGCACGCCAAGTCGGAGTCGGAGGGGCAGCGTCGGATGACCGCCCTGCACGGGGGCCGGCTCGACAAGCTGGAGATCTACCCCAACCTGTGGGCGGGCGTTGGCCTGGTGCGCGGCGGCGCGGGCACGGCGCTGGTCGGCAGCCACGAAGAGGTCGCCAACCTGATCTACGAGTACCACTCGCTGGGATTCGACGAGTTCATCCTGTCCGGCTACCCGCACCTGGAGGAGGCCTACTGGTTCGCCGAGGGCGTGCTCCCGCTCCTCAAGCAGAAGGGCGTCGCTTGAAATGACCCGGGCCTAACCCGCGAGCAGTCCGCGCAAGCGCGGCTCCAATAAAAGTGCCCCTTTCAGGACAAGATTGGGCACTTTTGTGTCTCGCGCGGTAAAAGCAGCCAAACTTCTGGTGTGGACGACTGGTTCGAACGCAGCCCCGTCGTGGGGTTCGCGCCGTGGATCATCTACTGGGTGGTGGCCGAGGGGCCGAGCACCTGGTTGTACGGCGCACTGTGTGCGGTGCTTTCGGCGATCATCCTCGGTGTGTCGATGGGGTTCGGTGGCCCTCGACTCCTGGAGATCGTGACCATCGCCTTCTTCGTCGCAGTGACGGCCGTGGCCATGATCGTCGGCGCTGCCGACCGGGACTGGATGGACACCTACTCCACGACCCTGTCCAGCGGCGTGCTGGCGGTGATGGCAGTGGGATCGCTGGCGTTCACCCCGTTCACCGAGCAGTACGCCAGGGTGACACCGCCCCTTCAGGACTGGGAGAAGCCGGCGTTCCGCCAGACCAACCGTGTCCTGACGCTGATGTGGGCGCTGGTGTTCGCGCTGATCGCGGTGCTGGGCTACGCCGCCGCCCAGGTTCCGGAGACCAGGGACTGGACCAACTGGGTGATCCCGATCGTCGTGCTCGTGGGTGCGGTCGGGATGACGCAGACCTATCCGGCGCGGGTGCGGGCACGAATCCAGCCGGCGGAGTAATCGCGCGCTATTATCTGCGTATGAATGCAGATAAGCAGGCGTGCACGCGCCGGCTTGCGGACGACCAGGCCGACCTCGTCGTCGAGGTGTTCCGGATGCTCGCCGACCCCACCCGCGTGCAGCTCCTCTGGTCGTTGGCAGATCGGGAGATGTCGGTGAACGACCTGGCCGCACGGGTCGGCAAGCCCGCACCATCGGTATCGCAGCACCTGGCCAAGCTGCGGATGGCGCACCTGGTCCGCACGCGGCGCGAGGGCACCCAGATGTTCTACCGGCTGGAGAACGACCACGTCCGTCAGCTGGTCACCGACGCCGTGCACAACGCTGAGCACGTCGCCGGGGGAGTGCCCGCCCATCACCTCGACGATCGCGAGCTGCGCGTCCTGCACGACGGGAGTGCGGGCTGATGGGCCTCGGATTCGGACACGGACACCACCACGGACACCACCACGACGCCGGTGCCCTCGCCGACAGCGCGGCGGGCATCCGTGCGGTCAAGGTCAGCCTCGTCGTGCTCGGCATCACCGCCGCCGCTCAGGTCGCCGTCCTGGTGGTGTCGGGTTCCGTGGCGCTTTTCGCCGACACCGTGCACAACTTCTCGGACGCGCTCACCGCGGTTCCGCTGTGGATCGCCTTCGCGATGAGCCGGCGAACCGCCACCCAGCGATACACGTACGGGTTCGGCCGCGTCGAGGATCTGGCCGGGCTGTTCGTCCTGGCGGTCATCGCCATTTCGGCGGCGATCGCCGCAATCCAAGGGGTGCACCGTCTGATCGACCCGGTGCCGCCGTCGCATCTCGGGTGGGTGGCCGCCGCTGGTGTGATCGGGTTCGTGGGCAACGAAGTCGTTGCGGTGTATCGCATCAGGGTCGGCAAGCGCATCGGATCGGCGGCGCTACGGGCCGACGGAATGCACGCCCGCACGGACGGTTTGACGTCGCTGGGCGTGGTCGGGGGCGCCATCGGCGTCGCGCTGGGCTTCCCGCTCGCCGATCCCATCGTCGGGCTGGTGATCGCGTGCGCGATCGGCGGAGTGCTGGTGGTTGCCGCACGCGACGTGTTCGGCAGGCTCCTCGACGGCGTCGACCCCGAACTGGTCGCGACCGCGCACCGGGTGCTGGCCGAGCGGTTTGGCGTGCGCGCGGTGCGGCAGGTCAGGATGCGCTGGGTGGGCCACCGACTGGAGGCTGACGTGGAGCTGGACGTCGACCCGCGGTTGACCTTGGCGGAGGCGCACCGGCTGGCTCACGACGCCGAACACGAACTCGCCCACGCGATTCCGACGTTGTCGCATGCGATCGTGCACGCCTATCCGGGGCACGAATCCGCGCTCAGCAGCTGAGCCGCAGACCGATGTCGGGTGGCGGCGTGGTCTTCTGCAGACATCCGAAGCCCTCGATACCGGCTGGGGCCAGCTTGACCGCCGTCTGGCGGGCGTAGTCGACGCAGAACAGGCCGGCCGCGTCCGCCCGGCAGCGGTAGTCACCGAACGCCAGGGACTGGCCCGCGGGCAGTTCCTCGCCCGTGCCATTGACGAACACTCCGGGATCACCGTGTGGCGATCCGACGTCGACGCTGGTGCCATCGAAGTCCACCCAGTTGTTCTTCCACGCGGTCGGGAAGTCGGGCGGGCGGGGCGGCGGATCCGTCAGCTTGACCAGGCAGGCCAGCGCTCCGTCCCGGTACTTGTTGGTCACGCAGCTGGCCTCGTCACCCGTGGTGACGAATGCGACGTAATCGCCCAGTGGCGTCGTCACGCCGGCCTGCGTCGCCGAGTGGTAGTTCGTGGGGTCGGCGGGCGTGCCCGCTTCGATCCATGCGATGACGTCGGCAATCGCCGCGCCGGCCGCGGGTGGCGCGCCTGGTCCGGACGTGCGCGTCGTGGCCGGGGCCTTGGAGGTCGACGAGACCGTGGTGGAGGACGAGGGCGTGGTGAGCGCTGACGAGGGCGGCTGGTTGTCACCCACCGTGGACGAACACCCCGCGACCAGCGCAGACGCCGCTACGAGCACAGCAATCCGCATGCCGGCCAGGCTAGCGGGCATACCGGGCACACCGTGTCAGGCGCGTCGGGCACGGGAATTGTTCGCTACCGTCTGAGACATGCACGAACGCACCAAACGCGTCACCATCGACAGCGGGACCATCGAGGGTTTCACCCGTGACGGTGTGCATCGTTGGCGCTCCATCCCGTTCGCACGTCCGCCGGTGGGCAGGCTGCGCTACCGCGCGCCCCAGCCGGTGCAGCCGTGGCCGGGCGTCCGCTACTGCCACGGGTTCACCTATTGCGCGCCGCAGGAGCGCAAGTACACCCTGCTGGGGGTGGGCAAGTACCAGCCCACGAGCGAGGACTGCCTGACGCTGAACGTGGTGGCGCCGGAGACGCCCTCCGACGATCCACTGCCGGTGATGGTCTTCATCCACGGCGGCGGCTACATCCTGGGTAGCTCGGCAACGCCGATCTACGACGGGGCGGCGTTGGCACGGCGGGGTTGCGTGTATGTGTCGGTGAACTACCGGCTGGGTGCGCTGGGCTGCATGGACCTGTCGTCGCTGTCGACACCGGAGAACCCGATCGACGACAACCTGTTTCTGCGGGACATCGTCATGGCGTTGCGGTGGGTTCGCGACAACGCGGCCGTCTTCGGCGGCGACCCGGACAACGTGACGATCTTCGGTGAGAGCGCCGGAGCGCACGCCGTGGCCACTCTCATGGCGGTTCCGGAGGCGAAAGGCCTATTCGCACAGGCGATTTCGGAGAGCCCGGCCAGCGGTATGTCAGGACCGCCGGAGGTCGCGGCGGCCTTCGCCGACGACCTGGCCGATGTTCTCGGGGTGAAGCCGCAGGACGCGGCAGCGGCGGTGATGGCCGCGCGGCCCGCGGAGTTGGTCGACGCGCTCGACAAGGTGATGCGCGGGATCAAGGAGATGCGCGGAGCCTTCGTCGTCGGGCCGACGTTCGGCACCGAATACCTGCCGCAGGATCCGGTTGCGGCCATGCGCGACGGCACCGCGCATCGGGTGCCGCTCATCGTCGGCACCAACGCCGATGAGGGCAAGCTCTTCACCCGCTTCCTGCAGTTGTTGCCGACGACCGAGCCGATGATCGATGCCCTGCTCGCCGACACCGACGTCGAGTCGAAGATCCGGATCACCGAGGCGTATCCGGGCTATCCGAGTCCGAGCGCGTGTATCCGCCTCGGTGGTGACTTCGCCTTCGGGACGGCGGCCTGGCAGATCGCCGAAGCGCACGGCAGGCACGCGCCGACCTACGTCTACCGATACGACTACGCGCCGCGGACGTTCCACTGGTCGGGGTTGGGCGCCACCCACGGCACCGAACTCTTCGCCGTGTTCGACGTCTACCGGACCCGGTTCGGATCGCTGCTGACCGCCGCGGCGGACCGGCGCTCGGCGCGCCGGGTGAGCAACGACGTGCAGCGGCGGTGGCGGGCCTTCAGCAGGACTGGGCTGCCTGGCGAGGGCTGGCCCGCCTACACCGACAAGGAACGACCCGTCATGGTGTTCGACCGGCACGCGCACCTGGAGTACGACCCTCGCGCCGAGCGGCGCCGGGCGTGGGAGGGCTTCTCGCTCGCCGCCAACTGACGACACCGCCGCGATCTCGTCAACCGACTGCGTGGCATCGCCGGATGTGGTTGCGTAGGTGGGTGACTCACCCACTGGATCCGCTGTCGGCCAACGAATTCAGCGCCGTCGCCGGGATTCTGCGACGCGAGCACGGCGTGGACTCCGGCTGGCGGTTCGCGTCGATCGAGATGCTCGAGCCGAGCAAGGCGGAGCTGCGGGCGTACGACGATGACGGCACGGTGCCTGTCCGCCGGGCGACGGTGGTCTGCTTCGAGCGGGCCGCCAACGCCACCTTCAAGAGCGTGGTCTCGTTGAGCGCGGACCGTGCCGAGTCGTTCGACCACGTCCCCGGCGTGCAGCCCAACTTCACCGTTGACGAGTTCGTCGAATGCGACCGGGTGCTGCGGGCCCACCCGGAGGTGGTGGCGGCATTGGCCACGCGCGGCATCACCGACATCGACAACGTCTTCATGGACACCTGGACCTACGGCGACGCCATGACCCCGCCCGAGTACCGCGGCCGCAGGCTGGGCTGGTCGGACACGTGGCTCAAGGACGCTCCAGGCGCGAACCCGTACGCGCACCTCGTCAGCGGACTGCACTGCGTGATCGACCTCAACTCGATGGAGGTGCTGTGCGTCGAGGACGGTGGTCCGTTCTCCGGGGGTGGCGTCGAAGCCCCTGAGGTGATGGGCGAATACGTGCCACGGCACATTCCCGAGCGGATCCGTGCAGCGTCGCGGCGCGAGCCGCTCAAACCACTGCACGTCACCCAGCCCGACGGTCCGTCCTTCACCCTGGACGGCAATCTGCTGACGTGGCAGAACTGGTCGTTGCGGGTCGGTTTCAACTACCGCGAGGGGATGACCCTGCACACCGTGCGCTATCAGGACGGCGACCGGTCGCGCTCGGTGGCCCACCGGATGTCCTTCGCCGAGATGGTGGTGCCCTACCGCGACTCGTCGGCCGACCACTACCGGCGCACCGCCTTCGACATCGGCGAGTGGGGTCTTGGCTTCATGACCACCTCGCTCGAGTTCGGTTGCGACTGCCTCGGGGAGATCCGCTACCTCGACGCGGTCCTGCACGACAGCACGGGCGAGCCGTACACCATCGCCAACGCCGTGTGCATCCACGAGGAGGACAACGCGGTGTTGTGGAAGCACGTCGACCACGACGCGGGCGCCGAGGTGCGCCGGATGCGGCGGTTGACGGTGTCCTTCCACGTCACCGTCGCCAACTACGAGTACCTCGTCTACTGGCGGCTCTACCAGGACGGCAACATCGAGTGCGAGGTCAGGGCCACCGGCATCATGGTCACCACACCGCTGGCCCCCGGACAGCCGAATCCCAACGGCACCCTGGTCGACGAACGCACGTATGCGCCCTTCCACCAACACTTTCTGGTGGCCCGGCTCGATCTCGACGTCGACGGCACCGACAACACCGCGTACATGACCGAGTCGTACGCCGAGCCCATGGGACCGGACAACCCGTACGGCCTTTCGCTGGTGGTGCGCAACGTCGCGCTGCGCACCGAGGTCGAAGGCAAGCAGGACGTCGACTTCGCCACCCAGCGGGCGTGGAAGGTGGTCAACACCAACGTCACCAACGGGCTCGGCACCCACCCGTCCTACAA
>NZ_JAVRPS010000497.1:0-3631 GCF_032162105.1 Mycobacterium sp. | reverse complement strand
CCGGACGGCAACCTGGTCGAGGTCGCCAGCTACCGACGTGCGGATTAGCCTCGTCGGCATGGACCACGCCAACGAGACGGGCCGATTCGGCACCGATGTGTACGCGCACCGACTGAAGGCTGCGGCGGAGGCCACGGCGGCGGCCGGCCTGGCGGGGTTGGTCATCACACCCGGCTACGACCTGCGCTATCTGCTCGGCTCGCGGGCCCAGACCTTCGAGCGCCTCACCGCGCTGGTTCTGGGTACGGGGGAGCCCACCGTCGTGGTGCCACGAATGGAGCTGGCCTCGCTGAAGGAGTCGGCGGTGCCGGAACTCGGCCTCTCCGTGCGGGATTGGGTGGATGGCGAGGATCCGTACCAGCTGGTGGCGGACGCGCTCGGCGGGGCGCCGGCGGCCACTGCGGTCACCGATTCGATGCCCGCGCTGCACCTGCTGCCGTTGGCCGAGGTGCTCGGCGTCGTTCCCGTGCTGGCCACCGATGTGCTGCGCAGGCTGCGGATGATCAAGGACGCGGCCGAGATCGACGCACTGCGCAAGGCGGGAGCCGCGATCGACCGGGTGCACGCCAGGGTGCCGGAGTTCCTGGTGCCGGGCCGGACCGAGGCGGACGTGGCCGCCGACATCGCGGCAGCCATTGTCGCCGAAGGACATTCGGAGGTGGCGTTCATCATCGTCGGGTCCGGCCCCAACGGCGCCGACCCCCACCACGAGTGCTCCGACCGGGAGCTGCGGGCCGGTGACGTGGTCGTCGTCGACATCGGTGGGCCCTATGACCCCGGCTACAACTCGGACTCAACCAGGACCTACAGCATCGGCACGCCCGAGCCGGAGGTGGCGCGGCGCTATTCGATTCTGCAAGAGGCGCAACGGGCGGCGGTCGCGACGGTCCGGCCAGGGGTGACCGCCGAACAGGTGGACGCTGCGGCGCGCGACGTGCTGGCAGCCGCGGGGCTGGCGGAGGCGTTCGTGCACCGCACCGGGCACGGCATCGGTCTTTCGGTGCACGAGGAGCCCTACATCGTGGCGGGCAATGACCTTCCGCTGCGGGAGGGCATGGCGTTCAGCGTCGAACCGGGCATCTACTTTCCCGGCGAGTGGGGTGCACGCATCGAGGACATCGTCGTCGTCACCGGTGACGGTGTGATGGCCGTGAATCAGCAGCCGCACGACCTCGTCGTGGTACCGGTCGAAGGCTAGCCGCCCAACCATGCGCGAATTCGTGTCGTCGGGGCCGCGCTGAAACATATGGTTGGCTGGCACTGAGTCTGGTGGCCAGAGGTGCGGGGGTACTGGTTATGGACGCTCGACCGTTCGGTCGGTACCAACTCCTTGATTCGTTGGGCCACGATGACGGTATCCAGCTGTTCAGGGCGTACGACACCGCGACGGCGCGCACGGTTGCACTGAAGCTGTTGCCGCCTCACCTGGTGCAGGATCGGCGTTTCGCCGAGCCGTTCGAGCGCGAAGCGCATTCTGCGATGGCGCTCAACGACCCTAGTGCCATGCCGATGCACGGCTTCGGCGAGATCGATGGATGGTGGTATCTCGAATCGCCCCTCGATCCATGGCTGGCGCCCAACGCTGACCGGCGCGCACTGCGCTACGTCGCGCTGGTGGGGTCGGTTGTCTTGTTGGTGGCCCTGTTGGTGCTCGTCGGCGCCCAGTTGCGCAGCGTGTCGGATCGCGAACGGAACCAATTGGCGGTCCAGACCGCAAGCCCGAATCCCACCCAACCCTCGGAGGTTCCGGCGCCTGACACGGCGGACGGTGACGAGTTCCAGCAGGCGGCGAGCAGGTTGGCACTGGATCTCACGACCACCAGCCCGGAGACGATCGACGCGGACGTCCAGCGGGTCTTGGACGCATCGACGGGCATCTTTCATGATGACTTCGAGAAGCGGTCGAAGGGTTTCGCCGATGTGGTGCGACAGTCGGGGTCGACGTCGACAGGCGACGTGGAAGCGACTGCGGTCGAATTGATGTCGGGGAATTCCGCCACCGTGCTCGCTGCCATCGCGGTCACCACTCGGAATGCCGCAAGCCCGAACCAGGAGCCACGCAAGTGGCGGATGCGGATAACCGTGCAGCGCCAGAGCGGGAAGATCCTGGCCTCGAATGTCGAGTTCTTCCCGTGATGCGGAATCGAGCACCGTCGCATCGGTTGTGGTGGACGGCCGTGGCAGCGGTTCTCATCGCCTGCGTGGCGGTCGGTCTCACCGCGATCGTGCTGAGTCTGAAATCGGGGGGTTCGACATCCTCACAGGGTGAATCCACCGCGCAACCGGCGCAGCCGACGAAGCCCGCACCACCGGACAGGGACGTGATCACATCGACTGGCAGCGACGCGGCGGTCGCGATCTTGTCCTACCGGGCACAGACCGTTGATGCCGATCTCGCTAGGGCCGAGCGCTATCTGACCGGTGAGTTCCTCGAGACGTTCACGCGTCTCGCGGACTCGACGGTCATTCCGGGGGCACAGCAGAAGAGCATCTCTGTAGAGGCGACTGTTTCGGCGATCGGAGTAAGCAGCGCAAACGACTCATCCGCCGAATTGCTGCTGTTCATCAACCAGACGACCACCGTGGGGACCCAGGCGCCGAGCGAGGCGACGAACAGCGTGTGGATGCACCTGGTCAAGGTCGGTTCACAATGGCTCGTCGATCAGTTCGAACCGCTGTAGAAGGGCCAGAAGCCTCAGTCGCCGCGGTCCAGCAGGTCTGATGACCCCAGCACCCGCTCGACCCGGATCTCGATGACCACGCGGCGCGGGTTGACCCGCGGCGTGCGATAGCGCTGGGCGTAGCGCAACTCGGCGTCGCGGACCGCGTCTGCGTCGGAGTTCACCGTCGCGCTGCCCTCCAGGGAGAGCCAGCGGGCGCCGTCGACCTGGCTGAGCACGGCGATGCCGCGCTCAGCGGCGTTCACCGCCTTCTGCGAGCCGCCCGAGGTGATCACCCGGGCTACGTGCGTCTTGGGATCGAAGGTGAAACCGACCGCGACGACGTGCGGTGAGGTGTCCGACCGTAGCGTGGTGAGCATGGCGAGATGGCGCTCGGTGAGGAACGCCATCGCGTCGTTGGTGAGCCTTGTGGTTGCCTTCGCCATCGATTCCCAACCTAGCGCAGGTCATAATCGCAGCCGTGGATGACACGGGCCTGGTGGTGATTTTCGGTGGCCGCAGCGAAATCGGCGTCGAACTGGCGACGCGGCTGGCTCGCGGAGCCACTGTGGTGCTTGCCGCGCGGGGCGCCGACCGGCTGACCGAAGAGGTGGCCGCCGTCACCACGGCAGGCGCGGCGGCCGTGCACGTGCGTGAGTTCGACGCCGATGACCTGGCCTCCCACGCCCCGCTCGTCGCGTCGATCGTCGCCGACCACGGCGCCATCGGCACCGCCGTGCTGGCCTTCGGCATCCTCGGCGACCAGGCCAGGGCCGAATCCGATCCCGCGCACGCCGCCGCCATCGTGCACACCGACTTCACCGCCCAGGTCAGCCTGCTGACCGTGTTGGCGGCCACCATGCGTGCGGCAGGCCAGGGCACCGTCGTGGTGTTCTCGTCGGTGGCCGGCGCCCGGGTGCGCCGCGCCAACTACGTGTACGGCTCGGCCAAGGCGGGTCTGGACGGGTTCG
>NZ_JAVRPS010000496.1:0-9976 GCF_032162105.1 Mycobacterium sp. | reverse complement strand
CCGTCGGTGTCGACCCGATCATCATGCTTACCGGGCCGATCCCTGCGACCCAAAAGTTGTTGCAGCGCAACAACCTCACCATCGCCGACATCGACCTATTCGAGGTCAATGAGGCGTTCTCGTCGGTAGTGCTGGCGTGGCAACGCGAACTGCGTCCGGACACCGACCGGGTCAACGTCAACGGCGGCGCCATCGCGCTGGGCCACGCCGTCGGCGCCACCGGCGCCAGGCTGATCGCCACCCTGGTCGCCGAGCTCGAACGTCGCCAAGCCGACCTCGGCCTGGTAACCATGTGCTGCGGGGGCGGATTGGGGACCGGCACACTCATCCAGCGGGTGCCGACGTGATCGACTTCGGCGAGTACCTGGCCGCGGGCGCAGGCGTCTGGTGGGGCCAGGCGGCCGCCGAACCACGTCCCCTTGTCGACGCGCTCATCGCGCAGAGCGCCCGGATCGGACACATCCGGACGTTCACCGGGCTCAGCTGGAACGACCAGCTCGCCGTCACCATGCCCGCTCGAATGTCGATGGTGTCCTACGGCGGGCTCGGCGAACTGCGCGAGCTGAGCCGCTCCGGCCGCCTCGAAGTCATTCCGTGCCACTACTCGGCGCTGCCCAGGATGTTCGCCGAGCGCCGGCTGCCCTGCGACGTGGGCTTGGTGCAGGTGTCACCGCCCGACGAGAACGGGCGGTGCTCGCTGGGCATCGGCGTCGACTACGTCGCCGATGCGATACGGCACACACCGTTGCTCATCGCCGAGATCAACCAAAGAATGCCCGTCACCGTTGGCAGCCCGCGGATTCCGCTCGACCGATTCGCGGCAACCATCACCACCGACCGGCCACTACCCGAAGATCCCACTCGCGCACCGGGGTCTACCGAGCAGCGCATCGCCGCAAACATCGCCGAACTCGTCGACGACGGTGACACCGTGCAGTTGGGGGTCGGCTCGCTGGGCACGGCGGTTCTCGACGCGCTCGCCGAGCACGAGGACTTGGGATTTCACACCGGGATGGTGACCGACGGGCTGCTCCGGCTCCTCGACAAGGGCGTGGCGACGGGTGCGCGAAAGGAGCTCGACCGCGGGCTGATCGTCGCCGGTACCGCGCTGGGTTCGGTCGAGCTCTACAACCGGGTCGCCGACCTGCCAGCGAGGTTCCTGCCGACCAGTTACACCCATAGCCCGCAAATACTTTCGCAGCTGGCCTCGCTGGTGTCGGTGAACTTCGCGGTCGAGGTCGACCTGAGCGGACAGGTCGGCGCCGAGGTCAGCCGCGGCGTATACATCGGCGCGGTCGGCGGTCAGGTCGACTTCGCCCGCGCCGCCGCACTCACCGGGAAGCGGTCAATCTTCGCCCTGCGCGCCACCTCGGGCGGGCAGTCCACGATCAAGGCCGCACTCGACGGCGGTGTGGTCACCACATCGCGATCCGACGTCGACGCCGTCGTCACCGAATGCGGCGTCGCGCACCTGCGGGGATGCAGCATCGGCGAGCGGGCCAGACGGATGGCCGCGATCGCCGCCCCGCAGTTTCGCGACCAACTCGAGCAGGAAGGGATCGGCTCATGACCTTGCCCACCCACGTCGAGATCCGCGAAGTCGGGCCGCGCGACGGATTTCAGAACGAACCCGAAACCATCGCCACCGCGGACAAGATCGATCTGATCAACCGGCTGGCCCGGACCGGCCTGAAGCGGATTGAGGTCGCCAGTTTTGTCCGACCCGACGTCATTCCTCAGCTGTCCGACGGCGTCGAGGTGTTGCGCGGAATCGATGTGCCCGAACACGTCTCACTGATGGTGCTGGTGCCCAACAGCAAGGGCCTCGACAACGCACTGCGGGTCCGCGAGACCTTCTCCGAGGTCGCGATCTTCGTCAGCGCTTCGGAGACGCACAACAAGCGCAACGTGAACCGGACCATCGCTGAGTCGATGGCCGACAACGAGATCATCGCGAAACGCATCGTTGCCGAAGACCTGCGCTGCGCCGCCGTCATCGCCACCTCGTATGGCTGTCCGTTCGAGGGCAGAGTGTCGATGAACCGGGTGCTCGACATCGCCGAGCAGTTCGCAGCGGCGGGCGCCACCGAGGTCGGGTTCGGCGACACCACCGGAATGGCCAACCCCGCGTATGTCGGTGAGTTCTTCGCCGCCGCCCTCGAACGCCTGCCCGGGGTCGAGGTCACCGCGCACTTCCACAACACCCGCGGCCAGGGACTGGCCAACGCACACGCGGCACTGCAGGCCGGCTGCACCAGCTTCGAATCCAGCTTCGGCGAGCTCGGCGGGTGTCCGGTTCCCGCCGGCTCTACCGGAAACATCTCCTCGGAGGATCTGATCAGCATGTTCGAGGAGATGGGCGTGTCCACCGGGGTGTCGCTGCCCGCGATGATCGACGCTGCCCGCGCGGCACAGAGCGTGCTCGGCCGCAAACTGACTAGTCACTCCATCATCGCGGGTCCGATCGACTGGAAACCGAACCCAGACGCCCCGTCCTGCCGCTAGACAGACAACCAACCCATTGCGAGGAGATAGATCATGAGCAACCGCGTCGCGTTCGTCACGGGCGGAGCCCAAGGCATCGGCCAGGGCATCTCGGAAACCATGGGTGCCAGCGGCTTCCGAGTCGCCGTCGCCGACCTCAACCTGGAGGCGGCAGAAGCCACCGCGAAACGCATCGCCGGCGCCGGTGGCGAAGCCATCGCAGTCCACGTCGATGTGACCGACATCGAATCGGTACGCAGCGCGGTCAAGACGGTGGCCGCCGAGCTCGGTGAAATCGAAATCGTCGTGAACAACGCCGGCTGGGACGACTTCATGCCGTTCCTGAAAACCTCAGAGGACTTCTGGGACAAGATCCTTGACATCAACTTCAAGGGCGCACTGCGCGTCACCCACACCGTCGTGCCCGGCATGGTCGAGCGCGGATTCGGACGGGTGATCAACATCGGTTCGGATGCCGGCCGCGTCGGCTCGTCTCTGGAAGCGGTCTACTCAGGTGCCAAGGGCGGCATCATCGCGTTCACGAAGACCCTGGCCCGTGAAGTGGCGACCAAGGGTGTCACCGCCAACACGGTCTGCCCCGGCCCCACCGATACACCGGCGCTGCGCAAGTTCGCCGACAGCTCGGGCGAAGAGGCCGACAAGGTGATCGGCGGAATGGCCCGCTCAGTGCCGATGAAGCGGTTGGCCGAGCCGTCGGACATCGCCGCCGCGGTCGCCTTCTTCGCGTCGGATGCCGCGGGGTACATCACCGGTCAGACGCTGTCCGTCAGCGGTGGCCTCACGATGGCCTGACCGTCACCGTGTCCAGCAGTAGATCAGGAGGTACATCAATGGTGTTGTCCCACAACGGTTCGCCGGTAATCTGGCATGCCGAGGAGGCCGTGGTCGAGATCACGCTCGACCGCCCGCCAGCCAACGCGTTGGGGCTGCCGATCATCGAGGGCCTGCATGCGGGACTCGACGCGGCGGACTCGCTACCCGCGAAGACGATTCTGGTGTCCTCCGCGCTTGACGGCATCTTCGCCGCCGGTGCCGACATCAAGCACATGTCCTCGGTGGACGCCGCATCGTTCGCCGAATACGGGGACAAACTGCGTGCGGCGGTGGAACGCCTGGCCGCCCACCCCGCGATATCGGTGGCCGCCATCGACGGGCTGGCGCTGGGGGGCGGACTGGAACTGGCGATGGCCTGCACGCTGCGCGTGGCCGGCGCGGGTTCCAGGATGGGACTGCCCGAGGTAAAGCTCGGCCTGATTCCCGGCGCGGGTGGGACACAGCGGCTGCCTCGTCTGGTCGGCCGCGGACATGCGCTGGACATCATGCTCACCGGTAGGCAGGTCGACGCCGAGGAAGCGCTGCGCATCGGCCTGGTCGACCGGCTCGTCCCGGCAGGCACCGCCACCACGGCGGCGCGTGAACTTGCCCACGAACTCTGCCGACCCTCATCGCCTGCCCAACGCGCAGTGGTCCGGACCGTCGACGCGGCGTACGACCGACCGCTGGCCGAGGGCCTCCGATACGAGGTCGAAGAGATCCAACAGCTGTTCGAGCGCGGCGAGGCGGTCGAAGGTATCCAGGCGTTCATCGGCAAGCGCGCTCCCGAATTCGTCTGATCAGAAAGACCTTTCGATGGACTTCACACCACGCGTGAGCGAACGGGCACCGACGTCCTACGGTATCAACGCATTCGGCTGTGGCAGCGGGCGGAAGCGGTTCGACACCATGACGGAACTGGCCCGCGAAGCCGAGGCGGCGGGCTGCGCCGCGGTGTGGACGAGCGAGCTCTACAGCCGCTCGGCGACGATACCGATGGCGGTGCTGGCTGCGACGACAAGTCGAGTGCTGATCGGATCGAACATCGCCTACGGCGTCGGGCGATCACCGTTGATGTGGGCGGCCGAAGCGCGGGATCTCGACGAGCTGTCCGGCGGCCGACTGATCCTCGGCCTCGGTAACGGCACACCGAAGATGATGGAGAACTGGCACGGCACCAGCGGGGAGTCGCCTGCTGCCAGGATGGCCGAACTGGTCACCGTGCTGCGCAAGCTGTGGCGGCTGCACGAGGGGCCGGTGCACCACGACGGCCGGTTCTACACCGTGCACGTCGCGCCCGGCGGCGAAGTGTCCGCACCGCTACGCTCCCACCTGCCGATCTGGATCGCCGGGGTGAACCCGGTGATGATCCGCACGGCCGGCCGCGTCGCCGACGGGCTCATCGGGCATCCGATGTTCACTACCGACTACGTCGAGCAGGTGGTCCGCCCCGAACTCGCCGCGGGTGCAAACAAGGCCGGGCGCCCCGTCGAGCAGGTCGCCGTCATGGGCATCCGGATCTGCGCGGTCGATGACGACGAGGATGCGGCGCGACGGCGCGCGGCCTTCGCGATCGGGCAGTACGCCGCATCACGGGTCTATGACCGGCTCTTTGCCTTACACGGCTGGTCGGCTGCCCAGGAGAATATCCGCCAAGCCGCGCGCGACCGCGACGCCGATGCGCTCGTCAGAGCGGTACCTGACGCCGCCATCGACGCGATCGCCGTCGCATGCACCCCGCGGGACCTTCCCACCAGGCTGTTGGCGGCCTCGCAGGGATTCGACCACGTCGACGCGATCGCGCCGCCGTGGGGACTGTCCGACGAGCAGACGCTGCTCGGCACTGCACAGATCCTGTCCGGAATTCGTGATCTGCTGGGCCGCCCGTCGGCCTCGACCGTGAGCCGCAATACCGAACGATCGGAGTTCGTTTCATGATTGATCTCGAACGGCACTACGAGACGTTGCTTCTCGATTTGCCCGCGGACGGCGTGGTCCAGGTGACGCTGAATCGGCCCAGTCGTCTCAACGCGATGACGGTGACGATGTTCGACGAACTGGAATCGGTCGCGCGCGCGATCGGCGACGACCACGACATCCGCGTAATGATCTTGACCGGTGCGGGCAGGGCGTTCTGTGCGGGCTACGACCTCGACGAAGCCGAGGAGCTCCCGACTCTGTCCGCGCTGGGCATGCTGGACCGTCAGGAGCGCGCAGCCCGCGCGCTCAGCGCCGTGCGAGCGGTCCCGGTTCCCGTGATCGCCGCGGTCAACGGACCGGCCGCCGGCGGCGGCATGTCGCTGACCCTAATGGCCGACATCCGACTGGGATCGCCTGCGGCGAAGTTCAATGCCGCGTTCGTCCGGATTGGGCTGTCCGCCGGCGATCTGGGTGCGTCCTGGCTGCTGCCCCGGCTGATCGGTCCGTCGGCCGCTGCCGAGATTGGTTTCACCGGACGGATCGTGGACGCTGAGGAGGCCGAGAGGCTCGGCCTGCTCAATCGAGTGACCGGCCCGGACGACTTGCTCGACCAGTCGTTGGCGATGGCGCGTCAAATCAGTGCCAACTCCCCCGGCGGCATCCGATTATCCAAGCGCGCGCTGCAGGCCAACATGGAAATCGCCTCCTTCGCTGCGGCACTGGAGCTCGAGAACCGCGGACAGGCACTGCTGACGCGCTGTGACGACATGACCGAGGCGTTAGAGGCGTTCAAGGCCAAGCGCGCACCGAACTTCTCGGGGCGGTGACCATGGGCGCCGCCGCAACGCGCTGGAATCGGGTGTCTCGCCGCCCGTTGCCCGACGTGCTCGACGAGCTACGTACGGCGCGCACCCTGACATTCGACGAACATGGTCCCGGCGTCGTGGTGATGGCGGTGAACCGGCCCGATCGGGCAAACTCCCAGACCGTCGAGATGTTCGGCGAGATCGCATGGGCCACCGCGACCTTGCGTAACGCGCCGCTACGGGCACTCATCGTGACCGGCGCGGGCGGCAAGGCGTTCTGTACCGGCTTCGACCTCGACGAGGTCGAGATCATCACCAGACTGTCGGTTTCCGAGTTCACCGACCTGGTGGAGACCGCGGCAGCCGGTTCCAGCGGCATGCGTGCGCTGCCGTACCCGGTAATCGCCGCCGTCAGCGGACCCGCGGCCGGTGGCGGGCTCTCTCTCGCACTTGCTACCGACATCCGAATCGCCGACCAGTCGGCAAGTTTCAGCGCGGGCTTCGTTCGCGTCGGGTTGTCCATCGGCGAACTCGGCACGTCGTGGAACTTGGTCCGGCTGATCGGTCCCGGCCGGGCAGCGGAACTTGCGTTCACCGGACGCACCGTTCGAGCCGCCGAGGCATTCCGGATGGGGCTGGCCGACCGGCTCACCGAGACGGGCACCGCGCTCGACGCGGCACTCGAGCTGGCCGTAACCATCGCCGACAACTCGGACGACGGCGTGAGGTCCACGAAGAACGCATTTGTCCGCAATCTGGAGATCAACTCCTTCCATTCTGCGTTGGAACTGGAGAACCGCGGCCAGGCGCTGGCGGTACAGGTACCGACGACCGGTCACGCACTGGCGGGTCTCCTTGGCGAGGCTCGATGACCACAGCAGGAAAGCTCGACGCCGGGCTGCGGCCCACCGATGACCTGCGGCACCGACCCGTCGCCGGCGAACGAACCCGCGACAGCCTGTTCTGGCAGCTGACCATGCCTGAGGAACAACTCAGCATGCAGGTCTACCTCTACCTCACCGGCAGTGGGACGGCCGGCTACAACGTCTGCGTCTGGGGCGCGGGCGAGCGACCGCTGGCGATGCGCCAGCACCGCGGGAAGATAGCCGACCACACGGACCTGGACGAGTTCGCGTTCGCGGGGCTGACCCTCACGCAGCCGGAGCTGCGCAAGTCCTGCCTGATGACCTACGACCGCGACGGAGTGCGAATCGAGTTCGCCTTCAACGGCATTCACGACGCCTTCAGCTATCACAGCAATCCCGACGGCCTGCCGACGTGGTTCGCAGTGAACCGAATCGAGCAGACCGGTCGGGTGCGCGGCGGACTCGAGGTCGCCGGCCGCCACATCCAGTGGGACCGCATGGGTCACCGCGATCACTCCTGGGGAGTGCGCGACTGGGGGGTACCGCAGCATTGGAAGTGGTTCGTCGCCTATACCGAATCGGGCCGGGCGGTCAATGGATGGATCTGGATCGCCAAGGGCGAGTGGGGTTTCGCCGGGTACGTCGTGCGCGACGGGGTGACATATCCGATTCGACACATCGACCAGCACGCCGAATACGGTGAACAGATGCGCCAGCGTCGGCTCCGGGCGACCCTGACCGACATCAGCGGCACGAGAACCGAGCTGGAACTCGACGTCTTCGGGGTGATCGAATTGCCCACCCATGACCGACTGCAGACCGTAATCAGGGAGGGCGCCTGCCGCGCGGCCATCGACGGTGAACAGGGTGCGGGACAGTTCGAAACCCACTGGCAAGGAAGCTATCTGGACTACCTGTCGAATCAGGGCACCTGATGTGGACCTGGTCTGGCGACCAGCTGGAGCAGCTGGGCCACTTCCTGGCCGAACGAGGCCTCTGCGGCCCGACGGTGACCGCCGCTGCCATCGGTGACGGCCATTCCAACCTGACGTTCGTGGTATCAGACGGCCAGTCACGTGTCGTGGTGCGCCGACCACCGCCTCCCCCGCTGCCACCTGGTGCGCATGACGTGCTGCGGGAGGCGCAACTGCTGGCCGCACTGGCCTCCACCGACGTCCCCGCTCCTCGGGTGTTGGCCACCGCAGCCGCCGGCGAGCTGCTCGACGTTCCCGTGTTCGTGATGGACTTCGTCGACGGGGCTGTCATCACCGAATCAACGCCGGCGCCACCTGACGACGAACAACTACGACGGCGAATCGCCGAATCACTGGTGGACACCCTCGCCGCGCTGCACGGGGTGCGATGGCGTGAGGTCGGGCTCGGCGACTTCGGCAGGGCCGACGGGTTCAACGCTCGACAGCTACGCCGAATGCGGTCACTGGTCGCAGTCGACGGAGAAGTGCCGAAAGCGTTCGCTTCGCTGGACGACTGGCTGCACGCACACCTGCCGCCCGATTCCGCGACATCGATCGTTCACAACGACTTTCGCATCGGCAATATGATCGTCGACATCGGAGCCGGACGCATCGCCGCAGTGCTCGACTGGGAACTCGCCACCATCGGCGATCCGCTTGCCGACGTGGGGTATCTGCTCGCGTCGTACCCGGCCCGGGGTGAGCCGCTGGTTCCGACATCGGCGATGGGCACCGCGGTGCTCGAGCCCGGCTATCTCGGCAGTGTGGAGCTGCTCGACCGCTACGCCGACCACACCGGGGCCGATATGTCCGGGGTGAATTGGTATGCCACGCTGGCGATGTACAAGCTCGCCGCACTCTACGAGTACAGCCGCAGGCGGTTCGAGGGCGGGATCGGCGACCCCTACTACGCGGATCCGGAGTTAGTGCCGTCGTTCCTGGCTGCCGGCGAGCGGCTGGCCTGCGACGCGTAGACCGGGCGATTAGACCGATCGCTCTGCCTTGGCAGCTTCGGACGCGGCCTTGCTCCGCTCACGAGCTTCGGCCCAGTCTTGATCGGTCATCGCAGTGAGACCGGCGAAGGTGTTCGGCCCGGCCAGCCGCTGGCCGCCGTCCATCGCGATGGTCTCACCGGTCAGGTAGTCGCAGGCATCTGAGAACGCGAAGATGGTCAGGTTGGCGAGCTCCTCGATGGTTCCGGAGCGGCCGAGCGGGATCTGGTCCTCCTGCGTGGCGCCGACTGAACTCTTGTCGGTCGGATTGAGCATCTCCCATGCGTACTCGGTCGGAATGGGACCGGGTGCAAGGGCATTCACCCTGATGCCGTACCGCCCCCACTCCACCGCCAGCGACATCGTCATCGCGTGCACCGCCGCCTTGGCCATGGCCGACGGGACCACGAATGCCGAGCCCGACCAAACCCACGTGGTGAGGTTCGACAGAACCGCGCCGGGAAGGCCTTCGGCGATCCAACGCTTGCCCACGGCAACCGTCGTGTTGAACGACCCGGTCATCACGGTCGACGTCACCGCTTCGAAGGCACGCTGGCTGAGACTGGCGGTCGGGGCGATGAAGTTCGCCGCGGCGTTGTTGAGCAGCCCGGTGAGCGGCCCGTGCCTTTCCCAGATCTCCGCAACCGCGGCGTCGACAGCCGATGAATCCCGCACGTCGACGGCCTGATAATGCGCCACTCCGTCCCGACCGCCCGAAGCCTCTTCGGCTGCCGCGGCCAGCACTGCTTCGCGCCGCCCCCACAGGTGCACTTCGGCCCCGTACTTGACCAGCCGCGCTGCCACGCCGCGGCCGAGACCGGTTCCGCCGCCGGTGATCAGGACCTTCTTGTCCACCAACAGGTCGGGTGCGAAGATGTCGCGCTTCATTGCGCTCATGGCCGCAGGTCCTTTCTCGCCGGCCTACAGGCCGAGGCTCTTGCCGATGATTTCGCGTTGAATCTCGTTCGCGCCACCATAGATCGGCGGTGCCAACGCCTTGCGGACCTGCATTTCCATGCCGAACTCCACGGTGTAACCGTTGCCGCCCATCAGCTGAAGGCCTTCCAGCGCCACGTGTTTGGCTACTTCGGTGCACTTCA
>NZ_JAVRPS010000495.1:0-7860 GCF_032162105.1 Mycobacterium sp. | reverse complement strand
CCCAGAAGTACCAGATCACCGCAGCTGAGCAGATGGCCTGCACTAGCAGGATCGCGGCGGTGCCGATGAGGGCCAGCAGACCGTAGATGTTGACGTAGGGCACGAGTGCCGGGGTGTCGACCGGGGTGCCGTTGGCGTCGGGCACCTGGACCGCGGTGAAGAAGGCGAACAGGAGGACGATCGCCAGCGTGATCACGCTCTGGATCGTCGACGCGATGTAGGGCGAGCCATGCTTGGGGTGGGTGCTTCCGATGGTCGACTTCACCTTGACCGACGGGATCTCGCGACCCAGCGCGAACAGGTAGCGCGACGCCGCGTTGTGGAACGCCAGTGCGCAGGCGAAGGATCCAATGACGAGCAGGGCCTTGTAGATATCGAGGACCACGCCGCCGAGGTTGGAGGTGACCAGCCCGAAGAAGAGGTCCAGCGGTGACGCGCTGATCGAGGTCTCGACCGACGTCTTGGCGCCGTTGCCTGCGATCACCATCGCCGAAATGAACGTGTAGAACAGGCCAAGGCCGACTACCGCGATGATGGTCGCCCTCGGAATGATCTTCTTCGGGTTACGGGATTCTTCGCCGTACACCGCCGTGGTCTCGAACCCGACCCAGGACCAGAAGGCGAAGAACAGTCCGATGGCCATCGACCCTGCGGCGGCCGCGGTACCGAACGCGCCCGCAGGCAGGCTCTCGAACGCGTTGTTGAGCAGCACCGTCTGGTTCAGCATGAAGCCGTCGGGCCCACCGCCGGAGAAGATCACGGAGAAGGCCAGCGCGAGCAGGATGAGTACTTCGGCGGTCAGGGTGAAGCCGAGGATCGCTGCCGTGAGGCTGATGTCGAAGTAACACAGCACCGCGATGGCCACGATCGCGACGATCGCGATCACCAGCCAGGGGATGTTGACGTTGAAGATGGTGTTGAGGGCGTCGTTGGCGAAATACGCGCAACCGCCGATCAAGGAGCCTTCGAACACGACGTAGGCGAAGGTGGCCAGCACTCCGCTGGCCATCCCCCACACCTGGCCGAGACCGTGGGAGATGAAGCCGTAGAACGCGCCGGTGGTGGTGATGTGCCTGGCCATCGCGACGTAACCGAGCGCGAACAGGGTCAGGATGATCGTGGCGAACAGGAAGCCCGCGGGGGCGCCGAGGCCGTTGCCGAAACCGACCGCGATCGGCACGTTGCCGGTCATGGCCGTGATCGGCGCGGCATTGGCGACGGCCATGAAGAGGACCGCGACGATACCGATGGAGCCCTTCTTGAGCCCGGCGGACGGCGCGGCCGGCTTGTCGTCGGTGGTTGCGGATTCGATGGTCACGCGGGCCTCCTGGCTCGGATCCGAGTGCAAAAATGGCCCGCCACGCTGCAGTCCGTTGTCGAGCGTCGCATCCGGGCCGCCAGCCGACAACTCGAGGAGCGATATTTCCTGCCGATCGGCAGGAATCGTTTGGGCCACGAGGGCGCCGAAGGTGCTCGAGGACCCCTCTGAACTGCGGATGAATGACCGGAGAACTGTGCGGCCCGACAGTGGCGGTAGCGAAGGGCAGCCGTGAGACTTGGCGGCGTGACCAACACCTCGCTTCTGGGTTCCATCCTGAATTGGCTTCGGGCCGGCTATCCCGAGGGCGTTCCCGGCCCTGATCGCGTTCCGCTGCTGGCGTTGCTGCGCGCAACCCCGTTGACCGAAGACCAGATCAAAGAGGTCGTCCGCAACATCACAGCCGACGGTTCGGCGGCCCTGGCGGACGGTTCGATCGACACCGACGAGATCGAGGCGTTCATCGCCGAGGTCACCAATCACGACGCGGGTAGCGAGAACGTCAACCGGGTGGCGGCCAAGCTTGCCGCGGCGGGCTGGCCGCTGGCCGGGGTCGAGAACACCACCGCCGCATCCGGCTAACCCACACGCGCTGACCCACTCAAACAGCGCCTCGAAACTGCTGACAGATCGCGAAAAAACCTGCGATCTGTCAGCAGTTTCGGCCACGTGATGGGCTTTACAGCGTGGCGGTGTCGATGACGAAGCGGTACCGCACGTCGCTGGCCAGCACGCGCTCGTAGGCCTCGTTGACGTAGTCGGCCGAGATGACCTCGATCTCCGGGGTCACGTCGTGCTCAGCGCAGAAGTCCAACATCTCCTGGGTTTCGGGGATGCCGCCGATCATGGATCCGGATAGGCTACGCCGCCCCCCGGCCAGCGGCATCGCCGGAACCTGCATGGGATGTTCGGGAATGCCGAGCTCGACCAGGGTGCCGTCGACCGCAAGCAGGCCCAGGTAGTCGCCCATGTCGAGATTCGCCGAAACCGTGTTGAGGATCAGGTCGAACTTGCCTGCGAGCTTGGTGAAGGTGTCCGGGTCGCTGGTTGCGTAATACTCGTCTGCGCCGAGCCGCAGGCCGTCCTCCATCTTCTTGAGCGACTGGCTCAGCACGGTCACTTCCGCGCCCATCGCGTGCGCGATCTTGACACCCATGTGGCCGAGGCCGCCCAAACCGATGACGGCGACCTTCTTGCCCGGTCCGGCGCCCCAGTGGCGCAGCGGCGAGAAAAGCGTGATTCCCGCGCAGAGCAGGGGAGCGGCCTGGTCCAGTGGGATGCTGTCGGGGATGCGCAGCACGTAGTTCTCGTCGACGACGGTCGCCTTGCTGTAGCCGCCGTAGGTCGGGGTGCCGTCCTTGCCGGTGGCGTTGTAGGTGCCGATCATGCCGCCTTCACCGGTGCAGTACTGCTGCAGGCCGGCCATGCAGTTGTCGCACTCCCGGCAGGAGTCGACGAAGCAGCCGACGCCGACGCGGTCGCCGACCTTGTACTTGGTGACCTCGGCGCCCACCTCGGTGACGATGCCTGCAAGTTCGTGCCCTGCGACGACGGGATACTCCGGTACGCCCCACTCGCCCTTGACGGTGTGGATGTCGCTGTGACAGATGCCGGCGAACTTGATGTCGAACGCGACGTCGTGCGGGCCGACGTCACGCCGCTCGATGGTGGTCTTGGCCAGCGGTTCGGTGGCCGACGTGGCGGCAATGGCGGAAACGGTGGTGGTCATGTCTTTTCTTGCCCTCTTTTAGTCGTGGTACAAAGCGGCCAGTCAGCCAGAAGCTTAGCGAAGGTAACTGAATCGGGCGCTGCGTCGCGCTCCGACCAGTGCCAACCGAAGCCGGTCCCTGAATAGTCCCGAACCTGGATGACGTCCAGGTTAAAGACCTGGGGCCCGGACCGCGCCGTTGAAGCTGACCACGTCATAGCGTGCCACTCCAGCCTGTGTGTACGGGTCGCGATCGACGATGTCCTGCGCATCGTCGGCGCTGACGTCGCCGGTGATCAGGACGCCGCCCGCGCCGGACTCCTGGCGCCCGGCGAGCAGCAGCCGACCCGCGGCCACCTCGATGTCGAGGAACTCCAGATGGGCGGGGCGGGTCTGCCCGACCACGTCGGGCGGCTGCAGGTAGGTCGACGTCAGCACGTGGAACACAGACGCGACTCTAGTTGATCGGGGCTTCGGTTGATTGGGGCGCTTCAGTTGATTGGGGCGTTCAGCAAGCGCAGGTCGGCGAGGATGCCGTGGGCCGCGACGATGCCCTCGCCGGTCTGCCACACCTCGTCGTTCACTGCGAACACCCTGTTGTCGCGGGTAGCGGACAGCTTGCGCCACGCGTCGCCGTCGAACAGGGTGGCCGCACGCTCTTTGGCCGCCGCCGATTCGAACGACACGTAGACGATGTCGCCGTCGGCCGCCGAGAAGTCCGGCGAGTTCTCCAGGTCCTTGTCCGTGATCCCGATCTCGACGTAGGGCTTGTCGGTGAACCGTTGCGCCGCAGGGCGATCCACGCCAACCGCGGTGAGCACGCTGCCCGGGAAGTCGGCGACGCCGTAGACCCGCATGGTGTTCTCGGTCAGCCGGACCACCGAGGCCTGGAAGTGGGTGGCGTCGTTCTGTACCCCGGTCTTCTCGGCGTCCTGGACGAATCCGTCGACCAGCCGGTTCGCGGCATCGGCGCGGCCCGTCGCCGCCCCCACCGTCCGCACCACGTCCTGCCACCCCGCGCCGGGCGTGCCGGTGAACACCGTCGGCGCGATCTCCGACAGCGGGCCGTACTCCTGCGGCGTCAGTTCCTGGGAACCGAGGATCAACTCGGGGGTGGCGGCTCGGATGGCCGCCAGGTCGGGTGACGTGCGCGTGCCCGCCGCCGGGAGGTCGTGCACGACGGTGCCGAGATAGGACGGCTGACCGGTCGAACCGTCCGGCAGCGCGGCAGCCACGATGCGCGACTGCAGCCCAAGGGCGCACAGCGCGTCGAGTTGATCGCCGGAGAGCACCACGATGCGCTGGGGGTCGGCCGGAACCTCGGTGGTGCCCGCCGCGTGGCGGACCTCCCGGGTCTCCGGACCTTCGTCGAGTGGAGCCGGGTCGGACGCGCAGGATTCGTCGGGCCTGCGCTCGTTTCCGAGGACGTTGGCTCCGGCGACCTTGGTGGTGCTGGTGATCACCGAGTTCGCGGCCGACGGTTGTGCAGGGGTGCCGCCGAGGCTGTCGCAACCGGTCACCAGCGTCACCGAAACCGCGGTGGCCAGTGCCGCTGCCGCGCTGATCAAGCCCACCCGCGGTGTGAAGAACGGCACGTCGCCGACGGTACCAATTCCCCGGTCGCTACGCTCCTGCCCTCCACCACATCCGGCCACTTCGCCGCCGGTCAAGCGCCGTTCCCAAAGCGGCCCCGATCGAATACGACGGTTTGTAGGACCCGGGCCGCCGTCGACAGGTTTGAGGGATAGGATTCACCCCGAGCACGCGGGGAACGCGGGACCGTGGACCCGCCGAACTTTTGGAGGATCTGTTGGTAGCCGAAGCGCCCCCAATCGGAGAACTCGAGGCACGGCGTCCGTTCCCGGCCCGGCTCGGTCCCAAGGGCAACCTGATCTACAGGCTGGTAACCACCACCGATCACAAGGTGATCGGCATCATGTACTGCGTCGCCTGCTTCATCTTCTTCTTCATCGGCGGGCTGATGGCGCTGTTGATGCGCACCGAGCTGGCGTTGCCGGGCCTGCAGTTCCTGTCCAACGAGCAGTTCAACCAGCTGTTCACCATGCACGGCACGGTGATGCTGCTGTTCTACGCGACGCCGATCGTGTTCGGGTTCGCGAACCTGGTGCTGCCGCTGCAGATCGGCGCGCCGGACGTGGCGTTCCCACGGTTGAACGCCTTCTCCTTCTGGCTGTTCCTATTCGGCGCCACGATCGCGATCGCCGGCTTCATCACCCCCGGTGGTGCAGCTGACTTCGGCTGGACCGCGTACTCGCCGTTGACCGACGCCATCCACTCGCCCGGCGCGGGCGGGGACCTGTGGATCATGGGCCTGGCCGTCGGTGGTCTCGGCACCATCCTCGGCGGCGTCAACATGATCACCACCGTGATCTGCATGCGTGCGCCCGGCATGACGATGTTCCGGATGCCGATCTTCACGTGGAACATCTTGGTGACGTCGATCCTGGTGCTGCTGGCCTTCCCGCTGCTGACCGCCGCGCTGTTCGGCCTTGCCGCCGACCGCCACCTGGGCGCGCACATCTACGACCCGGCCAACGGCGGTGTGTTGTTGTGGCAGCACCTGTTCTGGTTCTTCGGCCACCCCGAGGTGTACATCATCGCGCTGCCGTTCTTCGGCATCGTGAGTGAGATCTTCCCGGTGTTCAGCCGCAAGCCGATCTTCGGGTACACCACGCTGATCTACGCGACCCTGGCGATCGCCGCGTTGTCGGTGGCGGTGTGGGCGCACCACATGTACGCCACCGGCGCAGTGCTGCTGCCGTTCTTCTCCTTCATGACGTTCCTGATCGCGGTGCCCACCGGCATCAAGTTCTTCAACTGGATCGGCACGATGTGGAAGGGCCAGTTGACGTTCGAGACACCGATGTTGTTCTCGGTGGGCTTCCTGGTGACCTTCCTGCTCGGCGGCCTTTCGGGTGTGTTGCTGGCCAGCCCGCCGATCGACTTCCACGTCACCGACTCCTACTTCGTTGTGGCGCACTTCCACTACGTGCTCTTCGGCACCATCGTGTTCGCCACCTACGCGGGCATCTACTTCTGGTTCCCGAAGATGACGGGCCGGCTGCTCGACGAGCGGCTCGGCAAGTTGCACTTCTGGCTGACGTTCATCGGCTTCCACACCACTTTCCTGGTGCAGCACTGGGTCGGCGACGAGGGCATGCCCCGCCGCTACGCCGACTACCTGCCGACCGACGGATTCACCACGCTGAACGTCATCTCGACCATCGGCGCGTTCATCCTCGGCATCTCGACGATCCCGTTCACGTGGAACGTGTTCAAGAGCTGGCGCTACGGCGAGCCCGTCGTGGTCGACGACCCGTGGGGCTACGGCAACTCGCTGGAGTGGGCCACCAGCTGCCCGCCGCCGCGGCACAACTTCACCGAGCTGCCCCGGATCCGTTCGGAGCGGCCGGCTTTCGAGCTGCACTACCCGCACATGGTCGAGCGGATGCGCGCTGAGGCGCACGTCGGACGGGCACACGGTCCCGAAGACGGCGACGTCACGCGACTCGACGACGAACACGTCCGCACCTGACGGCCGGCGGCGTCGCGGGGCTGACTTCGGGGTGAACACGTCAAAGGTGTCGGTCCTGATCACCGTCACCGGTGTCGATCAGCCGGGCGTCACGTCGGCGCTCTTCGAGGTGCTCTCGGGCCACCAGGTCGAATTGCTCAACGTCGAACAGGTCGTGATCCGAGGCAGGCTCACGCTGGGCGTGCTGGTGGCCGGACCGGCCGACGTGGCGGGCGGCGCCGACCTGCGTGACGAGGTGCAGCGCGCCATCCACAGCGTCGGACTGGACGTCACCATCGAGCGCAGCGACGGGATGCCGGTGCTGCGCGAGCCGTCGACGCACACCATCGTGGTGCTCGGCCGCCCCATCACCGCCGAGGCGTTCGGCGTGGTCGCCAGGGGAGTGGCAGCACTGGGTGTGAACATCGACTTCATCCGCGGCGTCTCGGACTACCCGGTCACCGGGCTGGAATTGCGCGTCTCGGTCCCGCCGGGGGCCGCCTACGGCCAACTGCAGGTCGCGCTCGCCCAGGTGGCCGTTCAGGAGAGTATCGACATCGCGCTCGAGGACTACAGCCTGTCGCGACGGGCCAAGCGCCTCATCGTGTTCGACGTTGACTCGACCCTGATCCAGGGCGAGGTCATCGAGATGCTGGCGCATCGGGTGGGCGCACATGCCGCGGTCGCCGAAATCACCGAGGCCGCGATGCGCGGTGAGCTCGACTTCGCCGAATCGCTGCATCGTCGGGTGGCGACGCTGGCCGGCATGCCGGCTTCGGTGCTCGACGACGTGGCCGACCAGATCGAGTTGACACCGGGAGCGCGCACCACGATTAGGACGTTGCGCCGCTTGGGCTTTCACTGCGGGATCGTCTCCGGCGGCTTCCGTCAGGTGATCGAACCGCTGGCGCACGAGTTGATGATGGACTTCGTCGCTGCCAACGAACTGGAGATCGTCGACGGCAAACTCACCGGCCGGGTGGTGGGCAACATCATCGACCGGCCAGGAAAGGCCAAGGCGCTGCGGGACTTCGCCCAGCAAGCCGGGGTGCCGATGGAACAGACCGTGGCCGTCGGCGACGGCGCCAACGACATCGACATGCTGGCCGCTGCGGGTCTGGGGGTGGCGTTCAACGCCAAACCAGCGCTGCGCGAAGTGGCCGATGCATCGATCAGCCACCCCTACCTGGACACCGTGCTGTTCATCCTCGGCGTGACCCGTGGCGAGATCGAGGCCGCCGACGCGGTCGACGGGACGCTACGCCGCGTGCACATCCCCGAGGACTAGTTTTCTCCCGC
>NZ_JAVRPS010000494.1:0-3905 GCF_032162105.1 Mycobacterium sp. | reverse complement strand
GGCGCCAGTTACAGGGCTACAGCTTGATGTCGCATCTGGCTGAACGTGGGTGGGTGTGTGTGTCGGTGCAATACCGGGTGGCGCCGCGGCACCGGTGGCCACGTCACATCCGCGACGTACGGGCCGCTGTGGCCTGGGTCCGAGCCCACATCGACCAGTTCGGTGGAGACCCGCGGTTCGTGGCGGTGGCCGGATGCTCAGCCGGCGGCCACCTGGCCGCGTTGACCGGCCTGACCCCCCACGACGCCGACTTCAACGCCGAGCTAACTCCAGGTGCCGACCCGTCGGTAGATGCCGTGGTGAGCCTATACGGGCGCTACGACTGGATCGACCGATCCACCCGCGAGCGCGACCAGTTCGTGCGGTTCATCGAAAAGATTGTGGTACGCCGATCAATAGAGCGCCATCACGACGTCTTCGAAAGCGCGTCGCCGCTCGCTCGTGTCCATCCCGATGCGCCGCCTTTCCTGGTGATCCACGGCGACTCCGATCACGTCATCCCAGTCTCGGAAGCTCACGCGTTCGTCGACCGCCTGCGGTCAGTGTCGCGTTCGGCGGTCCGATACCTCGAAATGCCCGGGGCCGGGCACGGATTCGACCTGACCAGCCCGCACAGCGCCCACGCCGCCGTGCACGCCACAGGCGACTTCCTGCAAGCCGCGCACCGCAACCACCACCTCACCACCAACCGACACGTGATCTGACCGCCGCCGCCGCCGACGAGGTGGGCGATCCCTCTGCGACATACGAACCGATCGCGCACGCGGTCAGTCATCACCAACAAGAAAGACGAGGGGTGACTATGCGCAGAGTAATCCAATTCTCCACGGGCAATGTGGGGCGGCATTCGTTGCGAGCAATCATCGGCAGGCCAGATCTAGAACTGGTCGGGGTACATGCCGCTAGTTCTGCGAAGGTCGGTCGTGATGCGGCTGAGCTCTGCGGGCTGGACCACCCGACCGGCATCATCGCCACCGACGATGTCGACGCCCTGGTAGACCTCGGCGCCGAGTGCGTGGTCTATACATCTCAAGGCGAGACTCGGCCGATGGAGGCGATCGACCAGATAGCCAACTTTCTCGCGACCGGCACCAACGTCGTTGGAAGCTCAATGGTCTGGCTGGTCGCTCCTCACCACGCCGAAGACTGGTTGCGAGTGCCGTTGGAGCGCGCCTGCGAGGCCGGCAACACCTCCCTCTACGTCAACGGAATCGACCCGGGCTTCTCTGCCGATACATTGGTGCATGCCGCACTCAGCCTGAGCACCCGCGTCTCGTCGATCACCGTGCAGGAGATCTTCGACTACGGAAACTATGACGACGCCGAGTTCACCGGGGCCGGAATGGGTTTCGGAATGACTCCGGACGACGCCCCACCGATGTTATTGCTGCCCGGGGTTGTTGTGTCGCTGTGGGGCGGTCAGGTGCGCAGTCTGGCAGACCATCTCGACATCGAACTCGACGACGTGCGGCAGCGCACCGAACGCTGGTTCACACCGGAGCGCATTGACTGCACAATGATGACGGTGGAACCGGGACAGATGGCCGCGGTTCGGTTTGCCACCGAGGGCGTCCGCGACGCCAAACCGGTGATCACCCTCGAGCACATCACAAGGCTGACCTCCGCCGCAGCGCCTGACTGGGAGTTCCCCCCGGACGGTCATACCGGCGTGCACCGTGTCGTCGTGGAGGGCGAACCACGTGTGGAGATAAACACCCACGTCTCTCATCCAGTTCTGGATTCCAGTGACGCTGGATGCATCTCGACGGCGGGTCGGGCGGTCAACGCGATCGACTGGGTGTGCCGCGCACCCAAAGGATTGATCGCTGCCGAGGATATCCCCCTGTCCGTGACCATGCGCGGCCTGATGTGGAACCAGCGTTAGACGGACTGTCCGGAGCAGTTAAACCCGGAGCAGTTAAACGACGCGGCGTCGGGTGATAGTGCCCTTCTAAATAGCGCCTGAACGGAGGCGCCCGACATATGAGTAACTAACCCTCAGGACGCGTTGCCGGTAAACGGATTCTGATCGCCGGACCCGGGGAACTGATCGACGGTTCGCGAAAGTGGTTTCATCGGTGGGTGCAAGTGGCAGCATAGCGAGCCGGGACCACGGCCGCCTACGGTGCCACACTGCAGCAGGGCGACGTCACTACATCATCGGGGAGAAACTCGTCGCTAATTCGATTCTAGCACAACGGAATTCGGCCGGGGAAGAGTGTGGCGAATGTGTTCAGTGCCCCAGTCCTTTGTTCCGGTGCCGGAGAAACCTCCTCTGGAGGGGCGACTGTCCTTGCCGCTCAACGGGTTGGCCACGGATTTGGACACGGAACACGGCGGAACCGATGCGAACAAGCGGGACGGGGCGACACTCAACGCCCGCCTGTTCGGGATACTACTTCGACTACCGCCTCAAGCGTTCGGGCTGATCTTCAGCCACGAGTGGTTCGTCGATCCGACTGCGGCACCAAAAACCCGATGCAGCGCCATATTCGATTGAAACGCTTAACGAGCAAACATCAGCCCACCGGCGACAGGCGTCGTGAGCAGCTGACCGGCGCATTTCGTAGTGCCGGCATTAGGTCGACTGACACCTTCTCCAGCGGCCACTTTGTGTCGACACCGGCGGTCACCGTCGAAATAACCTATTCATGTTTTGTGCGATGAACCGACGGCGCCTCAGGCGTTGGCAAGCGCGGGCGGCTTGACGGCCTCCGGGTCGGGGTTGGCGAGCGGCAGTCCCATGAAGCGACGGGCGTTGTCGCCCATGAAGTCGTAGGTGCGACGTTCGTCCATGCCTTCGGCGTACTGCCAATAACGCTTGGGCTCGGCCAGACCTTCGGGATGCGGCCAGTCCGAGCCGAACATCACCTTGTCCCATCCGACCGTTCGCACCACGTCGGCCACCGAACCCTCCCAGAACGGGCTCACCCAGACGTTGCGCCGAAACACCTCGTGCGGATGTTCGGGGAAGTTCTGCGGCATTTTGTTGTACGTCGACTGCAGGTCGTCGAAAAGCGGCTTGATCCAAGCGCTTCCGTTCTCCACGCTGGCGATGCGCAGCTTCGGGAACCGGGTCAACGTGCCATGGCAGATCAGGCTGGTGAGCATGTCGGCGATCTCACGGTGGCCCAGCGCCGTCCACTTGAATGCCGACATCTCGAACGCGCTACTGGTCGACGGCGGTTCCCACTTGTCGATGTACTCCTGCAGGGGAGGTTGGCTGGCGTGCAACACGATCGGTAGCCCGGCGTCTTCGACGTCGCGCCAGAACGGATCGAACTCAGGCAGCGCGGGGGAGCGCCATCCCTTGTAGCCGTTCACCGGCGCTGGCTTGATCAACGCGACCTTGGCTCCGTTGTCCAGGATGTACTCGAGTTCGCGACGCGCTTCGTCGACGAGTCCCAGGGTTAGCACCGGCGTCGAGTAGACCCGGTTGGCGTGGCTGAAGCCCCAGTGCTCCAGCATCCATTGGTTCAGGGCATGGATGATCGCCACGGTCAGTTCGGGATCCTCGGCGGCCGAATGCTCGACCAGATTGGCCAGCGTGGGGTAGTTCAGGCACGAGTCGACGCCTTGGCGGTCCAGTTCGGCGATGCGATCCTGCGGATTGCGTGCTCCCGGCGGCGTGTCGATGCCACGGCCGGACATCTCCCGCATCGACAGACCCTCGGGGTTCTGGCCGGAGTAGAACTTCTCGTGCGCACCAGGAGCGGCGACCCGGTCGAACGTCGGGTTCGGCATGTAGTCGGTGATCTTGTTCAGGATCGCGATGCGAGTGTGCCTGCCGATCTGGACGAACTGCACCTTCGGCTGGAATTCCTTGGGCAGATACCTCGTCAGCGCATCGGGGTTCTCGTACATGTGCTGATCGGCATCGAAGATCGGTGCATCTTTGAACTGGG
>NZ_JAVRPS010000493.1:0-28850 GCF_032162105.1 Mycobacterium sp. | reverse complement strand
GGAATCTGGTGACCAGCTTCGCGCGGGCCGCGGCCGACAACTTCAGCGCCAGAGGCGTCGTCGATCACGATGAGCGATACCGCGTCGCCGAAGAGGCCATCGACGTCGTCGAGAAGCTGTGGGACTCCTGGGGCGAAGGCACCATTGTCGAGGACCGTGCCGCGGGGATCTTCAATGACGTCAGCCGGATTCGGGTGCCCAACCATCACGGTCGCTATTTCGACGTCAACGGACCGCTCGGGGCAGCTCGATCGGCTCAGGGCAAGCCCGTGATCTTCCAGGCGGGATCCTCGACGACGGGACGCGCCTTCGCCGCGCGGCACGCCGAGGTCATCTTCACCGGACAGGGCACCCTGGTCAGGGCGCAGGAGTTCTACCGGCAGATCCACGACGAGGCCCTTCGGCTTGGGCGCCGCGCTCCTCCGCTGATCACCCCATCGCTGCGATTCATCGTCGGTTCCACGGAGGACGAGGTCCGCCGCATCGAGCGCACCGCGTACGAGTACTTCAGCCCCGAGTACCAGGCAGGTTGGCTGTTGGAGGTCGATGTCGACGTCACGGGTGCAGACCTTGACGGGCCAGTCCCCGAGTCGGGCCTTCCCAACGACTACCGAGACCCACCAGACCGCCTTGACCGGCTACCGCGCACTGGCCTTCGATGGGGCACCGACGGTTCGGGAGTTCCTGTACCGCACTGTGAATGGTTGGGGGGCGAGCGTGGTCGGTACCCCTGAGCAGATCGCCGACCAGATCGAGACGTGGTTCGAAGCGCGAGCCGCCGACGGTTTCGTACTGCAAGGCCCTGGACTCCCGGGGCAGTTCGAGGACTTCGTCGAACAGGTCGTGCCGTTGCTTCGCAAGCGCGGACTGTTCCGGCACGAGTACACCGGCACTACGTTCCGCGATCATCTGGGACTGACGAGTCCGGCCAACCGGTACGACGTGGGCGCATGAGCTTGTCGGTCGAACCGTTCGTGCTGTCGGCGTTCACCATGTCGACACCGTCGCACGGCAACTTCGGTCTGTGGCGGCATCCCGAGGACAGGACCTCCTCATACACCGATCTGAGGTACTGGACGGACCTGGCGCGGATTCTCGACGCCGGAGGGTTCGACGCGTTGTTCATCGCGGACGCCGTCGGCCAGCTCGACGTCCATGGTGGCGATGCGACGTCGGCTCTGACCAAGGGAGTGCAAACTCCCGTGACCGATCCGCTGCTCGCGGTCTCGGCGATGGCCGCGGCCACCGAGCACCTCGGATTCGGCATCACGGTGTCGACGACCTACGAAAGTCCCTACCTGCTGGCCCGGAAGTTCAGCACACTCGACCACCTCACCGGTGGACGGATCGGGTGGAACATCGTCACCTCGCTACTGGACAGCGCGGCGCGCAACATCATCGGGCGTGATCGCCAGATTCCGCACGACGAGCGGTATGCCATGGCGCAGGAGTTCCTGGAGGTGACCTACAAGTTGTGGGAGGGGTCCTGGGAGTCCGACGCAGTCGTCCGCGATCGAGACCGCGGTGTCTACACCGACGCGGGGAAGGTTCACGCCATCGGCCACGAGGGAACTTATTTCAGCGTTCCCGGCGCCCATCTGGTGGAGCCGTCGCCGCAACGCACTCCCGTCCTGTTCCAGGCCGGCACCTCACCCGCAGGTCGCGAATTCGCATCTCGCAATGCCGAGTTGGTGTTCGCGAGCGACCCACGGCCAGATGTGCTGCGCGGGAACATCGACGACATCCGGCGGCGCGTGGTCGCATACGGCCGCAAGCCGGACTCGATCAAGTTCGTCACGTCGATCGAAGTCGTGGTCGACGAGACCGACTCCGCCGCCGAGGCGAAGGCGCGGGAGCTGTCGAAGTATCACGACCTGGAGAGCGGGCTGGTCCTGCTGTCGGCGCTGAGCGGAGTCGACTGGTCCGGTTACGATGTCGACCGGCCCATCGAGCAGTTCGAGACCGACGCCAGCAGGTCCATTCTGACCGCAGTCGACGACACCGATGCCCGACACCGGGTCACATTGCGCGACTACGTCGGCGGCCTTGGCGGATTCGGCGGCGAGCTGTTCGTCGGGTCCGCCCGCACCGTCGCAGACGATCTCGAGGCCTACGCGCAGCGCACCGGCGTCGACGGGTTCAACATCGTCTACCACATTACGCCCGGCAGCTTCGTCGACGTCGCCGACCACCTCATCCCGGAACTGCGCCGACGTGGCAAGGCGCGTGCCGCCGACGATCGCTCGACGACGTTGCGGCAAAAGCTCTTTCCTGCGGGGTCCGCACTGTTGCCAGACGACCATCCCGGCGCGGAACACCGAGGTAGAAAGAATCCCAGCGATTCTGACGGCTGACGCCGCGGGCTGTGTTACGGCACTCTGACATCCAGATCAGTAACACGTTAATCGTCTACATACCAGCGCATTGCGCGGCATGCACATGAGTTCGCGGCCCGACACACAGTCGAGCCAGGAAGGCAGTTCGTCATGTCCACACAGATTCCGGAGGTTGCACTCTCTGGCCGAACACTTTCCTCGGCCGAGGGTAACGGCCTGCAACGCGACGCCCTGGGTTTCTGGGGCGTCTTCGCGCAGGGGCTGGCCGCGGCCGCACCCAGTGTCGCGGTAGCTTCGGTCCCGTTCTCTCTCTTTCTGGCGGCGGGCAAGGGCGCGGCTTGGGCAGTGCTGGTCGGTCTGGCGATCACCGTCCTCATTGCGGCGACCATCAGCTTTCAGGCCAAGCGCACAGTCTCGTCGGGATCGCTGGGTACCTATACCGGTAACGGCCTCGGGCCGGGCTTCGCGTATGCCGCAGGCTTCAGTCTGCTAGTTGGCTATATCGGATTCGCCACCACGGGAACACTCGGCGGCGTCGTCTACCTCGACGCGTTCCTCGAATCCATCGGATTGGGCTCGCAGGCAACGTGGTTCCGCCTGCTCCTCGTTCTGGTGATCGTCGGGGTCGCCACATATCTGCCGTTCAGGGGCGTGTCGATCGCAGCGAAGTACGAACTGGTGATCGAGCTCATCGCCGTCGCGTCCATCCTGGTGATCATCGTCGCCGCCTACATCGGCTACGGGTTCCGGGTGGATTGGGACCAGTGGAACCCAAGCCATCTCGGCAACAGCGCGACGTTCATCGCCGCCGTGTCGGCCGTCGGGGCCTACGCAGGATTCGAGAGCGTCGCCTCACTCGGTGCCGAAGCCAAGGACGCGCACCGCAGCATCGCACGGTCGCTGCTGCGGGTCGTTCTGCTCTTGGGAGTGCTCTACATCGTTGCAACCTATCCGCAGATCCTGTTCTTCGGCAGCATCGACGGTGACAAGGCGATCCTTCCCCAGCTCGCAGATTCCACCGGCGTCTCCTGGGTCAACCACGTCGTGAGTGGGGCGGTGGCCGTCGCGTTCATCGTCTTCGTCACAGCGGTCACCACCGCCGGGGCGCGGTCCCTGTTCACCTTCGCCCACGAGGGTGCACTGCCCGCCGCGCTGACGAGGGTGCACGCCAAGTACAAGACGCCGTGGGTGGGTATCGCGTTCATTGGGGCACTGGCGCTTGTCTTCTCGGTGGTAGCGACCTTCAGCTCGGCGGGCCGGGTGGTCTTCGAGGTCTACGGTGGCTACGTCGCGAACTGGGGCTTTCTGACCAGTTATCTGCTGGTGGTGATCGCCACGCCGATCTGGCTCTACAAGATCAAGGCGCTGACACCACTACGTCTGGTGGTTTCTGCCGCTGCCACACTGGCTTTGGCGTATGTCTTCTTCAGCAACTTCTACCCCGTGCCCGAGTTCCCGTTCAACATCCTGCCGTTGATCTTCGGTGGCATCCTGCTGGCCGGGTTGGCGTGGTACTGGTACCTCAAGCGCACCAAGCCAGAAGTCGCCAACCGCATCGGCACGATTCAGACGCTGTCCGAGTCCGAACAGCAGCGCCTCGCCGACGAGGGCATCCTCGACGTGCTCGACCACCAGGTCGAAGGCGACACGAGTGGCGACGACGATCCAGAGCTGCGCCGCGACAAGGAGCCCGTCGCGCCATGACCGCCCAGTTATTGGACGACTGGATCGTCACCACCGCCACCGCCCGCGATCACTCCGCGATCGCCGACTTCCTCGCCACCACCGAGGGGCTCGGTGGACGCAAGTTCGCCGCCGACTCCCGCGACGTCGCCGAACAACTGGACGGCGTATTCCCACACGGTGCGACGGTGACTCGGGACCGATCCGGGCTGGTACGCGGTTATTCGACGCTGCATCAGCCTCACGGCGTTGACCTGCAAGAAGTGTCGGCCGGCTTCGTGGTCGACCCCGCAACGCCCCCGGAGGTCGTCGACGACGTGGTCGGCGCCGCGGTGGGCCGATTTGCGCGGGAGGCCGAATCGATACCGGGCGCATATCTTCGGGTCTTCACGGGTGCCGATCAACCGTTCGTGATCGACGCACTGACCCGAAGGGGAGCCCACCGCGAGGGACAGTTCATCCGCACCCGCAAGCCTCTCGGAGGCGAGGACCCGGCCACACTCGCCGGGGCCACGATCGACGGCATCACGGTGCTTTCGTGGTCGGAGGTCATCGCGCGCGACCTCGGTGAACAGGTGCGGCGCCTGCAGTTCGACACCTTCCTCGAGCACTTCGGCAACATGTCGAAGACTCCAGAGGCGTGGCAGCACCATCTCCACAGTCGATTATTCGCACCGGATTTCAGCGTCGCGGCAGTCGAGCACGGCGAGGTCGTCGGCTATGTCCTGGGCTCGACGTACACGTCGGGTACGGCGGGTTCGGAGGAACGCAGCGCGCACACCGACCACATCGGAGTCCGCCGCGACCAACGCAAGCGCGGCATCGGCGAGCTGCTGCTCGGCAAGATCTGGCTGGCGGCGCTGCGGCGCGGGCTCCGCGCCGCATCATTGGGCACCGACATCGCCAACCGCAGCAATGCGCATCTGCTCTACGAGCGGCTGGGCTACGTCGCGGTCGAGAAGCAGGCCGCCTACCGGATCGATGGAGTAGTGAAGCAATGAGTTTCGCAACAACGTATCTGCGCAGGCCCACCGCAGTCCACACCGAGCTGGAGTCGACCTTCCGGCCGATCTTCGCCGAGATCGCCGGAGGCAGCCGGGACCGCGAGAGGGACCGAGTCCTTCCTCGCGAACAGGTCCGGTTGCTGATCGACGCCGGTTTCGGCACTCTGCGAATCCCCGAGGAGCACGGCGGTTTCGGCGCATCACTGGAGCAGACGTTCCTGCTGCTCGCCGAGCTTGGTGCGGCCGACGCGAACGTCTCGCACATCTTTCGCAACCACCTGGCCTTCGTCGAGGACCGGCTCAACGCGCCGACGTCGGAGACCAACGACGTCTGGATCAAGCGGTTCCTCGCGGGCGCGTTCGTCGGCGGGGGTTGGACCGAGGCGAACAATCTGACTCTGGCCAAACTGGCGACGACGGTGACGGTCGAGGATGATCACTGGCTGGTGACCGGCGCGAAATACTATGCGACGGGCAGCCTTTACGCGGACTGGCTGGACGTGTTGGGCCGTGGTGACGACGGAGAGCTGCTGACTGCCCTGGTCCGGGCCGACGATCCCGGTGTGACGCTGGTGGACGACTGGCGGGGCTTCGGTCAACGAGCCACGGCCAGCGGCACCGCGAACTACACGCGGGTGCGCGCCGACGTTGGCGACGTGTTTCCCGCTGCCGACAGATTCGGCTACCAGTCGCATTTCTATCAAATCGCGATGCTGGCCGTGCTCACCGGCATCACGGCGGCGGCGCTGCGTGACGGCTCCACGGCACTGGCAGAGCGCAAGCGCAACTACCCCCAGGGCCTGGCTGAGGTGCCCACCGCCGACGCTCAGCTCCTGCAGGTCATCGGCAGTGTTTCGGCAGACGCGTTCGGTGCCGAGGCAGCGCTGGCCAGGAGCGCGAGGACCCTGGACCACGTCGCCGAAGGACGGTTGTCCGGCGACGATGGGCACGGTAGACAGCGACTCGTCGACGCCGAGGTCGCCGTGTCACAGGCTCAACTGGTGATCATCGATGCTGCGCTGCGGGCGACCACGACGATCTTCGACGCCCTCGGCGCTTCGGGAGTCTCGGAAGAGCTTGCGCTGGATCGCCATTGGCGCAACGCCCGCACGCTGGCATCGCACAACCCCCGAATCTACAAGGCCAGGATCCTGGGCGACTGGCTGATCAACGGCAAGGACCCGGTCCCGGATCTGGCCGCTCGAGGTCGCGGCGGTCAGGGCAACTGACGGCTGATCACACCAGACCCCGCGCCCGCAGAATCGCTCCGGCACCCTCGGCGAACCAATACGCCTCTTCGACGTGGGGCTGCCCGGACAGGATGAAGTGGTCGATGCCGAGGTCGTGATACTCCGCGATGCGGTCGGCGACCTCGGTGTGGCTGCCGACCAGAGCCGTACCCGCACCGCCGCGCACCAGCCCGTAGCCGGCCCAGAGGTTGGGGGAGATCTCCAGGTCGGAGGTTCGTCCGTCATGCAGTGCGGTCATCCGTTGCTGTCCAACGGATTCGGTTCGGGCCAGCACCTGCTGTGCCGACCTGATGCGTTCGTCGCTGATGGCGGCGAGCAGTCGCTCCGCATGCGCCCACGCGTCGGCCGAGGTGTCCCTGCTGATGACGTGAAGTCGAATGCCGAACTGCAGTGTGCGTCCATGGAAGGCGGCGCGTTCCCTGACCCGGGCGAGCCGCTCCGCAATCTGCGTTGGCGTCTCGCCCCACGCCAGGTAGGTGTCCACGTGCTGCGCGGCGACCTCTTCGGCCGCCGCGGAGGCGCCGCCGAAGAAGATCTGCGGTGGATCCCAGTCGCCGAAATCGATGCGGGCACCGGCGATTTGGTAGTACTCACCGTTCAGGTCCATTGGCGAGCCCTCGGGCGCCGATCCGACGCCGCGAAGGACCTGCAGGAACTCACCCGTGCGCCGGTAGCGCTCGTCGTGGCTGAGATGATCGCCGAAGCGAGCCTGTTCGACCGGGTCGCCGCCGGTCACGATGTTGAGCAGCAGCCGCCCGCCTGAGATGCGCTGGAAGGTGGCGGCCTGGTGAGCGGCCAGGGTCGGGGTGATCAACCCTGGGCGGAAGGCCACCAGGAACTTGAGCCTGGTGGTGACTTGAGTCAGTGCAGCGGTGGTGATCCACGCGTCCTCACACCACGTCCCGGTGGGCGTCAGCACCGCCTCGAATCCGAGGAGCTCCGCCGTGCGTGCGACCTCGCCGAGATAGGCGATGGTGGGTGGCCTGATCCGGCTGGCCGACGGACCAACGGCCACGTGGGAGTCGTCGCCAGATCCGACGATCTCGCGGCTGTCACCGTTGGTGGGCAGGTACCAGTGCAGGTGAATACTCATAGGTGCGTGGCACCCTGCCACCCACCGGTATCAGGGACAAGGCAAATACTCACGCTGATCGCGAGCTGAACGACTGCGCGTTGCGGGCACGTCGAACCTCGCCCGCGATGATCGTGGCGACGGCACGTCCCCTCGCCGGATTCGACGACCTGTTGCGTCACTGGGCGAGAACGTCGTTCATCACGACTACGGCGCTGCGGCAAGCGAAACCGACTGCGTGCGCCTGATCAGCTCACCCCACGCGTTGAACGCCTCGATGTGTTCGGCCGTCGATCGGGAGTTGCCGCCTGCCAGGGCGACAAGAGCGCCGGCCAGGCTGCCGATGCCGATCCCGGTCCGGTGCACGACCCGCACCAGCTCGGCGAACGCCTCGTCGGGGGAGCAGCCGCGCAGGCCGACCAGGATTCCGATCGCCTGGTCAATGACCTTGCGCGACGTGTCATCGTCATGCGAAACGCGGTAGCTCATCCCACGATCATGGTGCGCCGATCATGAACTGCCCAGAGATCGGCGCACCGTGATTCGACAGCCGCCGCGGACGGCGACGCGAGTTACTTCGCGGAGCCCTCGGCGATGCGGCGCACCGCGTCGATGAAGACGTCGATCTCGTCGAAGGTGTTGTAGAAGGCGAACGACGGCCGCACCGTGGCCTCCAGGCCCATTCGCCGCAGGATCGGCTGGGCGCAATGATGTCCCGCCCGAACCGCGATGCCTTCGGCGTTGAGGGCCTTGCCGACCTCGAGGGGTTCGTGGCCTGCCAACACGAACGACAGCACGCTGGCCTTCTCCTCGGCGGTACCGACCAGCCGCACACCCGGGATGTCGGCCAGCCGTGGCGTGGCGTACTCGAGCAGGGCGTGCTCGTAGGCGGCGATGCGCTCGACACCGACGCGCTCCACGTAACGCAGCGCTTCGCCGAGACCCACCGCGTCGGCGATGTTGCCGGTGCCGGCTTCGAATTTGTTCGGCGGACCCTGATAGAGCGAACGCTCAAGCGTCACATCGGCGATCATGTTGCCGCCGCCCTGCCACGGCGGTGTCTCCGCCAGGGCGTCCTCGCGCCCGTAGACGACGCCGATGCCGGTGGGGCCGAATATCTTGTGTCCGGAGAACACGAAGAAGTCGGCGCCGAGTTCCTGCACGTCGATCGGGAAGTGCGGGATCGACTGCGCGCCGTCGATCAGGACCCGCGCGCCGTAGCGGTGCCCCAGCTCGACGATCTTCTTGGCCGGTGTCACCGTGCCAAGGGCATTGGAAACATGGGTTGCGGCAACGAGTTTGGTCTTCGGCCCCAGCAGGTCTTCGAACTCCGACAGCAGCAGATTGCCTGCGTCGTCAACCGGTGCCACCTTCAGGATCGCGCCGGTCTGTTGCGAAAGGAGTTGCCAGGGAACGATGTTGGCGTGGTGTTCCAGGTGGGTGATGACGATCTCATCGCCAGGGCCGAGGTGTTTGCCGCCCCACGCGTAGGCCACCAGGTTGATCGCCTCGGTGGTGCCGCGGACGAAGATGATCTCCTCGCTCTTCGAGGCCCCGATGAAGCGCCGCACGGTGTCGCGCGCTTCCTCGTAGGCGTCGGTGGCGCGGGCGGCCAGCTCGTGCGCGGCGCGATGGATGTTCGAGTTCTCGTGGGCGTAGAAGTACGACAGCCGGTCGATCACGGACTGCGGCTTCTGCGTCGTCGCGGCGTTGTCGAACCAGATCAGTGGCTTGCCGTTGACGGTTTCGCGCAGGATCGGGAAATCCGCGCGCACCGCGTTGACGTCGAACACCTCGTGGTCGTCGGGCAGTTGTGGCACCGGCTCCGCCGCGATGGATGTCGGTGGCCCGGAAAGGAAGTAGTAGTTGGCCTCGTCGCCTGCGGGCGTCGCTGCAGGCGCGTCCGTCCAGCCAAGATCGCCGACCGACGGCGCCCCTGACGGCCAGCCCGGCGCCGATCCGCGCGGAGCCAGCGGAGCCACGGGCGGCGAGCCGGCCAACACCCCTGGCACCGTCGACACCAGGCCCGAGGACGGCACCGCGTAGGGATCGAGTGCACTTCCGGCGGTGTAGCCGGCGGACGGCCCTGCCGTCGCGTCGGGGACCGTACCGCGCGGCGCGACCGGCACCGTCTGCGGAATGCCGTCGGGCTCAGGGGAAGTCGGCGCAGGAACGTACACGTCGCCAACGGGTACCGCCGGGGCCGAGGGGGTGTACGGCCCGGATGCCCCCGCGGCGGCGGCCGCCGCAGAGGCAGGCGCGGTGACGTCGCCGCCCCCGCCGCGCGGTGCCGTCGGCGAAACCTGTGGGGGACTGTCGGGGCCCGGTCGGACGCTGGCGGCGAACAGTTGGGTGGCCAGTGCGGCCAGCTCCGAAGCGCCGATCGGCAGGTCGCTTTCTGCGTCTACCGAGCGGTACTCACTTGTACTCATGGAACTGGTCCACCGCCACGTCCTCGAGCACCGCGAGCGCGTCGTCGGTCAGGACGGCCAGCGACGAGTACAGGGTGACGAGATAGGACGCAATCGCGTTGCGGTTGATGCCGGTGAACCGCACCGACAGCCCAGGCGCCTGCTCGCCGACCAGTCCTGGCTGGAACAGACCCACCACGCCCTGGCGCTCCTCGCCGGTGCGGACCAGGATGAACTTCGTCTTGCCGTCCTCGACGGGAACCTTGTCGGACGGCACGATCGGGATGCCGCGCCACGTGATGAACTGGGCGCCGAACAGGCTGACCACGACCGGTGGCACGCCCCGGTAGGTGGCCTCACGACCGAACGCCGCGACACCCAGCGGGTGGGTCAGCAGGAATCCGGGTGTCTTCCACACCTTGGTGATGAGCGCGTCGAGGTCATCGGGCGTCGGCGCCCCGGCCAGGGTCTGAATCGTCTGCTCGGGGGTCACCTGCGAGAGCAGACCGTACTCGGCGTTGTTCACCAGCTCGAACTCCTGGCGTTCCTTGATGGTCTCGATGGTGAGCCGGAGCTGCTGGGTGACCTGGTCATGTGGGCTCGAGTAGAGATCGGAGACCCGGGTGTGCACGTCGAGCAGCGTCGAGATGGCGCGCAGCGTGTATTCGCGCGGGTTGGTCTCGTAGTCGACGTAGGTCTGCGGGAGCGGCTCCTCGGTGCCCGCTCCCTCGTCGGCGTGGATGGCCACCTGATCGGGGTTGACGACCCGGTTGACCCGGTAGATGCCTGCTTCGACCGGCACCCAGCTCAGCAGGTGCAACAGGAAGCGAGGCGTGATGGTCGATAGCTGGGGGACGGTCTTGGTGGCGTTGGCGAGCTGCCGTGCGGCGAGATCGCCGAGTGCCTGCGACTCGTTCTGGGGCGTCGTCATGAAGTACCTCCTGGGTCCGACGGGGGCGAGGGTGCGGCGACCGCTCTTGTTCGATCCGGCTCGCAGCGCGGCACGGGCCAACCTTACGGCCGATCGAACCGTCAAACAGGGTTAGCGCGCACCCCGACGCAAACCTCTTCTTTGCCGGGTGGGCGGTATCACGTATCGTGGTCGTCATGCAACAGCCCGCACTGATGCCGCGAATCGGTTTCGCGCGCTTCTCGGTGCCCTCGGGTTGTTGTTGTTGTTGATTTTCTGACGCCCCAGTTCTTCTGCGTTGACGCCCGCCCTGACCGGCGGAGAAGTCACGCGCGATCAACTTTCAGAAAGTCAACCGATGACCGTTCAAACCCTCTCCGAGCGCATCCACGCTTCCGTGGCCGTCCGTCGCCGCGAAGTGGCAGGCAGCAGTGAGCTCAGCCGCCTGACCCGGTATCGCGGTGGCACCTATTCGCACACCGTGGGCACTCTGGTGTTCACCGACGGTTCCGTCGCGCGGACCGATCTGATCAGGTTGAACCCCAACGTCGAGGCCTACTCGCTGGACTTCGGCGGCGTCGCGCCGTCACGGCCGTCGCACTACCGGGCGGCAACCTGGTCGGCGGTGACCAATCTTCGCGCCCGCGCCAGGGAGCCGGAGATCGACTGGATCCTTCGCAACTCGTTCCCGACCATCGGCACCGCCGAGCTGAGCCGCCGACTCCGGGCCGCAGGCCATCCGCTGGGTTCGTCCAACATCGCAGAGCACGAGGCCATCGCGGCCACCCAGGCCGCGATCTGGTTCCTCACCAACGACATGCAGCTGGACAACCGCCCCAGGAACGTGCCCATCGCGGTGCGCCGGGACGCGGAGGCCATCGGCTTCGAGTTCGACGGCGCATATCAGTTGGGCGGCTACACCGTCGACATCACCTCGAGGGCGACAACGTCACTGCGGCTGCAGAGGTCCACTGACGGGTCCGTGTGGCGTGACGTCGCGTCGTCGAGGCTGACCGTGACCGGACCGGGCCGGTATCGCAAGGCGCTCGGGGCGGGCAGCACGCTGTCCCGGCACCTCCCCGGGCGTCCCGGCGAGGGTTTTCGGCATTACCGGGTCGTGGCGGACGCGGCCGGCGTGGAGTTCGGTGAGGTGATGTTCTGGCTCGACGGAGCGAGCCATTACCGCAACCCCGACCGCGTCGTCCATCTCTACGACTACCTGCTCGCGGGGGCCCGCTGGGCCCGCAGCCACGCGGTGGCCCCTGAGCTGTCGGCCGTGGACGCAATGGTCGATGGCGGTCTGATCGGCCCGCTTCGGCTGCACGCCAATGACGCCGTTGCGCTGACGGTGTCGGGCGGATCGCTGCTGAACGCCGACGGTGCGGACCTGAAGACCTGCGAGCCCGGCGGCGAGTTCTACCTGCGCCCGAGCCCCGGAATCCACTCGGCCACGATCACCGCCACGGTGCCGGCACGCGGCGACGGCTTCGGCGGGCGCGTGATCACCGGTGTGGCGCGCGACGACGTCAACAGCCGACTCACCCCGGTGGCGCTGGCGGTGCCCGCACCGCTGGTCGTGGACTTCCACCTGGAGTGGAGGCCACAGGTGGGGGAGCTCTTCGACGGACCTCGGTTGCGCGCCGTCAGCGGCTGACCTCTAGGTCGGCGCGTTGGCCGGCTGGAAGACGCCGGTGCTGTCGGCCTCCTCTTCGGCGCGGATGACGTGCACCACGGCGTTGATCAGGGCCAGGTGGGTGAACGCCTGCGGGAAGTTGCCGAGGTGCCGGCCGGTGCGCGGCTCGATCTCCTCGGCGTAGAGGTGCAGCGGGCTGGCGAAGGACAGCAGCCGTTCGCACAGGTGCTTGGCCCGGCTGATCTCGCCGATCTCGACCAATGCCGACACCAGCCAGAACGAGCAGATGGTGAACGTGCCTTCCTCGCCGGACAGCCCGTCGTCGGTCTCCTCGACGCGGTAGCGCAGCACCAGGCCGTCCTCGGTGAGCTCGTCGGCGATGGCCAGCACCGTCGCGCGAACCCGAGGATCGTCGGACGGCAGGAACCGCACCAAGGGGACGAGTAGCAGTGAGGCGTCGAGCGCATCGTCGCCGTAGCGCTGCGTCAGTGCGCCTCGAGCATCGACGCCGTGGGCCAGAATGTCGGCCTTGATCTCCTCGGCGATCACTCGCCACTGTTGGGCGTAGCTCTTCTCGCCCTGCAGTTCGGCCAACTTCGAGCCGCGGTCGAGCGCCACCCAGCACATCACCTTGCTCGAGGTGAAGTGCTGAGGTTCGCCGCGTACCTCCCAGATGCCACGGTCGGGCTCGCGCCAGTGCTCGATGGCCTCCTCGACCTGATTCTTGAGCACCGGCCACAGCATCTCGGGGATCTGCTCACGCGACTTGGCGTGCAGGTACACCGAGTCGAGCATCGTGCCCCAGATGTCGTGCTGCATCTGGTCGAACGCGCCGTTGCCGATCCGGACCGGGCGGGAGTTGTCGTAGCCGGAGAGGTGGTGCAACTCCTCCTCGACGAGGCTGCGCTCGCCGCCGACGCCGTACATCACCTGAAGTGGATGGCGCTCACCGTTGTTGGCGCCCGACACGTCGGCGATGAACGCGAAGAAGTCGTCGGCCTCACGGTCGAGACCCAACGTGTACAGACCCCACAGCGCGAACGTGGAGTCACGCACCCATGCGTAGCGGTAGTCCCAGTTGCGTTCGCCCTGAGGGGTTTCCGGCAGCGACGTGGTGCTCGCCGCCAGCAGCGCGCCGGTCGGTGAGTAGGTCAGCCCCTTGAGCGTCAGCGCGCTGCGCTGAAGGTAGGCCCGCCACGGGTGGTCGGGGAAGTCGCCGATGTTGATCCACTGCCGCCACGACTCGCTGGTCTTCCACATCTTCTCGGAGGCTTCCTCGAAGGTCTGCGGAGCCGGATGCTTGGACCAGCTCAGCGCGACGAACACGTTGTCGCCCTCGTTGAGACGGGTCCTGGCCCGCGCCTCGTGCCCCTCGAGGCCGATGCGCAGGTTCGTGGTCAGCCGCATCGTGGGATGCGCCTCCGGGTTCTTTCCCGCCCGCGCGATGGCCTCGCCGTACGCCGCCGCCGAGTACTCCCAGGTGGCGGCCTCGCGGTGGTAGTCGAAGGCCGGCTCGCAGCTCATCACCAACTCGACCACGCCACTGACGCAGCGCACCGTCCGCAACAGGATGTGCTCGGCGTCCCAGTCCATCGGCGTGCGGCGGTGGGTCCGCGACCGGGTCTCGATGTCGTGCCAAGGCCCCATCACCAGCGCGTCGCGCACGATCAGCCAGCCGGTGTGGGTCTGCCACGTCGTTTCCAGGATCAGGCTGCCCGGGAGGTAGCGACGCGCCGCGGGCACTGTCACCCCGTACGGGCCGAGCCGGAAGTGTCCGGCGCTGCGGTCCAGAATCGCCCCGAACACGCTGGGCGAGTCCGGCCGCGGCACGCACATCCACTCCACCGAGCCGGCCGACGAGACCAGGCAGCTGTTCTCGCAGTCCGATAGGAACGCGTAGTCCGCGATCGGTGGAAACGGGTTCCGCAACGGTCCACCCGGCGCGTACGGCACCGGCGCGGTCACCGTGTAGGGCGCTTCGGGAACGGCTTGGCCTTCACCGTTCTCGTCGGCGTGCTCGGTGTGCTGCAGAACCATGTCGCACATCATCAACCGCGCAGGTACCCGGCGTCTACTCGTGGGCGTCCCGGCGTGGCGGGGTCAGCGCCGCGCGTACGCGGGAGCGTGCTCGGGCAGCGGGCCGATCGCGACGCCGTAGGCGACGATCGCCAGCAACGCGGGCACCCGAGTGGCGATGCGCACCGCGCGGGGAGCGGTTCCAACGCCGTCCCCTGCATCCAGCGCGACCGCGATGGCCCGGTCCTGGACGAGGCGTTGCACCCGCTGGATGATGACGGCGGGCAGCCAGCGCCGCGCCTGCAGCCTGGCGAGATCCCTGGTGGTCACCGATCCTCTGCGCAGCGGCTCGGCGAGGATCCGACCGGCGGCCACCGCGTCGGCGACGGCCAGGTTGATCCCAACCCCGCCGATCGGCGACATCGCGTGCGCTGCGTCCCCGATGAACAGCAACCCGTCGGTGTACCAGCGGGGCAGCCGATTCAATTGCACGTCAAGGAGTTTGACATCGTCGAAGGACGTCAACGTCTGTACCCGGTCCCCGAGCCACGGCGCCAGCTCGGTGATCTGACGGCGCAACGACTCGACTCCTTCGGCCCGCATCGTCGCGTCGGCGCCCTTGCGGATCAGATAGGCGATCTGGAAGTAGTCGCCGCGGTCGATCAACGCACAACCGTGGCCGGACTGGAAGATGCCGTTCAGGCCCGACGGATCGTCGTCGTGGCGGGGCAACCGGAACCACCACACGTCCATCGGGGCACCGAAACTCCGCGGTGTCAGGCCTGCCGCCGTCCTCAGCGTCGAGGACCGGCCGTCGCAGGCCACCACCAGGTCGGCCTTCATCTCACCGATGACGCCGTCGGCGTCGCGGTAACGCACGCCGACCACCTTCCCGCCGGCGCGAATCGGGCCGAGCACCTCGGTACTGCGCATCAGCCGGAAGGTGGGCTCGGTGTCCGCGGCGCTGGCGAGCATCTCCAGGAAGTCCCACTGCGGTACAAGGGCGATGTGCTTGTGGGTGCCGGGCAGCCGGGTCAGGTCGATCCGCACCGGGGTGTCCTGAATGGTCGCGGTGACGCGCTCGATCATGCGATGGGGGACCGCCGCGAAGGCGTCCCCGAGGCCCAGTTCGTCCAGCAGCCGCAGCGTGCTGGCGTGCACGGTGTCACCGCGGAAGTCGCGGAGGAAGTCGGCGTGCTTCTCCATCACCGTGACCTCGATGCCCGCGCGGGCCAGCAACAGGCCCAGCATCATGCCCGCGGGTCCACCGCCCGCGACCAGGCACGTGGTCGCCTCCTGTGCTGCCTTCCCGGGGGTCACCACGCCGTTGATCGTAGGGTGGACCAGTGAGCGGCATCCTGAATTGGTGGGACGGCGTCGAGCTGTGGCTGTCCGGACTTGGGTTCGTCGCCCAGACAGCGGTGGTCATGCCGGTGGTGCTGCTGTTGGCCTACGGGACCGCGGTGTTGCTGGACGGCGCACTCGGCAACGGCATCAGAGTGTTGAGGCGCACCGTGCACGCCGACGAGGACGAGTCATGACCGGCCTGCCACGCTCCCGTGTCACGTTGGTGCTGGTCATCCTGGTGGTGCTGGTAGTCGTCATGTGGCTGCTCACCCGCTAATCCGACGTCGGGCAACTCTGTTACGCTTCGCGCCATGCACGCAGCGCCCGGCACCACGGAGAGCCATGTTCTGGCCCTCATGGCCGTGGGTACCTGCGCTGTTGCCGATGTTCACTGTTGTCGCTGATTCCAACCCGTCCGCGGTTTGGTGTCGGCTGTCGCTGTCCTCGCGCTCACGCTGATCCATCTCCTTGCCGTCGTGACGGGTTTCCCGTTCAAACGCCCGCAAGGAAAGGCCACCATGCCCCGCTCGAAGCCCAACCCGATGAAGTTCTTCATCTCGGCCGGCGCCCTCGCCGTCACCGCGACACTGCTCGCCGCGTGCGGCGGCGGATCCAGCGACGTCGCCGGGGGCGACGGCCAGCCCAAGGCCGACACCACTCTGACCCTGGTCGCGTACGCCGTGCCTGAACCAGGCTGGAGCAAGATCATCCCGGCATTCGCGGCCACTCCCGAAGGCAAGGGCGTAGCGGTGACGGCATCGTACGGCGCGTCGGGCGACCAGTCCCGCGGCGTGGTGGACGGCAAGCCTGCCGACATCGTGAACTTCTCCGTCGAACCCGACGTCACCCGGCTGGTCAAGGCCGACAAGGTGGCCAAGGACTGGAATGCCGACGCCACGAAGGGCATCCCGTTCGGCTCGGTAGTGACCTTCCTGGTCCGCAAGGGCAACCCGAAGAACATCAAGGACTGGGACGACCTGCTGCAACCCGGCGTCGAGGTCGTCACCCCGAGCCCGCTGAGCTCCGGCTCGGCCAAGTGGAACCTGTTGGCGCCGTACGCCGCCAAGAGCAACGGCGGCAAGGACCCGCAGGCCGGCCTCGACTTCGTCAACAAGCTGGTGACCGACCACGTCAAGACACGACCTGGCTCGGGCCGGGAGGCCACCGACGTCTTCATCCAAGGCTCGGGTGACGTGCTGCTGGCTTACGAAGACGAGGCCATCAACGTAGAGCGGCAAGGCAAGCCGGTCGAGCACATCACCCCTCCGCAGACCTTCAAGATCGAGAACCCGGTGGCCGTTGTCACCAGTAGCGCCCATCTCGAGCAGGCTACGGCGCTGAAGAACTTCCTCTACACCCCCGAGGGTCAGAAGCTCTGGGCCCAGGCCGGTTTCCGTCCCGTCGATCCCAAGGTGGCCGCAGACTTCGCCGCCGACTTCCCGGCACCCGAGAAGCTGTGGACCATCGACGATCTCGGCGGCTGGAGCGCCGTTGATCCCGCGCTGTTCGACAAGGACAACGGCACCATCACCAAGATCTACAAGCAGGCGACCGGATGACAGCTGGCCTAGCGCCGACTCCAGAGGCGTCGCGGCCCCCGTCCACCGGTGATGGGGGCGTGCCGCCGAGTCGGCTGGGCCGTCGCCACGGCACGACGTCTCTGCGCGTGGGCGCGGCGACGTTGTGGCTCAGCGTCATCGTGCTGCTGCCACTGGCGGCCATCCTGTGGCAGTCGGCCGGCGGCGGCTGGACCGCGTTCTGGAATGCCGTCAGCTCCAACGCAGCGCTGGAGTCGTACAAGGTGACGCTGTCGGTTTCCATCGGCGTCACCGCGGTGAACCTGGTCTTCGGCTTGCTGGTGGCGTGGGTGCTGACCCGCGACGACTTCCCTGGCAAGCGCCTCGTCGACGCCGTCATCGATCTGCCGTTCGCGCTGCCGACCATCGTCGCGAGCCTGGTGATGCTCGCGCTCTACGGACCGAACAGCCCTGTCGGACTTCACATTCAGCACACCAAGTGGGGCATCGGCGTCGCGCTGCTGTTCGTCACGTTGCCCTTCGTCGTGCGTTCGGTGCAGCCGGTCCTCCTGGAACTCGACCGCGAGGTGGAGGAGGCCGCCGCGTCGCTGGGCGCCAACAATCTGACCATCTTCACCAGGGTGGTCCTGCCCGCCTTGCTGCCGTCGCTGTTGTCCGGTGCGGGCCTGGCGTTCTCGCGCGCGATCGGCGAATTCGGCTCGGTCGTGTTGATCGGTGGCGCGGTGCCGGGGGAGACCGAGGTGTCCTCGCAGTGGATCCGCACCCTGATTGAGAACGACGACCGCACCGGCGCCGCCGCGATTTCCATCGTGCTGCTCATCGCCTCATTCCTGGTGCTGTTCGTCCTGCGGGCCGTCGGATCGCGGGCGGCCAAGCGTGAGGAGTTGGCCCCATGATCCTGTCGCGGTCGGTGCGTTATCTCCTTCGCTACCTGGCGTTGGCCTACATCCTGGTGCTGGTCGTCGTCCCGGTCGGGCTCATTCTCTGGCGCACGTTGGCGCCGGGGTTCGGCGAGTTCGTCGCGTCGATCACGACGCCTGCCGCCGTGTCGGCGTTGCAGTTGTCGCTACTTGTGGTGGCGATCGTGGTGCCGCTCAACGTGCTCTTCGGTGTGCCCACCGCGCTGGTGCTGGCCCGCAACAGGTTTCGCGGCAAGAGCGCACTGCAGGCGGTCATCGACCTGCCCTTCGCCGTGTCGCCGGTGGTGGTCGGTGTCGCCCTGATCCTGCTGTGGGGTTCGGCGGGTGCGCTGGGCTTCGTCGAGAACGACCTGGGCTTCAAGATCATCTTCGGCCTTCCGGGCATCGTGCTCGCAAGCATCTTCGTCACCGTGCCGTTCGTCATCCGCGAGGTCGAACCGGTTCTGCACGAGTTGGGTACCGACCAGGAGGAGGCCGCGGCCACCCTGGGATCGCAGTGGTGGCAGACCTTCTGGAGGATCACCTTGCCCTCCATCCGGTGGGGCCTGACATACGGGATCGTGCTCACCATCGCCAGGACTCTCGGTGAGTACGGCGCGGTCATCATGGTGTCGTCCAACCTGCCCGGCACGTCTCAGACGCTGACGCTTCTGGTGTCCGACCGCTACAGCCGCGGCTCCGAATACGGCGCGTACGCGGTGTCGACGCTGCTGATGACCGTCGCCGTGTTCGTGCTGGTCGTACAGGTGATCCTCGACGCCCGGCGTGCCAGGGCGGCAAAATGAGCTTTCAGAAGGAGACCCCCGCATGACTTCCGATGAGCGCTTGCGCGAAGAGCATCGAACCAACGCCATCACGGTGCGTGGCGCCAACAAGCGCTACGGCGACTTCGTCGCCCTGGACAACATCGACTTCGACGTGCCAGAAGGGTCGCTCACGGCGTTGCTTGGCCCCAGCGGATCGGGCAAGTCGACCCTGCTGCGGGCCATCGCCGGGCTCGACCAGCCCGACACCGGCACCATCACCATCAAGGGTGACGACGTCACGGGTGTGCCGCCGCAGCGTCGCGGCATCGGCTTCGTCTTCCAGCACTACGCCGCGTTCAAGCACCTCACCGTACGCGACAACGTCGCGTTCGGGCTCAAGATCCGCAAGCGTCCCAAGGCGGAGGTCAAGGACAAGGTCGACAACCTGCTCGAGATCGTCGGGCTGGCCGGCTTCCAGACCCGCTACCCGAATCAACTCTCCGGCGGCCAGCGCCAACGGATGGCCCTGGCCCGCGCGCTCGCGGTGGACCCCCAGGTGCTGCTGCTCGACGAGCCGTTCGGTGCGCTGGACGCCAAGGTGCGCGAGGATCTGCGCGCCTGGCTGCGCCGCCTGCACGACGAGGTCCACGTGACCACCGTGCTGGTCACGCACGATCAGGCCGAGGCGCTCGACGTGGCCGACCGCATCGCGGTGCTGAACAAGGGCCGCATCGAGCAGGTCGGGTCGCCGACCGAGGTGTACGACAGCCCGGCCAACGCTTTCGTCATGTCGTTCCTCGGCGCGGTGTCCTCACTGAACGGCACCCTGGTCCGACCACACGACATCCGGGTGGGCCGCAACCCCGACATGGCGATCGCGCAGGCCGACGGCAGCGTGTCATCGACGGGCGTCATCCGCGCCACCATCGACCGAATCGCGGTGCTGGGCTTCGAAGTTCGCGTCGAGCTCACCGGTGCAGCCAACAACAGCCCGTTCACCGCGCAGATCACCCGCGGCGACGCCGAGGCACTGGGTCTGAAGGAGGGCGACACGGTGTACGTCCGCGCCACCCGGGTGCCGCCGATCCCTGGCAGCCTCGCGCTGCCCACCGTCGACGAAGCCGACGACGTCGAAACACTGACGAAGGCCTGACGGCATCTTCAGCGAGGTGGGTCCCCTCGCCACCTGAAGCTGTTCACGTACTTCGCCATGTCCAGTGCGAGTAAGAAGTTGGCACCAGACGGGTGACCGGAGCCGAAGTCCGGACTGAACTCGCGGTACGGCCCGGCCGCGGCGGCGATCAACGCGTAGTCGTTCTTCACGGCGACCATGATCATGACGCGGTTCCGCCCGTCGTCTCCGATGGCATCTGCCGGGTAGTCGTCGGCGACCTCCCCATAGCCGAGTTCGTAGCCCACGAACGCGTTGGGGATCTCGTAGGCGAATGTCGCGTCCGGGTAGTGCGCCCTGAGCAGGTCGTCGGCGATCTGACGCGGCGTCTGACCCGTTGCGGGTTGACCGAACAGTCGAAGGGTTCCGCCCTCCCCGGCGAGAAGGTCCAGCACCATACCGTTCGGCTCGAAGGTGGCGTCGTACGCGGTTCCCTCACCGGGGTAGGACACCGAGAACTCGCCGTTGCTGGGGGTGAAGCGAGGGTTCGTCGCCACCGGCTTGCTAATCGGCGGGGTGCCGCAGTCGGGCGGGCAGACGACGAGCGCCTTCGGCGGGGTGAGCCAGATCGACAATGCGGCCGATCCCGCCGCGACCAGAGCCGCAACGGTAACGACGACCATCAGCAACCGGGCGGGAGAGGTCGAGCGCACCGCGGGCGCCCTATACGTCTGGTCGGGCAGCGAATAGCCCGGCCAGTCCGGCAACGGAGCTGCGGTCACGGGCCGGCGGGAACGGCACGGGTGGATCGCCGCTGTGCTCGCGACGTTCGCGACGCGGCGTGGCCTGCGACCCCGCACCTGGCACAGAACGGCAGATCGGGAACCACGTGGTCGCACTGCGGGCACAACATCGGTTCGTCGGGACGCGCATCGTCCGGCTGCTCGTGGAGCAGCGTGGAGTGCACGACGATCCGTAGCGCATAGAGCGCCACCGCCGCGAGAACGGCGTAGACGCCGGTCTCGACGTTGCTCGGAGGCGCGAAGACGTCGAGCACTCCCAACCCGAGATAGAGGGCGACCGCGAACGCGATCGCCGGGGTGGGCGAGGTCGCGGCATACCACCGCGGTCTGCGCCTCGCATCGGTTCGCCGGGTGAACCACAGCGTGGCGCCGACCGCACCGCCCACCGCCGCCGCGGTCAGGGGTATGGCCACCCCCTGGATGGCGCCCGCGATCACCAGGTGAATCGGCGATTGACCGTCATCGTCGACCGGACCGTTGGCGAGCTGGGGCGCCAAACGTGTCAGGCTGCCCGCGCTGACGAAGCACAGTGCTCCAAGGGACCCAATAGCGAAGCCGTCCAACGATTCTCGAACCCCGGGGCGCCAGAACCGCATCACGACCATCGGCGCGAGTAGCAGGATCAGGAACCCCAGCGGGATAGCGAAGCCGGTGATGAGGATTCTGGTGGTGCTGACCGGCAGACCGAGCGCGTCATCGTCGGTGCGTGCGGCGGCGACGTCCGTCGCGATCCCCCACCCGACGCCGAACGCAACGCCGAGCACCGCCGTGTTCACCAGGGTGCCGACCGATAGATCGGCGAATGCGTCGGTCTCTCTGAGGTAGGCCAGGAACAGCAATGGCACGCCGAAGCCGAGCAGTCCGATGAGCGCCGCCTGCCACAGCGGTAAAGCACTGCCAAGCATCAACGCGACCACCGCGATGAGCGCGATCCGGAACGCCGTCCGTGAGTGCCGCGGCAGGGACGGAAAGATCGTGCTGGTCACCGACGGGCTCAGCACGTGTTCGGCTGGCGCCGCCGCATACGCCGACAACCGCAGCCACGCAGGCCCGTCGCCACGTCGACCCGACTCCCTTGCGCCACAATTTCCGCAGAACTCCCCAGCTGGGACGGTGACGCCGCAGACGCGACACGTCATCGGCGTCATCGGGGTGCCACTCCCTTCTGGATGTCGAGGAAGTCGCGGGCGAGTTGTTCGACGTTCGGGCTCCCGAGTCCGGTGGCCAGGTCGTAGCCGGGTGTCGCGACGTCGACCGCGTTCCCACCGAGGGTCACGTCGCGGAACCCCGGCGAGTTCGCGCCTTTGGCCACCCGGTAGAGCAGCGGGTTGATGTCACCCAACAAGTGCCCGCCATTCGCCACGAGGTACTGGTTCATGAGTGCCGTCAATCCAGCCCATATCGGTGCCGCCTGCGAGGTGCCCGCCCCCACCAGATCCTGCTGGTCGAATCGGATTCTGACGCCCGTGAACGGATCGGCCAGCGCGGAGACGTCGGGCGTCAATCGCCGTTGGCGCTTTCCCGAGTCCCGCTCGATGGACAACCAGCGCTGCCAGGCCGGCCGGGGAAAGAGCTTGGACACTCCGCCACTGGTGCCCTGGGACAGAGGCGAGTCGACCCAGGCGTGCTCGGCGAGCCACTGGCCGTTGTCATCGGTTGAGAGATTGGTGCCCCCTACGGAGGTGATGGCTGGTAGTGACGCGACGGCGTCCAGTCCGATGTCGTCTGGGCCAGGCGGCGACGACCAGTTGGGACCACCCTTGCATTCCAGGCCACCGGTATCGCCGCTGGCATCGAAGACCGACGTGCCGTTCGCATGTGCGCGTTCCAGTGCCGACTGCACGGGTTTGAGGTCCGTCGCGGTAATCAGCGCGTCACATCCCCACCCGATGGACAGACTCCACACCGCACCGGGGAACTGCCGATTCGTCGCGTCGAACATCTCGGCGATGCGCTCGTAGGTACGGCCGCCCTCCAGTGTGGGACGGGCGTTCACCACCACCATCCGTGCATCGGGCGCAATCGCATGCGCGACTTCGAGATCCATCACGGTCTCGGCGCGGGACTCGCTGGGCTGCCCGCCGACCAGGATCGGTTTCAGCGGCGGCAGACCCGACATCGTGGCGAAGTCGTCGAGGTCGGTCTGGTCGTAGCCGCTGAACGCGAAGAAGACGATGGTCTGTCCCTTGCCCGTGAAGCCTGCTGCCGCAAGCGGACTCGCGTTGTAGGCGGTCAGCAGGGCGTTCGGCGTCAAACCTTGGGGCGGTACGTCGAGGGGGATCATGTCGGGGCGAGCTTCGCGGTGCGGGGTGTACCCGAGGATGCGTCCGAGATCGCTCACCGTGTCGCGGACGGCGGTGGGAACGTCGGGCTGCTGGGCGGAGGCGTAGAACACCTGACCCTGCATGCCGCGGTAGTCGTGAACCGGAACGTCGAAGGCATCGGCCACGTCGGGCGGCGCGCCCCCGACGATGGCCCACTCCTCGCCGGGTTGCCAACGCACGTCGAGCCTCTTGCTCGCCGCCCACCGCAGCAGCGGTTCTGGGCGCGCCGAGCCACGAAGGCCGACGGTGAGCTGTGCGCGATCGAGTTGGGAGGGACCGAGATCCGTCGAGCTTTTGAGCAGATTCGCGTAGGGGCCGCCGATGATCGCCCTTGGTTCGGGAGCAGGCGCGCAACGCGCGTCGAGAATGAGGAGCGATGCCGCCGCCGCCGCGGACAGCGACATGCAGAACCCGAGCAGGCGGAGGTCACGTCGACCGAACATCAAAGACTCCCGAGCCAGTTCAACTCAAGGGACCCAAGTCTAAATCCACCATTATCGATTCCGCAGGGATGCCACCGTGATCGAACGACCGTTTGCGGGCCGCAGGTGGCTATACGCCAACGTCAATATGATGTCACACCGGGAGCAAACATTGCCAAAAATCGTCACACCAATATCGGCGACCGGCCCAACGGATTCCTCGGCCCATACGCACAGCTCAGATTTCGTGGGTGGAAAGCGTGCGCCAGCACGATGAGAACCTAGGCGCATGCCCTCAGCTACCATGGTGGCCCTCCGGCTGCGACGTCGGGACCAGTTCGGGTGAGTTCTCTGCAGAGGGTGGCTCAGGCCGCGGCACGCGCCGAAAGGGTCTCGTCGAACCGATCCAACAGCGTGGCCGCCACCAGGTTGTGCGCGCCCAGCGGTGCCGTCATCGAGATGCCAAGAGCGGCAGCGGACCCCGCCACCCGGTCGGTGATCAAGCCGGGAGCGATGAACCACGGGGTCACGACCAGCCTGCGGGCGCCGCGATCCCGCAGTCGCTGCGCCGCCTCGGCGATGGTCGGATGCGGCCCGGTCGCGAATGCCACCTCGACGCCGGCCCACTCGGTCCGTGCCGCCAGGGCGGGCGCCACCGTCGCGGTCCTGGCGTTCGCGATCTCGTTCGAGGAACCCACCGCCACCACGATCACGCCGAGGTCGCGATCATTGCTGGATGCTCCGGCTTCGGTCAGCCGTTGTCCGAGGACGGTGATCAACGCCGGGTCCTCGCCAAGCACGTCGGCCTCCGTGACCGTCGTTGCAGACGCCGCGATCACCGCAGGGATGTCGACTCGAGCGTGGTAGGCGTCTGCCAGCAGCATCGGCACGACCACCGTCCGACCCGGGCGTTCGCCGACGTCGACCAGGACGTCGCTCAGGTTCGGCTCGCACTGCTCCAGGAACGCGGCACGGACGTCCAGCCACGGCCGCAGCCGCCGCAAACGGCCCGCCAAGGCGTGCGTCACCGCGGCAGAACGAGGATCGGCGCTGCCGTGCGCGGCGAGGACGAGGTTCTCGGTCACGACGCGTGCAGCCCGCACTCCGTCTTCGACTGACCTGCCCAGCGACCGCTGCGCGGGTCGGCGCCCTCGACCGGCTTGGCCGTGCACGGCAGGCAGCCGATCGACGGATATCCTTCGTAGACAAGCGGATTGACCAGAACGTCGTTGGCGTCGATGTAGCTCTGCATGTCCTCGTCGGACCAGGCCGCGATCGGGTTGATCTTCACCAGCCCGAAGGCCTTGTCGAAGCTGATCAGCGGCGCGTTCGCGCGTGTGGGCGCTTCCACCCGGCGGATACCGGTCACCCATGCGGTGTAGCCGAGCAGGGCCTTGCTCAACGGTTCGACCTTGCGCATCCGGCAGCACGCGCTCGAGTCCCGCTCGAAGAGGTTCTTGCCGTGCAACTGGTCCTGTTCGGCCACACTGTGTTCCGGCGTGACGTTGACCACGTTGATGTCGTACACGGCCTCGACGGCGTCACGGGTGCCGATGGTTTCGACGAAGTGGTATCCGGTGTCCAGGAACAGCACGTCCACGCCGGGCCGGACCTTGGCGGCCAGATCCACCAGCACCGCGTCCTGCATGTTGGACGCGACGACGTATCCGGATGTCGCCGGCAGCCCGGCTCCGGTGTGGCCGCCGAAGTGCTCGTCGGTCCAGCGCAGCAACTCCTCGGCATTGGCGCCGTCCAACTCCGCAGCCCCGCGTTCGGCCAGCTCGACCAGTTCGCGCTCTGTCATCACGTCTGTCACCTGAGGTCCGCCTCGTCTGCTCGCACTGCCCAGGTAGCGAAACGCTCGCCGTCCTCACGTTGTTTCACGAAGTTGCGAACCACCCGTTCGATGTAGTCCCCGAGCTCGCTGGAGACCACCTTGTGCTGGCGCAGCTTGCGGCCGAAGCCGCTGTCCAAACCGAGGCTGCCGCCCAGATGAACCTGGAAACCCTCGACTGGATCGCCGCCTGTGTCTTCGCTGACCATCTGGCCCTTGAAGCCGATGTCGGCGACCTGGATGCGGGCGCACGAGTTCGGGCAGCCATTGATGTTGACCGTGACCGGCACGTCGAGTTGGGCGTTGATGTCCTCGAGTCGCTTCTCGAGCTCGGGAACCAGCGTCTGGGACCGCTTGCGGGTCTCGGCGAACGACAGCTTGCAGAACTCGATGCCCGTGCAGGCCATGAGGTTGCGCCGCCAGTGCGACGGCTGCGCAGGCAGGCCCAGCGCGTCCAGCCCCGCCTTCAGCTTGGCCAAATTCTCATCGGGCACGTCGAGGATGACCAGCTTCTGGTACGGCGTGAACCGGATGCGATCCGAGCCTGCCGCCTCGGCGAGGTCGGCGACCTGGGACAGGATGGTCCCGGACACCCGTCCCGCGATGGGCGCGACGCCCACGGCGTTCAGCCCGTTCTTGAGCCGCTGCACTCCGACGTGGTCGATCGGGCGCGTCACCGGTTCCGGCGCGGGGCCGTCGATGAGAGACCGCTTGAGGTACTCGGTTTCGAGAACCTCACGGAACTTCGGTATGCCCCAGTCCTTGATCAGGAACTTCAGCCGTGCCTTGGCCCGCAGCCGCCGATAGCCGTAGTCGCGGAATACGCTGACCACGGCCTCCCAGACGTCGGGTACCTCGTCGAGCGGCACCCAGGCACCGACCCGCTGACCCAGCATCGGGTTGGTGGACAGGCCGCCGCCGACCCACAGATCGAAACCGGGCCCGTGCTCGGGATGGTTGACGCCGATGAACGCGACGTCGTTGACCTCGTGCACCACGTCCTGCAGACCCGAGATCGCGGTCTTGAACTTGCGCGGCAGGTTGGAGTACTCCTTCTTGCCGATGTAGCGGCGGACGATCTCGTCGATCGCAGGCGTGCCGTCGATCACCTCGTCGAGCGACTCGCCGGCCAGCGGTGAGCCCAGCACGACGCGGGGGCAGTCGCCGCACGCCTCGGTGGTGTACAGGCCGACCTCGTCGAGCCGCCTCCAGATCTCCGGCATGTCCTCGACCTGGATCCAGTGGTACTGGACGTTCTCCCGGTCGGAGATGTCGGCGGTGTCACGGGCGAACTCGGTCGATATCCCGCCGAGCGTGCGCAGGGCCGCGGCAGTCAGCGCGCCGCCGTCGCAGCGCACCCGCAGCATGAAGTAGGAATCCTCGAGCATGTCGGTGTTGTCGTCGCCGGTCCAGGTGCCGTCGTAGCCCGGCTTGCGCTGGGTGTAGAGGCCCCACCAGCGGAAACGGCCGCGCAGGTCGCCCTTGTCGATGCTCTCGAAGCCGCCCTTGGCGTAGATGTCCTCGATGCGGGCCCGCACGTTGAGCGGGTTGTCGTCCTTCTTGGACTGCTCGTTGGGGTTGAGCGGCTCGCGGTATCCGAGCGCCCACTGGCCCTCGCCGCGTGGTCGCTTGGCGGGCTTGGGCTTTGGTTCAGCGGTGGTCATGGGATGGCCCCTTCTTCAGAGGAGCCGGCGTTCGAATCGCGCGCTATCACCGGTGGCTGTCCGGAGGCGCAGATCCGGCGGCCGGCTGGGGGTACGGGCAGGTTTCCGGGATCAAACGCAGGTCAAGGCAGACAGCAACAGCTGCATACGCGCTTGAAGTCGACATGCCGCCGAGCCACCAGCGTTACGCGGGTGGTCGAGCTGGGGGCGGCGGTCACGCCGCCCATTGTGCCACGGACCGTGTCACCATCCCCAACCGGTGCATATTTGCGCTCAGCGTGAGCAAAATTGTGCCTGATCTTGACCAAGAGACTCATTCGGTGCACATGAAGACTCCTTAACCATTGGCGGCTAAACGGCACTCCTGAGACCAGAATCAGGGTCCTGTCGAGGCATGTCATCGGCGCTGGTGCCCCCATCGGCACCCCGCCAACTGGAATCCGCGCGACATGGCCGGCGATGGCCGGGTAACACTTGGTGGTATGACGGTCCGCGCGGCACATGCCGGCCTGCCCGGCCTGGTGCCCACGCGGAGCAGGCCGTTCGGGATCTACGTCCACGTGCCGTTCTGCGCGACCCGCTGCGGCTATTGCGACTTCAACACCTACACGCCGGCTGAACTGGGCGGGGCCAACCCCGACGGCTGGCTGGCCGCGCTTCGCATCGAGCTGGCGCTGGCGGCCGTCCAGCTCGGCGCACCCCCGGCCGTGCACACCGTGTTCGTCGGCGGTGGCACCCCGTCGCTGCTCGGCGGTGCCGGTCTCGGGTCCGTGCTCGGCGCCATCCGCGACCACTTCGAACTGGCCGACGGCGCCGAGGTCACCACGGAGGCCAACCCGGAATCGACGTCACCGCAGCTGTTCGACGACCTGCGCGCGGCGGGGTTCACCCGCATCTCGCTGGGCATGCAGTCGGTGGCCCCGCATGTGCTGGCGACGCTGGACCGGGTGCACTCCCCGGGACGGCCGCTGCGCGCGGCGGCCGAGGCCCGCGCCGCCGGGTTCGACCACGTCAACCTCGACCTCATCTACGGCACGCCTGGGGAGACCGACGACGATCTGCGCCGCTCCGTCGACGCCGCAATCGATGCAGGCGTCGACCACGTGTCGGGCTATGCGCTCGTCGTCGAGGACGCCACCGCGATGGGCCGACGGGTGCGGCGCGGTGAGATCGCCGCGCCCGACGACGACGTGAATGCGCACCGCTACGAACTGCTCGACGCGCGGCTGTCCGACGCCGGCTTCGACTGGTACGAGGTGTCGAACTGGAGCCGTCCAGGCGGCGAGTGCAGGCACAACCTCGGCTACTGGGACGGCGGCGAGTGGTGGGGCGCAGGGCCCGGTGCGCACGGCTATGTCGGCTCGACCCGATGGTGGAATGTCAAGCATCCCAACGCGTATGCGCAGTCATTGACCGACGGTGTGCTGCCGATCGCAGACTCCGAGGAACTGACTGCCACCGACCGTCACACCGAGGACGTCATGTTGCGGCTGCGGCTGCGCCAAGGGCTACCGGTGGGCATGCTGACCGCCGCCGAGGCCACACGCGCCGGCGTGGCCGTGTCCGACGGGCTGGCCGTGCGTCGCGCAGACCGACTGGTGCTGACCGACCGCGGCCGCCTGCTCGCCGACGCAGTCGTGCGCGACGTGCTGATTGCAGGGGAGTAGCCCCCACCTATTGCTCATCTGAGCCGACGTCCTCATCGGGGTCGGTGAGCATGCGTTCGGGGTGGTGGTAGTTGTTGGTGGTTGGTCGTCGGGTGTTGAGGTGGGGTGGTCGGATCCATTGGGTTCGGCCGTCGGGGAGTTGTCGGGTGGTCCATCCGT
>NZ_JAVRPS010000492.1:0-5038 GCF_032162105.1 Mycobacterium sp. | reverse complement strand
GTACGCCGGTCTGCCTGGTGCCGCGCTCGACGCAGCCCTGCATCACCGACCACACCCGCAGCAGCCCGGCCCTTACCTCCGCCTCGCTGCGCCACGTCAGTTCGTTGGCGAGCATCAATTCGCTTATGCGCATGCCGGTTTCGGTGGTCAGCACCAGCAGTTCGTCGGCGGTGCGGAACGGATACCTAACGTCCGCACCCTCTGGAGCCTCGCCGAGCCCGCGAACGTCGTCCTCGTCGAGAACCGCGCCACCCCCGACCGAATAGTATTCCCGCTTCAGCACCGGCGAACCGTCGTCGCCCAGCGCCGAGAACACCATGCCGTTGCTGTGGAACGACAGTCGCTTCCGTCGGTGCAACACGATGTCGTCGACCGCCGCGAACGCGATCCGACGCACACCGCCAAGGCAGAGTTCGCCCGCTTCGGCGACGGCGGCGATCCGGCTGCCAACGGCATCGGGATCGACGGTCTCGGGATCCGCACCCTCAAGCCCGAGCACCAGTGCAGGGACGGTGCCATGCCCTTCACCGGTCGCCCCGAGCGAGCCGAAGAGCTCGACGCGCACCCCGGTCGTCCGCTCGAGCAGATTCTCGGCGGACAACCGGGCCACGAAGGCGTTGGCCGCCCGCATGGGCCCGACGGTGTGCGAACTCGACGGTCCGATCCCGACCTTGAACAGGTCGAACACGCTGCCCGTCACGGTGATGCCCGCAGGCTGTCGTACAGCGGGAAGCGTTGCGCAAGCGCGTCGACGCAGGCACCCAGACGGGCGAGATCCGCGGCCTCGATTGCGGGTGTCAGTGCCTCGGCGATGACGTCGGCCACCTGCCGGAAGGCGTCTTCGGTGAATCCCCTCGCCGCCAGCGCCGCGGTGCCGATGCGCACACCCGAGCTGACCATCGGCGGGCGCGGGTCGAACGGAACGGCGTTGCGGTTGACCGTGATTCCCACGTCGCGCAGCCGGTCCTCCGCCTGCTTGCCGTCCAACTCCGACGCGCGCAGGTCGACGAGCACCAGGTGGACGTCGGTGCCGCCGGTGACGACGTCGATGCCGGCTCGCCGCGCATCGGGCTGCGTCAGCCGCGCCGCGATCAGCCGGGCGCCGGCGACGGTGCGCTCCTGGCGGTCCCGGAATGCCGGTTCGGCGGCCATCTTGAAGGCGACGGCCTTCGCGGCGATCACGTGTTGGAGCGGGCCACCCTGCTGGCCGGGGAACACCGCCGAGTCGAGCTTCTTGCGCAGCTCGTCGACGGCAAGGATGAAGCCCCCGCGGGGACCGCCAAGTGTCTTGTGCGTCGTCGACGTGACGATGTGCGCGTGGGGCACGGGCGAGGGGTGCAGTCCGGCGGCGACCAGGCCGGCGAAGTGCGCCATGTCGACCATCAGGTAGGCGCCGACTTCGTCGGCGATGCGCCGGAACGCGGCGAAGTCGAGCTGACGCGGATAGGCCGACCAGCCGGCGAGGATCAGCTTCGGCTTGCGCTCGTGCGCCAGCCGCCGCACCTCGTCCATGTCGACCCGGTGGTCATCGGCCCGCACGTGGTACTGCGCGACGTCGTAGAGCCTGCCGGAGAAGTTCAGCTTCATGCCGTGGGTCAGGTGTCCCCCGTGGGCAAGCGCCAGTCCCAGGATGGTGTCACCCGGCTGCAGGACGGCGTGCATCGCGGCCGCGTTGGCCTGGGCGCCGGAATGCGGTTGTACGTTTGCATATTCGGCTCCGAAGAGGGCGATCAGCCGCTCGATCGCGAGCGCCTCGATCGAGTCGACGTGCTCGCATCCGCCGTAGTACCGGCGTCCCGGGTAGCCCTCGGCGTACTTGTTGGTCAGTACCGAGCCCTGTGCCTCCAGCACGGCCCGCGGTGCGTAGTTCTCCGAGGCGATCATCTCAAGGCCGCGCTGCTGGCGACTCAGCTCAAGGTCGACCAGGCCGGCGACCTCGGGGTCGAAGTCAGCCAGTGATGCTTCCAGTACCGGCGGGCAGGAGCGGAGCGACCCGGGGCTGGGGCTGGGCGGGGACTGTGCGGTCATCGATCGTGTCACGGGGTTGAGCCTTTCGTCGGCTGCGCTGGCGCAGCGCAGTGTTTGCGATGGCTCCTCCCACTCTGTTTTGGTGGCCTGAGAGATTCGCGTGATGGGACGGACCCCTCACGCTTGCCCCGTCGGCGAGCGCACGTGTCGCTGCGCTACTTTCCAGAGATGCCTGAACGCAGCGGTTCTGGGCCTGAGAGATTCCCGGGAGGACATTGCTCCTTCGGCTCTCCGCCCGCCGCGGTGTGCGGCGGTCGGAGATCTCCCGCTACGTGTAACGGCCGATCTGTAGTTGTGCAATGCGCAACGCGCGCGCATCGCGCAACCATTCTCGTCCACCGCCGTACCAGTGTCAACCGTCGGAACGGAGTCAGCCCGTATACCCGAGCCTGCGACTGATCTGAGCCGCCGCGTCGATCGTCCGCCGGGCCGCCGCAGCGAATCCGGCGGGCTCCAACCGGTACGATGGTCCCGAAACGCTCAGCGCTGCAACGATTCCGCCGGCGCTGTCGCGTACGGGTGCCGACACCGCGTTCAGGCCGATCTCCAGTTCCTCGTTGACCGCAGCCCAGCCGTTCGCCCTGGCGGTGGCGAGTTCGGCCTCCAACCCGCCCAGCTCGACGATCGTGTTGGGCGTGAACGACGCCAGACGCTCGCCCAGGCGCGAACGCAATTCGGCCGCCGTCAGTTCCGACAGCAACACCTTGCCGCTCGAGGTGGCATGCGCCGGACAGCTCTGACCCACCCAGGTGCGCAATGCCACCCCGGCCGCGCCGATGGATTCGACGACGTTGATGATCCGGTCGCCGTCGAGGATCGCGAGATTAGTGGTCTCACCGGTCTGCGCCGCGAGCGCGTCGCAGGTGCCCTGGCCTTGTCTCGTCAGGTCCATTGGCGCACTTGTCGATCCGGCCAACCGCACCACCGAGAACCCCAGCCGGTACTTACCCCGTTCGGAGAGTTGCTCGACATATCCGCGGGACTCGAGAACGGCGATCAACCGCGACACCGTGGACTTGTGCACACCAAGCTCGGCGGCGATCTCGGTGACCCCGGCGGCCCCGAGCTTGGCCAGGATCTCCATCACCATCAGTGCGCGGTCAACCGACTGCACGGCGGCGACTCCGCGCCCGTTCTCCCCAGGACCCTCGCCCATTTGATCTGTCATGACCCCGCCAACTCTAGGCGGTGCCGTCGCCGAACTGGGGCGTCTCGTTGGCCGGTGCACCCCGGTCACGTCAACATCTCGGCGTTCATCGCCGCCATTTGCCGCACCCGGCGCTGCACGGCGACGATCTCGCGCACGCCGTCGTTGAGCAGGCTGCGGTTCAGCGGCGACAGCTCCGACATCGTGACGACGTCTCCGGGCCTGCACCCCGCGCCGATCTGGTCGATCTGATGAGCCATGCGCAGGCCTTGCAGTAGCGCGAAGACCTCACCGAGGGTGTTCGCGTCCGCGTCGGACAGAATGCCGTTGCCCGCAGCTGCCTCGAGCCTCGCCGGAGTTGACGCCGAGACGACGCCGACGGTCAGCCCGCCCCAGCGCGCGAGGTTGACGATCGGCGTCAGCGCGTGGCTCTTCAGGTCGAAGGTGCCGCCGCGCCGGGATACCACGTCGCGCAATGAGCGGGTCCGCACCTTGCCCGACAGCGCGTCGAGCAGCTGCAGCCGCAACGCATTCGGATGATCGGAGGGCATGCAGCGATAGGCCGACGGAACGGTGTGCAGCGCCGGATCGCCCCACACCACGCGGCCGTCCAGGAGCAGCGACGACATGATCAGGCCACGGCCCTTCATCGGATCGTCGAGCCAGCGGGCGGCGGCGCTGGCCCACGCGGAGCTGGACCGCGCGAACAGTGGCTTCGACGCCACCGCGCCGTTGGTGTCGGACGGCAGGCCGCACGCGTCGAGGGTGGCGTGCACCCGCCCGGCGACCCGCAGGAAGTGACCCTTCTCGGGTTCCAGCTCATCGGCCCACGCCAACGCGCTGTCGACATCGGAGGACGGCATGGCTTCGCGTCGGGCGACACTGCCCAGCGTCAGCCAGGCGAACTGTGGGCGTCGCTTGAGCTCGGGATGGGACAGTTCCAGTTCGAGGGCCCGCCGCACCACGCTGTCGATCACGACCGACAGAATGCCGCTGCACCCGGAGGCATCGGTGCCGCTGCGGTACAGGTCGACGGTCAGATCGGCGATGCCCGCGGCGGCCGCCTGTAGCTCGGCGGGGTTGGCCGCCAGGGCAATCGAGCGCCGCAGCAGGAAGCTTTGTCGCGTCGAGGTGGCGACCAGATCCGCGTCTTCGAGCACTCCGATGACCTGGCCGTGCTGGGTGAGCACCGGCATGTGCCGCATCCCGCTCTCGAGCATGTCCATCAGCACGGTCGCCGCGACCCGGTCCGCGGTGACCGTGCGCGCGGGCACACTCATCACCTGCCCGATGGGTGCGTCGACGCTGATCCCCGCCGCGACCACCCTGGTCCGTAGGTCACGATCGGTGAAGATGCCGAATTCACCATTGGGCATCGCGATCAGCACGTAGGAACTGCGCTGCTCGGTCATGTGTCGCACGGCGTCGCGGACCGTGGTGTCGGCCGTGGTGAAGACGGGCTCGGCGTGCACCAGGTCCCCGACCGGCCGCAGCGACGGCCGTTGGGTGGCAACTCGATTGCCGGCGATCGTCTTCCACGCCGACGACGCTAAGAATGACAGTCCCGCGGGCTTGGCGAACTCGGCACGAACCAGGTCCCCTGGCAGCCGCACGACGGTGCTCGGTTCGGTGGCCCGCGCCACGAACTGCACGGTGCCACCCGTCAACAGTGGGAAGAACCCGAAGATCCCGCCCGGCGGCACCGTGTCGAACGGTTCGTCACCGTCGGGGGCGGCGGTCAACAACACCACCTGCCCGTCGCACAGGAGCCAGATCTCGTCCGGCTTCTGCGCCGAGTAGTCCACGATCACCGCGCCGGCGTCGTACCGATGGACCGACGACGCGCCGGCCAACTCGGCGAGG
>NZ_JAVRPS010000491.1:0-5159 GCF_032162105.1 Mycobacterium sp. | reverse complement strand
CCGCTGTCGTCCTGGAACGTCACGGTGACCTGACGCTTGGTGCCGTCGATGCTGACCTCGCAGTCGAACGTGTCACCCTTCTTCACCGTCGGGCTGGAACCGTCGTTGCACTTGACGTCCTTGACGTTCTTCGCGCCGTAACCGTTGGCCTCGTCGGACAGGATCTGCGCCACCCCCGTCTGGGCGGCGGTGACGTCGAGCTTTGTGGTGACGAAGAAGCCGGGCTTCCAGAAACCGAGCACCCCGACGACGGCGATGATGACGGCGGCGAGCAGGCCGACGACCCCGAGGATGAGGCCCATCGACTTCTTGGAGCCCGCTTCGGTGCCCGTCGAGCCGTACGGCGAGTACTGCTGACCGGGTTGTTGGCCGTACTGGTCGGGCTGCTGGCCATATTGGCCGTACTGGCCGGGTTGCTGGCCGTACTGACCCGGCTGGCCGGGTTGCTGGCCGTACTGACCCGGCTGCTGGTACGAGGGTGGGCTGTAGGCGGTGGGCTGGCCGTACTGGTCGGGTGGCGGGTACTGCTGCGGCGAGTACGTCGGCGGCTGCTGCGAGCCCTGATCGGGCTGCGGGTACTGCTGCGGCGTGTACGCGGGCGGACCCCAGGCCGGTGCCTCGGTGGTGGGCTCCTCGGGCGCAGGTGGCTGCTGCCACGCAGGCTGGTCACCCTGCGGCTGCTGACCCGGCCACGGCTGCGTCGGGTCGGATCCCTGCGGTCCGCTCATGGTCTCTCCTTGGTACTCGTTCGCTGTAACCGAAGCGTTTGGCCGCCAGCCTACCGTTCCTCATGTGTGAGCAGGGATTGGTCTGCTCGGCGCGGCCCGAACGGTGTTGACCGCTGGCGGCGGGTGTTCTCCGGTGGACCGGCACGTATCGTGTGCGTGTCGGTGGGCCGGAACTGCCTTGCCTGCCATCGTGGTTGGGTTGGTGTTCAGGCCGGCCGGTGGCGTGCCCGTAGCGGTCCGCTGTCCGTTGCGGGGTCCTGCCGGCCGTCGCCTGATCACCAATCCGAGGCCACGTCTGCCGATCGCGGCCGCCGCGGCGTGATGCCGGGTGACCGGGTCGGAAGTCTGCTGCTGCAAGGGTTTCGCCCAGTGCTGGGCACCCCAGCGGCTGGTGTAGGCCGCATCCACACCGATCATCGCGATCCCCCGACGGGCCGTCATCGAAGTCAGCCGGCCGCGGAATTTCGCGGTGGGGATGCCGGCCACGGTGCGGCGGAACCGTTTCCCCCGCGCCCAGCGACCCACTCGTTTCGCGGCCCGTAGCGCGGGCGTCCGCGAAGTCGAGGTTCTCCACCACCACCGCCGAGCAGTTCTGTCGCTCGCTCAGGTCGAGCAGGGCGGTGATCGCCGCCCGGACACGCCCATCACGATGCGATGCGGCAAGACCCGCCGTCTGCACAGGGATCGTCACTGGCTCCCCGACCCATCCAGCACACAGCAGGCGAGATGATCGGCATTGAGGTCCACACCCAGGACCGGCCCGGTACGTAATTCGTCGATCGAGGGCGACGCGGCGGGCGTGTCCTGTTTCCAGGAGGCATCCAGATACCAGCGGTCCTTGGCCGGGTCGAAGCTGATGTCGTAGCGCACCGCCCGGCGCCCCGCGACCCGCTCGGTCCATCGATCGCCACGGTGGCCGAAGCGAATCGGTACCGCGATCTGTAGATGCGACCCGAACTGAGGGGTCAGCGCGGCGGGCACCTTGATCCGCAGCCGGCCGGCCTCATCGACCCGGATCGTCTCATTGCCGCCGGCCTTGCCTGATTCGCCGTCAGCAGTTAGGAACATCCTCGCCGCTTCCCAGCGTGCCCGCCATTGCCGTTCGGTCATCGCGGCTGCATCGAGGTGATGGCGGCTGCGCCACAGCCGTTTCCCGCCCACCGCGATCGACGGACGGCCCGCGGCCAAGGCGTGCTCGGTGGAGGCCAGCCGGGACCGCAAAACGGCGAGTCTCCACGTCTTGGCGAACCGTTCGCTCGCCGATCGGTAACCGCGACGCCGACCATCCGGGCGGCCCCGCGGCCCGGCGCACGCCGGTGCCGATTCTCCGGAATCCACCGCGCACCGCTGTTCAAGCACGTCGACGGCCTGCCGCAGATCGGCAACGTGGGCAGCAACACCCCTCATCCCCAGCTGGTATTGGTCTTCCACCACACGGGTGATCGCCCCGGCCCACCGCGACGATGCGACCACGGTGACTGCCCGCTTGCGCTCTGCTCGCCACACCGCCTTTGACCGCCGGTCCAACCGCCCGACTCCGATCCGCCCCATCAACTCCGAGCGAAAAACCGAGCCAAGTCCGGATCCGCACACCCGAAGGCGCCGCCGCAACTACCGGTGCGCCAATCCGACGCAAGTGCGCACGCTGACCCATGAACACATCCTGATCCCCGCCACCGACAAACCGCTCTGCGCCGACAACCCGTCGCACACCCAATCGCCGAGATCGCCAGTCATCCTGCGTCGACAGCCACGACGCCGCGCCGAATGTCGCCGATCGCGCGTTTCGCGGCGGTCCGCAGCGCCGGTGTCGGCGCGGCGATGCGGACCTGATCGAGCAGGTCGAGCACCTGACGGCACCACCGCACGAAATCACCGGCGGACAACGGGGTTCCGGAACCTGAGGCGTCGGACGCGGCCAGCGCGGACGTCAGGTCACCGGTGGTCGCCCACCGGTGCACGGCGGCGACGAACCCTGGGTCGGGTTCGCGGCTTGGCGGCAGACGGTGACGCTGCTCGTCGGCGCGGATGTCCGTCCACAACCGGCGGGTCTGTGTCAGCGCGCGGCGCAGCGCGCCCGTCGCGGCGTCGACACCCGGTGCCGGACCGGGTGTGTCGCCGCGCGACTCATACAGCACCGACGACACCACGGCCGCCAGTTCGGCGGCCTGCAGACCGTCCCACGCGCCGTTCCGGAGGCATTCGGCCACCAACAGGTCGCTCTCGCTGTAGATCCGCGCGAGCACCCGCCCGTCGTCGGTGACCGCCAGATCGCCGTCGCGATCGTCGATGAAGCGACGTTCGGTGAGCAGCAGCACGATTCGGTCGAAGGTTCGGGCCAGCGAGTTGGTGGCCGATGCCACCTTCTGCTGAATCTGTGCGTTGTCGCGCTCGATCCGCAGGTACCGCTCGGCCGTACGCATCAGCTCCTCGCGGTCGGATGCGTGATGGCAGGGATGATTTCGCATCTGCTCGCGCATGACGATCAACTCGGGATCGATGTCCGGGTCCTCGGCGGCTCCACTCCTCTTGCGCGAGGGCACGTCCAGGCCGGCCGCCGCCGATCGCAGTGCCGAGGCGAGGTCGCGGCGCACCCGCGGTTGGCGGTGTTCGACGCGCTTGGGCAACGTCATGGTCCCCAGCTTCGCCGACGTCCCGGTGTAGTCGGCCGAGGATATCCTTCCCGCCCAACGATGTTCGGTCAGAACCAGGGGCCTCGGCTCGTCGCCGTCCGTGGCGGGCTCGAGCACCACCGCCAACCCGCCCCGCTTGCCCTGACCGATCGTGATGATGTCGCCGCGGCGCAAGGCGGTCAGCGCATCGTTGGTGGCCCCGCGGCGCTGCACCCGCGAAGCCCGCGCCTGTGCGCGCTCGCGTCCGGAGATCGCGGCACGCAGCCGCGCATAGTCCAGGACCGGTGCGTCACGTCCGCCGAGTTCGCCTGCGATCTCGTCGAGCATCCGTTCGCCGCGCGTCACCCCCCTGACCAAGCCGACGACGGACCGGTCGGCCTGGTACTGGGCGAAGGACCGCTCCAGGAGTCGGTGCGCCTGCTCAGGACCCATGTGCTGGACCAGGTTGATGGTCATGTTGTACGACGGCGCGAACGAACTGCGCAGCGGGAACGTCCTGGTCGAGGCGAGACCGGCGACGTCGGCGGGATCGACCGACGCGTCATTGGGCTGCCACAGCACGACGGCGTGACCTTCGACGTCGATACCCCGCCTGCCGGCCCGCCCGGTCAGCTGGGTGTACTCCCCCGGCGTCAGCGGCGCGTGCTCTTCGCCGTTGTACTTCACCAGGCGTTCCAGCACGACGGTGCGGGCGGGCATGTTGATTCCCAACGCCAGTGTCTCGGTGGCGAATACCGCCTTGACCAGGCCCGCGGTGAAGAGTTCCTCGACGGTGTGCCGGAACACCGGAAGCAGCCCGGCGTGGTGGGCGGCCAGCCCACGCAGCAGGCCCTCGCGCCATTCGTAATAGCCGAGCACGACGAGGTCGGATTCGGGCAACTCCGCGCACCGTCGGTCGATCACCTCGGCGATGCGGGCCCGTTCCTCGTTGTTGGTCAGCCGCAGGGACGAACGCAGGCACTGCTTGACCGCCGCGTCGCAACCGGCCCGCGAGAAGATGAACGTGATCGCCGGAAGCAATCCCTCGTGATCCAGCGTGCCGATCACGTCGGGGCGCGGTGGCGGCCGGTAGATGGTGGGCCTACCACCCCGCTGATCCCGGCGGCCCGGCCCGCCACGCCCCCGCGGCTGCCAGTCGGCCAGCCGGTCGGCCTCCCTGCGCAGTGAGATGTGCCGCAGCAGTTCGGCATCCACCAATGTGGCATTCCCGGTGGCCTGCTTGCCTTCGAAGAGATCGAACAGCCGCTTGCCGACCATCATGTGCTGCCAGAGCGGGACCGGCCGGTGCTCGTCGACGACGACCGTGGTGTCGCCGCGCACGGTCTGGATCCAGCCGCCGAACTCCTCGGCGTTGCTCACCGTTGCCGAAAGGCTGACCAGCCGAACGTCCTCGGACAGGTGCAGGATCACCTCCTCCCACACCGCGCCGCGCATCCGGTCGGCCAGGAAGTGCACCTCGTCCATCACCACGTGCGAAAGCCCCTGCAAGGCAGCTGAATTCGCGTAAAGCATGTTGCGAAGCACCTCGGTGGTCATCACCACCACCGGAGCGTCGCCGTTGATCGACTGGTCGCCGGTGAGCAGGCCGATCCGCTCGGCACCGTAGCGCCGGACCAGGTCGGTGTGCTTCTGGTTGCTCAGCGCCTTGATCGGCGTGGTGTAGAAGCACTTTCGGCCCGCGGCCAGCGCCAGGTGCACGGCGAACTCACCGACCACCGTCTTGCCCGCACCCGTCGGCGCGCACACCAGCACACCGTGGCCACCCTCCAACGCCCGGCACGCGCGCAGCTGGAAGTCG
>NZ_JAVRPS010000490.1:0-3268 GCF_032162105.1 Mycobacterium sp. | reverse complement strand
ACCGGGGACCGCCTATGGGCTCCACTCGGCGTCGGGCGACGTGTTCTGGGATGCTCGGCACCAGTCTTAGGACAGAAATGGTCCTATGCAGTGTCTAACGTCGCCGTTATGACCAATAGCCACAGCGACGTACTGCCGTTCCGGATTGAAATTGAGCAGGCTGAGATTGATCGGCTGCATCGTCACCTCGACGAGACACGTTGGCCACCAGTGCTTCCCGGCGACGGCTGGGATACCGGCGTGCCGGTGGGGTGGCTGCGCGAACTCAGTGAGTACTGGCGCAACGACTACGACTGGAGAGCCGCCGAACGCGAACTCAACCAGATCCCGCAATTCACCACGATCATCGACGGGCAACGGATCCATTTCATGCACGTACGCTCAGCCGAGCCCGATGCGTTGCCGCTGATCTTGACTCATGGGTGGCCGGGCTCAGTGGTGGAATTCCTCGACGTGATCGACCCGCTGACCAATCCCACGGCCCACGGCGGTGACCGCGGGGACGCTTTCGACGTGGTGATTCCCGCACTACCCGGGTTCGGTTTCTCCGGACCGGTGGCCGAATCAGGCTGGACCACAACACGAATCGCGACCGCGTGGGACGAATTGATGACGCGGCTCGGGTACGACCGTTACGGCACTCAAGGAGGCGACATCGGCGCTGCCGTGGCCCCGGAAGTCGCCAGGATCGCCCCCGATCGGGTCATCGGAGTGCACACCAACGGCGGTCCCGGCGGATTTCCAGAGGTACCGCTGTCTGAGGAAGTCATGGCCACCCTCTCGCCGATCGAACGTGACCGGATCGCCCGCGTGGAGGCGTTCATGCGCGAAGAGTTCGGCTATATCGCCATCCAGTCCACCCGCCCCAACACCCTGGGCTACGGCCTGGTCGATTCCGCGGTCGGGCAGTTGGCCTGGATCATGGACAAATTTCGCGAGTGGACTCACCCGCGCCAGGTTCTGCCTGACCGCATTCTCAGCCGCGACCGGCTGCTGACCAACGTCATGACGTATTGGCTGACCGGTACCGCTGCGTCGTCGGCCTACGTCGGCTACGCGCAGAGCGCAGCCTGGGGCGCCCCTAAAATCAACAGCGGCGTGCCCACTGCGGCGATCGTGTTCGCCCACGACGTGGGGATCCGGCAGTTCGCCGAAGCCGACAACACCATCACGCGATGGACCGAACTCGACCGGGGCGGCCACTTCGCCGCCATGGAGGAACCGACGGCGCTGGTGGCTGATATCCGCGAGTTCTTCAGGACCCTACGATGATTCGGCGGCCACGAACAGGACCACGCCGGCCCCGTCACGCGCCGCCGCGCTGGCTCAAACCCCTCAATACGGCGTTCCTGCTCATTCGCCGGTTCGGGGGGATGCCCACCTTGCACGTACTGACGGTGAGGGGCAGAGCGACGGGACGCCCTCGAAGTACCCCGGTTACCGTCGTCACCGTTAACAACAACCGCTACCTTCTCGAAGGTTTCCCTGGAGCCGACTGGGCAGCGAACGTCCGGGCCGCCAACGGATGTGCCCAATTGTCGGTGGGTGACCGCATCGAGCACGTCGACTTGATCGAGCTCGACCCACCCGACGCCATGGTCGTGCTTCGGCACTGGCCCCGCCAAGCCGCCACCGGCGCCCGGATCATGCGCGACGCCGGCATCATCGACGACATCACCCCCGACGCCTTTGCCGACCTCGCCGGCAGATGCACCGTGTACCGCATTCACACCGCCGCACCGCCAGAACATGGCAAGGGAACCAACACCGTTCAGTAGAGACACGGTCCGCACGAGTGGCGGAGAAACGGCGCCACGGATGACATCATCTGGCCCACGCACACAGATCGACACTTGAACCAACGGAGGTCGGTAGGGCCCAGTGCGCGATCAGTGCGCGAAGTGCCGGGCCCCGGTGAGGTAGAGGGTGATGCCGGCCGCTTCAGCGGCTTGGGTCACGACGTCGTCGCGCATCGACCCGCCGGGATGGACGATCGCCTTCACGCCAGCGGCGGTCAATGTCTCCAGCCCGTCGGGAAACGGGAAGAACGCGTCGGACGCCGCGACGGCGCCGGGCACCCGGTCCCCGGCCCGTTCGACCGCCAGCCGCGCCGCGTCGACGCGATTGACCTGACCCATGCCGACGCCGACGGTCGCGCCGCCGTTGGCGATGACGATCGCGTTCGACTTCACCGCGCGGCAGGTGCGCCACGCGAACACCAGATCGGCGAGCGTCTCGGGATCAGCAGGCGATCCGGTGGCCAGCGTCCAGTTGTTCGGGTCGTCGCCCTCGGCGTCGATCGCGTCGCGCTCCTGCACCAGCAGCCCGCCGCTGACCTGACGGAACTCGGTGCCACCCACCAAAGGCTCGGACGCCACCAACACCCGAATGTTCTTCTTGCGCGCCAGAATATCGACGGCCCCGGGCTCGTAGGCGGGCGCGATGATCACCTCGGTGAAGATGTCGGCCACCGTTTCGGCCATCTCGACGCTGACGGTCGTATTGGCCGCGATGACGCCGCCGAACGCGCTCAGCGGGTCGCACTCGTGGGCCTTGCGGTGTGCGTCGGCGACCGACACCGACGAGACCGCGATCCCGCATGGGTTGGCGTGCTTGATGATCGCGACGCAGGTGTCGTCGTGGTCGAAGGCGGCCCGCCACGCTGCATCGGCGTCGGTGAAGTTGTTGTAGGACATCTCCTTACCGTGCAACTGCTCGGCCTGCGCGAGACCGGGCCATGCGCTGTCGTCGGTGTACAGCGCGGCGCCCTGGTGCGGATTCTCGCCGTAGCGCAGCACCGCGGAGCGCCGCCAGGTGCCCGCGAACCACTGCGGCAACGACGGGGATGCCTCCGGCCCCTCGGGGGCCAACGTCGAACCCATCCAGGTCGCCACCGCGACGTCGTACTCCGCGGTGTGCCGGAAGGCCAGTGACGCCAGCCTCTTTCGCTCGGCGAGGGTGAAGCCACCCGACCGGACGGCAGCCAGCACGCCGTCGTACCCGAGCGGATCGACGACGACGGCGACGCTGGGATGGTTCTTGGCCGACGCGCGCACCATCGACGGCCCACCGATGTCGATCTGCTCGACGCACTCGTCGTCGCTGGCGCCGGACTCGACCGTCTCGGTGAACGGGTAGAGGTTGACCACGACGAGTTCGAACGCGGCGACGCCGAGTTCCTCTAGCGCGGCGAGGTGCTCCGGCTTTCGGGTATCGGCCAGCAGGCCAGCGTGCACCCGTGGGTGAAACGTCTTGACCCTGCCGTCGA
>NZ_JAVRPS010000489.1:0-3159 GCF_032162105.1 Mycobacterium sp. | reverse complement strand
ACCTCATCCCGGGGATCTCGTTCAGCCCGGACAAGATGCTGCAGGGCCGGCTGTTCTCCTACGGAGACGCAGCCCGCTACCGGGTGGGCGTCAACCACCACCAGATCCCGGTCAACTACCCACGTGCAGCCAAGCTGGTCAACACCTACCACCGCGACGGAGCCATGCGCGTCGACGGCAACCAGGGTGGAGTCGCGGGTGTCGAGCCCAACAACTTCGGCCGCTGGGCCGAGCAGCCCGCCTACGCCGATCCCGCTGAGTCGATCGGGTCCACCGCGGATCACTTCGACTTCCGCGAGGACGACGACAACTACTTCGAGCAACCCGGTGACCTGTTCCGGCTCATGACCGGGGACGAGCAGCAGAGGCTCTTCGACAACACCGCTCGCGCCATCAAGGGCGCCCGACACGAGACCGTCGAGACGCACATCGCGAACTGCACCCAAGCCGACCCCGCCTACGGCGAAGGCGTACGCAAGGCGTGTGAAGCCTTCGGCGCGCTGTAGCAGCCGACCGCGGCTCGGCGCTCGGCCGACGCTGACCAGTTTGGAGTTGATATGGCAGACAACGTGATCGACGACCCGAGAGCCACCCTCGACGCCGAGCTCATGGACCTGGCGGCACGCTTGTTCGATTGGGCTCGCAGCGGCGACGCCGCGATGTTGGCCGCCTACGTCGACGCGGGCGTACCCGTGAACCTCACCAACACCAACGGGGACACCCTGGTGATGCTGGCGGCCTATTACGGACACGAGTCCGCTGTCGCGGCGCTGATCGCGCGCGGGGCCGACGTTGATCGACACAACAATCGAGGACAAACTCCGTTGGCAGGCGCCGTCTTCAAGAACGACACAGCGATCATCGAACTGCTGCTGTCAGCCGACGCCGATCCGCTGGCAGGCTCACCGTCCGCACTTGAAACCGCGCGGTTCTTCAAAAGGGAGCAACTCGCACGGCAACTGCTGCAACACATCCAACGGCGCAGCCTGAACGTCTAGCCGCAACACGCATACGTGGCATCGGGCAGACGATGGCCATGTCGCGCAGTGCGGGGACTCCAAATGCGCTCTCGCTGGGCGCGCCGTAGCGAACCGAGGTCGGTGCTAGTGCCCACCGACGCCCGGTAGATCGTCACTGCGCGATGCCGCGGTGGGGGCGGGGCGATGTCGGAGATGTCGGTAGAACATGTCGACGAGCTGGTCGATGACCGCGTCCATGGTCAGCGGGAGATGACCGTCGAGCCACGCCGTGCCGATTTGTTCTGCAGCCCCGATGAATCCGTACGCTTTGAGGCGCGCAGCTCCTGCGGCGCAGGTATGTCGTCATCGGGGCGGCGAAGGCGATCAGCTGAGCAGCTCGCTGCCGGTCACCCCGCGAGATCGGCGACCAAGCCGATATGAGCTGTCTGGAACCGCAGCGAGCCAATCGAACGATTCTCCTCGCAGGGATCGGGACCCCACCCGACCGGGACGATGGACCGCACGGGCGCCGATGTGGTCGCGGCGGCGTACGAGGAAGGGCGTCGCGATGACGCCAGCGACGATCGGCCCATCTGGCCCTCTCCCGATACCAGCGAGAACGTCGCGTTCGCCAACGACCTCGACACGTACAGCCGCGATCGTGGTGGTCGGTGCAATCATGGGAGCATGCCCACATCTACTGGACTTGTCGATGTGCACGCCCACTTCGTCACCGACGAGTATGTCCGTGCCGCCCAGTCGGCGGGTCATCTCGCACCTGACGGCATGCCGGGGTGGCCGCAGTGGAATCTCAACGAACAACTGTCCGCTATGGACCGACGCGATATCCGGCGGGCGATCCTGTCGATCTCCTCGCCCGGCATGGACCTCGGCGACATCGCCACCGCCCGCGCCATCGCCGAACACGTCAACGACGAAGCGGCGAAGACCGTCCGTGACCACCCCGACCGCTTCGGGTTCTTCGCCTCACTGCCGCTACCCGATGTCGACGCCGCGGTCGCCGAACTCCGCCGGGCCGTCGACACTCTCGGGGCGTCCGGCGTCATCCTCGATTCGAACATCGATGGCCACTACCTCGGTGATCGGATCTTCGAACCTGTTTGGGCCGAGCTCGATTCACGGCGGACTGTGCTGTTCGTCCACCCGACGTCTCCGGTCGGGTGGGAGCGGACCGCGCTCGGTCGGCCCCGCCCGATGCTGGAGTTCATGTTCGACAGCACCCGCTCGATCACCGACCTGGTGCTCGCGGGCGTCGCGCACCGCTATCCGGACATGCGGATACTGGTGCCACACTCGGGTGCGGCACTGGCCTTCTTCAGCGACCGCATCGAGCTCTTCAGACAGGGTGGCAGCGGACCGCCGTGGCGAGACGCGATGCGCGCCTTGTGGTTCGACACGGCAGGGACGCCGTTCCCGATTCAGCTGCCAGTTCTCGCGGACGTCGCGGGCACTGCCCATATTGTCTACGGCAGCGATTCCTGCTGGACTCCCGCTGCTGGCGTTGATGCACAATTGGCATCAATCGACGCCGCGCCACCGCCGCCGGGCGCCACCAGCTGGCGAGAGCTGACGACCAGGAACGCCGATACGCTGCTCGCCTGACACGTGCCGAGGGGGCCGCTGCGCTTCAGAGCAATGAGCCGTTCTCCCCAACGCGCAGGTCTACGCCGATACGCGTGACCCCGACCATTGGCTCAACACGGCTGCGGCGGAATCCGCCGCGCCGGAGGCGAAGACGGCTTTCACGCAGTCGTATCAAACCGTCCACCCTCGTGTTGCTTCCGGACAACTGCGGACCGTCGATGGCGCAACAACGCTCTTTCCGGGCGTCCGAGGCCATGCCCGATACGAGTCCTATTGCCGTGTAGGTAGACGTGTCGGCAAACTCGACTGTCGTCGTTGTCGTCACAACCGTCGTCAGCTCACGGGCGAAACAGCGGTACCTTCGCTTCCTCGTACCCGGCGAAGTCACGCTGTGCGCAATGAGGTGGCGGTTACGAGTGGCCTTTCGCGATCAACGGGGCCAGACTGGGTTCTCGTGGCTCAGCGGGCGGGTCGTTCGACGAGGAGCTGGCAGGGCTCTTCGAAATTTCGCGTGATGCGTTCTGCATCGCGGAGTTCGACGGGTACCTGAGGCGCGCCAATCCGGCGTTCGCCCGCAGCCGGGGGTACACCCTTG
>NZ_JAVRPS010000488.1:0-4322 GCF_032162105.1 Mycobacterium sp. | reverse complement strand
ACACCGGCCAGCCCGTCGCACCCACCAGCCACAATCAGGCCTCACGGCCGGCCAGCACCGGCTCCATCTGTCCCCACCCGGGCCGCACGCAAAATCGAGGCTAGGTGTCTACAGGGGGTTAGGCGATGTCACAGATACCCGGCGATGGTCAAGGCCCTTGGGGCGTGCCTACGGGCTGCGCCAACTGCGGCCACGACGACTATCTCCACCCGATTAGCCGATGCGCCGCGACTGAGCCGGATACCGGCGAACGGTGCGACTGCACCCGGTTCAGACCGTTTGAAAGCTGGTGGGGCGACGAGACTCCTCGACCCTGCACCTAGGAAATCCTGGGTAAATCGACTTCCAAACCCGTCCAAGATGGGCAGACGCCAAGGTAGGTTCAGCCGGCGACCTGTTCGGCGATTTCGGTGGTGTTAGACATGGTGGGTTGTTCCTCTCGGTTGGTTGATCCGGACAGGGTGATTCCTGACCCGGATACGACAAAGCCGCCCGACCCTGATCTCGGACGGCTTACAAGTACTCTTGGGGGTTGCTTTAATTGCCGCGAGCGTCGATGATCCTCATATAGCTGTCACGGCCGGGGGGCTGACTACCAAGTCCGCCTCACAGCGCGGAGCCGTAGCAGACGCCTATTGGAGGCGCTGACTACCTGCCAACGGCACAGGCCCCCCGGCGTGATAGCGGCCTACCAGGTTGTGTCTGGTAGACGTTCGGCTGGTGTGTCTTGAACGCGACGCCTTGCCGCTACTGCATGCTAAAGCGGGTGCAGGCGTAGGTCGTATCCCACCAGGGCAGGGACAATGAACGGGTTGGTCTGCGCGTAGGGCCTGACTGAATCCACGCCGGCGGCGATCGTCCCTCGGCGTTGAGTTCGGCATACGTCCAACGCCTGCCTGCCATCACGTCGACGACAGCCTCGGCGTCGGGCTGCTGGGCGACGATCCGCTCGAAGTTCGCGCCGATGGTCTCCTCGAGGATCGGCGTGCCGGTCGGGCCTGCGTCACGTGACTTCATCGCTCAACCCACCAGGTCCTCGTAACGATGCTCCGTTGCGATCGGCGAGCCCGATCGGTGTGCCTCATCCTCGCGCTTGCGCAGTTCGACGCGGCGGATCTTGCCCGAAATCGTCTTCGGCAGTTCGAAGAACTCGACGCGGCGCACCCTCAGGTACGGCGCGAGGTGGTCACGGGCGTATTCGAGGATCGACCGGGCGGTGTCGGCGTCGGCGGGCCAGCCGTCGGCCAGCGCCACGTACGCCTTCGGCACGGCCAACCGGGTCTCGTCGGGCTGCGGCACCACGGCGGCCTCGACCACCGCAGGGTGCTCGATGAGCACACTCTCCAATTCGAACGGCGACACCTTGTAGTCCGAGCACTTGAACACGTCGTCGGTGCGGCCGACGTAGGTGATGTAGCCGTCCTCGTCGCGGCTGGCGACGTCGCCGGTGTGGTAGTAGCCACCCGACATCGCCGCATCGTTGCGCGCCGGATCATCGAGATATCCGGTCATCAGGTTCAGCGGATTCGAGCTGAGCTGCAGGCAGATCTCGCCCTCGTCGGCGGGGTCGCCGGTCAGCGGGTCGATGAGCACCACGGGCACTCCGGGCATCGGCCGTCCCATCGAACCCGCCTTGACGGGTTGGCCGGGTGTGTTGCCGACCTGCAACGTCGTCTCGGTCTGGCCGAACCCGTCCCGGATGGTCAGTCCCCACGCCCGTTCGACCTTCGCGATGACATCGGGGTTCAGTGGCTCGCCGGCGCCCAGGATCTCGCGCAGCCCTTCGGGTTTCGGTCCGAGGTCGCTCTGGATGAGCATCCGCCACACCGTCGGCGGACCGCAAAAGGTGTTCACCCCGGCGCGCCGGATCTGGTGCAGCAGCGCCGCGGCGTCGAACCGGTCGTAGTTGTAGACGAAGATCGTCGCCTCGGCGATCCACGGCGCGAAGAAACAACTCCACGCGTGCTTGGCCCAGCCAGGTGAGCTGATCGCCAGGTGCACATCACCGGGGCGCACGCCGATCCACGCCATCGTCGACATGTGCCCCACCGCATAGCTCACCTGCGAGTGCTCGACCAACTTCGGCCTGCTGGTGGTGCCGGAGGTGAAGTAGACCAGCATCGAATCGTCGACGGTCGTTCTGGCCACCGACGGCCCGGCCGGAACGACGTCGCGCGCGTCCGCGTAGTCGTGCCATCCATCCACCTGACCGCCCACCACGATGCGGATGCACTGGTCGTCCCGAAGGTGGGGATCCTCGAACTTGGCGGTGTCGGCGGCGTTGGCGATGACCGCCCTGGCGCCGCCGCGGGTGATCCGGTCGGCGAGGTCGGCGGGTCCCAGCACACTGGTGGTCGGCATGATCACCGCCCCGATCTTGGCCACCGCCAGCATCGACTCCCACAGTTCGACCTGGTTGCCCAGCATCAGGATGACGCGGTCGCCCTTCACCACCCCGAGCTGCTCGAGCCAGGCCGCCACACGATCGGAACGGTCCGCCATCTGCGCAAACGTCACCTTTTGCTCGGCGCCGTCCTGCTCGACGATCCACAGCGCGAGCCGGTCCGCGGCGCTCGGATCCCGCGCAATGACGTCGAACCAGTCGGTCGCCCAGTTGAACGCGCCGGTCAGTTGCGGCCACGCGAACTCGTCCACGGCCTTGTCGTAGTCGTTGATCAGGGCGACGAGCTGATCGCGGGCGCTGCGGTAAAGATCGGTGTTGGTCCCCATGACTCACAGGATCTACGTCACACTCACCATCCGCTGCGGTTCCACGCCGAAACTGCGGGGAGATCGCGAATTCGGACGCGTCAGGCCAGTGAATCGACCCAGGCCCGGTGAAGTGCGGCGTATCTGCCGTCGCTTCGGATCAATTCGTCGGGCGGTCCGTCCTCGACGATGCGGCCGTGCTCGAGGACCAGCACGCGGTCGGCACTCTGGACCGTGGACAGCCGGTGCGCGATCACCACCGCGGTGCGTTCGGCCAGCACGGTCCCCAGCGCCCGCTGGACCAACCGTTCGCTGGGGATGTCGAGCGACGACGTGGCCTCATCGAGGATCAGCACGGCGGGGTCGGCGAGGAATGCCCGTGCGAAGGCGATCAGCTGCCGCTGGCCTGCGGACAGCCGGCCGCCGCGCTTGGCCACGTCGGTGTCATACCCGTCGGCGAGCGCGTCGATGAACCGGTCCGCGCCGACCGCACTGGCCGCTTCGCGCACCTCGTCGTCGGTCGCGTCGGGGCGACCGAACCGGATGTTGTCGGCGATGGAGCCCTCGAACATGAAGTTCTCCTGGGTGACCATCACGACGTGCTGCCGGAACTCGGCCTGGGCGAGATCGCGGAGGTCGACGCCGTCGAGCGTCACCGACCCGGCGACGGGGTCGTAGAAGCGGGCGATCAGCTTGGCGATGGTGGTCTTGCCGGCGCCCGTGGTGCCGACCAGGGCGACGGTCTGGCCAGCCGGTACCTCGAGGTTCAGGTCGGGCAGCACGGGACGGCCCGGCGCGTAGGAGAAGTCCACGTGGTGAAAGCCGATGTCGCCGTTGACCTCTCGTAGATGCACCGGCTGCGTCGGATCCTGGATCCCCGGCTTCTCGGCCAGCACCCCGGCGATCTTCTCCAGCGCTGCGGCGGCCGACTGGAAGGTGTTGAAGAACTGCGAGATCTCCTGCATGGGTTCGAAGAAGATCCGCAGATACAGCAGGAAGGCGGTCAGCGTGCCCAGGGTCATCTCGCCCTGCAGCACCCGGTAGCCGCCGTAGAGCAGCACGATCCCCGTGGTGATGTTGCCGACCAGTCGCACGCCAGGCATGAAGACCGCGAGCAGCTTGAAGGCCTTCTCGTTGATGTTCTTGTACTGGTCGGCGACGTCTTCGAAGATCTCCTGGTTGCGCGGCTCGCGGCGGTAGGCCTGCACCGCCTTGATGCCCGTCATCGTCTCGACGAACTGCACGATCACCAGGGCAGCGCTCTCGCGCACCTTCTTGTAGGTCTTCGACGACTGGGTGCGGAACCACCACACCAGCAGCACCAGTATCGGGAAGGCGCCCAGACACATCAGGCCAAGCCGCACGTCGAGCACGATGAGCAGCACCGCCGTCCCCAGGAGCGTCAGGATCGCGGTGATCAGACCATCGAAACCGGTCTCCAGCATGTCCTGGATGGCCTCGACGTCGTTGGTCGAGCGGGCGACCACGCGGCCGGAGGTGTAGCGGTCGTGGAAGGCGACGTCGAGGCGCTGGAAGTGCCGGAAGATCCTGCGGCGCAACTCGAGTAGAACCTCTTGACCGATCCGCCCGGAGCGGCGCAGGAAGTACATCCG
>NZ_JAVRPS010000487.1:0-2892 GCF_032162105.1 Mycobacterium sp. | reverse complement strand
CACCCGGAACCGTGAGGCCAGCCATGGAATGACCGACGATGACGATCTCGTTCAGCCCGGCATCGTCGATGTCGGCGACGACGGAGTTCACCCAGTCGGCGATGGTCAGCGTCCAAAGATCGCCGGGCTTGCCCCGCCGACCGGGCAGGTCCACCGCGAGTACCGTCAACTCCGGTGCCAGACGGTGGATTTCGTCGATGGTGAGGTCCCAGCAGTCCGCGGCGTGTGCGCCGCCATGGACGAGGACGAGTGCGGGCAGTGCCATGGTTTGCGACCCCCCTCCGTCACGCTCCCCCACGTGAGCGCAGAACCGCATCGTAGAGCGCGTTCCGCGACGGCGCGCCAGGATTCTCGGCGATCACGTCGGCGCAGGCGTCCTTGACCCGCTCGCCGGCGTCCACCCGTACGAGCACCTCGGCGACCAGCGTCGCCACGTCCGCGCGCGGCACCGCGCCCGCGAGCACCACGGTGATCTCGCCGAGCACACCGTCGGCGGCCCACTCGGCGAGCTCGCCAAGCGATCCCCGCTTGATCTCCTCGTGGGTCTTGGTCAGCTCGCGGCACACCACCGCCCGGCGGTCGGGACCGAGCGCGTCGACGGCGTCGCGCAGGCACTCCGCAAGACGACGCGGCGACTCGAAGAACACGCACGTCCGCTGCTCGCCGGACAGCGCGGCCAGCCACGACGTCCGCGCGGCGTGCTTGCGCGGGGCGAAGCCCTCGAAGCAGAACCGGTCCGACGGCAGACCAGACACCGCCAGCGCCGTCGTCACCGCCGAGGGGCCTGGAAGGCAGCTGACCCGCAAACCCGCTTCAGCGCAAGCCGCGACCAGGCGATACCCGGGATCGCTGATCAGCGGCATGCCTGCGTCGCTGACCACCAGCACCGTCGCACCGGCCGCGATCTCATCGACCAGGGTTGGCACGCGTAACGCCTCGTTCTGATCGAAGAAGCTGACCACCCGGCCGGCAGGCTTGACGCCGAGCGCCTGCGCCAGGGTCCGGACCCGTCGGGTGTCCTCGGCGGCGATGACGTCGGCGTTGCCGAGCGCCTCGACCAGGCGTGCCGAAGCGTCCGCGACCTGCCCCAACGGCGTGGCCGCGAGCAGCAGTCGACCTTCCGTCACAGTGCACAGCCTACGATCGCTCGTGTGACCGCCCCGCCCGCCGACCCGGACGTCTCGGATATCCCGGCCGTCCCGGATGTCATGGACGCCAGACGCGCGGTCCCGGTGATCAGCCCCGCCCCCTTGATGCCCGCCCCCGACTTCGGACCGATCGACCGTTTGCAGGGCTGGGCCATGACGGCGGTGATCACCGCACTGGCGGCCGTGACGCGGTTCCTGAACCTCGGCTCGCCGACCGACGGGCTCACGCCGATCTTCGACGAGAAGCACTACGCCCCGCAGGCCTGGCAGATGCTGGGCAACCACGGCGTCGAGGACAACCCGGGTTACGGGCTGGTCGTGCACCCGCCGGTCGGCAAGCAGCTGATGGCAATCGGCGAGGCGCTGTTCGGCTACAACGGGCTGGGCTGGCGGTTCAGCGCCGCGGTGTGCGGCGTGATCACCGTCCTGCTGGTGGCCAGGATCGTCCAGCGGATCAGCCGCTCCACGCTGATCGGCGGCATCGCCGGGCTGCTGATCGTCGCCGACGGCGTCAGCTTCGTCTCGGCGCGCACTGCCCTGCTGGACGTCTTCCTCGTCGTGTTCGTGGTGGGGGCGTTCGGTGCGCTGATCGTCGACCGCGACCAGATGCGCGAGCGGATGCACGTCGCACTGCTCGAGGGCCGCATCGGCGAGACGCCGTGGGGCCCGCGCCTCGGGGTGCGCTGGTGGCGCTTCGGCGCGGGGGTGCTGCTGGGACTGGCGTTCGCGACGAAGTGGTCGGGCCTGTACTACATGGTGTTCTTCGGCGTGATGACGCTGGCGTTCGACGTGGCGGCGCGTCGTCAGTACCGGGTGCCCCGGCCGTGGGTGGGCACGCTGCGGCGCGACTTCGGTCCGTCGGTCTACGTGTTCGGACTCATCCCGTTCGGCGTCTACCTGGCGTCCTACGGTCCGTGGTTCGCCTCGGAGACCGCGACCAACCGGCACGAGGAAGGGCAGTCGATCGGCGAGGGCGGTCTGATGCCCGACGCCCTGCGCTCGCTGTGGCACTACACCTATTCGGTGTACAAGTTCCACTCGGAGTTGACCAACGCCGCGGGCAACCACCATCCGTGGGAATCGAAGCCGTGGACGTGGCCGATGTCGTTGCGGCCGGTGCTGTATGCGATCGACCAGGACAACGTCGCCGGGTGCGGCGCGCAGTCCTGCGTCAAGGCGGTGATGCTGGTCGGTACGCCGGCGATGTGGTTCCTCGCGGTGCCGGTGCTGGGCTGGGCGTTGTGGCGGGCGTTCGTCAAGCGCGACTGGCGGTACGCCGTGGTGCTGGTCGGCTACGGCGCGGGCTACCTGCCGTGGTTCGCCGACATCGACCGGCAGATGTACTTCTTCTATGCCGCGCCGATGGCACCGTTCCTGGTGATGGCGATCGCATTGATCCTTGGCGACATCCTCTATGCGCCACGCCAGAACGCCGAACGCCACACGCTGGGGCTGCTCGTCGTGTGTCTGTACGTGGCCATCGTCATCACGAACTTCGCGTGGATGTACCCGATCCTCACCGGGCTGCCCATCTCGCAATCGACGTGGGACATGCAGATCTGGCTGCCCAGCTGGCGATAGCTGAATTTGCGCTCGACGCGAACGGCAGCTCCACAACCGTCGGCGCAATATCAACGATGGCGTGCCGAATTGTCGTGGCACCTCGGAAGCATCACGGCATGCAGGACGTCTTCATAGGCAGCGAGCGACTAGCTCAAGGTGTGCTCACTCGCGGGCAGCTGCG
>NZ_JAVRPS010000486.1:0-9736 GCF_032162105.1 Mycobacterium sp. | reverse complement strand
GTCCTGGTGTCCAACTGGCTGTCGGTGCTGCCGGTGCAGTTCGCCGGGGCCGACGGGGTGGCCACCGAGCTGGTCAAGCCGCCCGCCTCGGACATCAACTACGTGCTGGCGCTCGCGCTGTTCGTGTTCATCTGCTACCACGCCGCGGGCATCTGGCGTCGTGGCGCCTGGGGCCACCTCAAGAAGCTGGTCAAGGGACACGTGACGTTCATGGCGCCGATCAACATCGTCGAGGAGATCGCCAAGCCGATCTCGTTGTCTCTGCGACTCTTCGGCAACATGTTCGCCGGCGGCATCCTGGTCGGCCTGATCGCGCTGTTCCCCTGGTACATCCAGTGGGCGCCGAACGCCATCTGGAAGACCTTCGATCTGTTCGTCGGCCTCATCCAGGCGTTCATCTTCGCCCTGCTGACCATCCTGTACTTCAGCCAGTCGATGGAACTGGACCACGAAGACGAGAAAGAGCACCACTAGAAGACCTGCACGACCAGTATGACTAACAGTCCTGGTGGCACCGCCGCCAGCTATCAAGGAGGAAATAGGAATGGATGCAAACGCCCTCATCACGGCGGGCGCGCTGATCGGCGGCGGCCTGATCATGGGTGGCGGTGCCATCGGCGCCGGCATCGGTGACGGTATCGCCGGTAACGCCCTGATCTCCGGCATTGCCCGGCAGCCCGAGGCGCAGGGCCGGCTCTTCACCCCGTTCTTCATCACCGTCGGTCTGGTGGAGGCTGCGTACTTCATCAACCTGGCCTTCATGGCGCTGTTCGTCTTCGCCACGCCGGCCTACTCGGGCTAGTGCACCGACAGCATGGGTGAACTGAGCGCAACGATCCTGGCGGCCAGCCAGGCAGCAGGAGAAGGCGGCGGGGGCCAGAGCAACTTCCTGATTCCCAACGCCACCTTCTTCGTCGTGCTGGCCATCTTCTTGATCGTGCTCGGCGTGATCGGGAAGTGGGTTGTGCCACCGATCAGCAAGGTCCTGGCCGAGCGGGAGGCGATGCTGGCCAAGACCGCGGCGGACAGCCGGACGTCGGCCGAGCAGGTCGCCGCCGCGCAGGCCGACTATGACAAGGCGATGGCTGGCGCGCGCACCGACGCGTCGTCGATCCGCGCCGAGGCTCGCACCGCAGGCCGACAGGTGATCGACGAGAAGCGGGCCGAGGCGAGCGGAGAGGTGGCTGAGACCGTGCAGCAGGCGGACGAGCAACTGTCCCAACAGGGTTCGGCGGCGCAGTCCGAACTGGAGTCGTCGGTGGACGGGTTGTCGGCCACGCTGGCCAGCCGCATCCTCGGCGTCGACGTGGGCGGTCCGCCCAAGAATGTGAGCCGGTAGATGTCGACCTTCATCGGGCAGCTGATCGGGTTCGCCGTCATCGCATGGATCATCTGGCGCTACGTCGCGCCACCGGTGCGGACCCTGATGCAGAAGCAACAGGACGCCGTCCGTACCGCGCTGGCCGAAAGCGCAGAAGCGGCAAAGAAACTCACCGAAGCCGACGCCGAACACGCCAAGGCGCTGGAAAGCGCCAAGGTGGAGTCGGCCAAGGTCACCGACGAGGCCAAGCACGACTCGGAGCGGATCGCCGCCCAGCTCGCCGAGCAGGCCGGCGTCGACGCGGAGCGGATCAAGGCCCAAGGTGTCCAGCAGGTTCAGCTGATGCGCCAGCAGCTCATCCGGCAGTTGCGCCAGGGCCTAGGGGACGAGGCCGTACAGAAGGCCGCCAGCCTGGTGCGCGGCCATGTGGCCGATCCCACCGCGCAGGCCGCGACGGTCGACCGCTTCCTGGACGAGCTCGAGCAGATGGCCCCGTCGGAAGCGTTGATCGAGACTGGTGCGACCGCGCGGCTGCGGGCTGCCAGCCGCGACGCGCTCGCTGCCCTCGTCGCCGAGTTCGACAGTGTGACCGGCGGTCTCGACGCCGACGGACTGACCACGCTGGCCGAGGAGTTGACCTCGGTGGGCAAGCTGCTCATGACCGAGCCCGCGTTGGCCAGGCACCTGGCAGAGCCCGCCGACGACGCGGCACCCAAGGTCCGTCTGGTCGAAACCCTGCTGTCCGGCAAGGTCGGCGACCCGACTCTCGACCTCCTGCGCACCGCCGTTTCGCAACGGTGGTCGACGGCATCGAACATCGTCGACGGCATCGAGCACACCGCTCGTCTGGCGCTGCTGAAGCGCGCCGAGGTCGCGGGTGAGGTCGACGAGGTGGAGGATCAGCTCTTCCGGTTCGGCCGAGTACTCGACGCCGAGCCGCGACTCGCTGCACTGCTCAGCGACTACACGACACCCGCCGAGAGACGAATCGCGTTGCTGAACAAGGTACTCGAGGAATCGGGGGTGAGCGGCACCGCAGCGGCGCTGCTGTCCCAGACCGTCGAACTGCTGCGCGGTGAGCGCGCCGACGAGGCCGTCATCGACCTCGCCGAGCTCGCAGTGTCCCGCCGCGGCGAGGTCGTCGCGCACGTCACCGCCGCCTCCGAACTGACCGATGCCCAATATGACCGGCTCACCGAGGTGCTCACCCGCATCTACGGACATCCGGTCTCCGTGCAGCTCCACGTCGATCCCGAACTCCTCGGCGGCCTGTCGATCGCCGTCGGTGACGAGGTGATCGACGGCTCCATCGCATCCCGCCTGGCCGCCGCACAGACACAGTTGCCGGACTGACCCAAACGCTCATCCAGAGAACAAGGTAGGAAGACGAAAACATGGCAGAGTTGACAATCTCCGCTGCTGATATCGAAGGTGCCATCGAGGACTACGTATCCTCGTTTGCCGCCGATACCGAGCGTGAAGAGATCGGCACCGTCGTAGATGCCGGTGACGGCATCGCCCACGTCGAGGGCCTGCCCTCAGTCATGACGCAGGAGCTCCTCGAGTTCCCGGGCGGCGTACTCGGCGTCGCGCTCAACCTCGACGAGCACAGCATCGGTGCGGTCATCCTTGGCGACTTCGAGAAGATCGAAGAGGGCCAACAGGTCAAGCGCACCAATGAAGTCCTGTCGGTGCCGGTGGGCGACGCGTTCCTCGGCCGTGTGGTCAACCCGCTCGGGCAGCCGATCGACGCGTTGGGCGACATCGAGACCGAGACGCGCCGTGCCCTGGAACTCCAGGCGCCGTCGGTGGTTGAACGCCAGGGGGTCAGCGAGCCGCTGCAGACCGGCATCAAGGCCATCGATTCGCAGACCCCGATCGGCCGAGGCCAGCGCCAGCTGATCATCGGCGACCGCAAGACCGGAAAGACCGCGGTCTGCGTCGACACGATCCTCAACCAGCGCGAGAACTGGGAGACCGGCGATCCCAACCAGCAAGTCCGCTGCGTGTACGTCGCCATCGGCCAGAAGGGCACCACCATCGCGAGCGTCAAGCGCGCTCTCGAAGAGGGCGGTGCGATGGAGTACACCACCATCGTCGCGGCGCCGGCATCGGACCCCGCGGGTTTCAAATGGCTTGCGCCCTACACTGGTTCGGCCATCGGTCAGCACTGGATGTACGACGGCAAGCACGTCCTGATCGTCTTCGACGACCTCTCCAAGCAGGCCGATGCCTACCGCGCGATCTCGCTGTTGCTGCGCCGGCCTCCGGGGCGCGAGGCCTTCCCCGGCGACGTGTTCTATCTGCACTCCCGGCTCCTGGAGCGCTGCGCGAAGCTGTCCGACGAACTGGGCGGCGGCTCGATGACGGGGCTGCCAATCATCGAGACCAAGGCCAACGACATCTCGGCGTTCATCCCGACCAACGTCATCTCGATCACCGACGGCCAGTGCTTCCTGGAGTCCGACCTGTTCAACCAGGGCGTGCGGCCGGCCATCAACGTCGGTGTCTCGGTGTCCCGCGTGGGTGGCGCGGCACAGATCAAGGCAATGAAAGACGTTGCAGGAAGTCTCCGCTTGGATCTGTCGCAGTACCGCGAATTGGAAGCGTTCGCCGCCTTTGCTTCGGATCTGGACCCCACGTCCAAGGCGCAGCTGGAGCGCGGTGCCCGGCTGGTCGAACTGCTCAAGCAGGCGCAGTTCAGCCCCATGTCCGTCGAGGATCAGGTCGTCGCGATCTTCCTCGGCACCAAGGGCCATCTGGATTCCGTTCCGGTGGAAGACGTTCAGCGGTTCGAGACCGAATTCCTGGAGCACGTGACGGCGTCCCACGGCGACATCCTCAAGGACATCCGGGAGACCAAGAAGTTCCCCGAGGAGGCCGAGGAGAAGCTGGTCGCGGTGGTCAACGACTTCAAGAAGGGTTTCGCGGCCACCGACGGCAGCTCGGTCGTCGTCAAGGAGGCCGAGACCGAGGCGATGGACCCGGACGACGTCGAGAAGGAGTCGGTCAAGGTCCGCAAGCCGGCGCCGAAGAAGAAGTAGGTAACCGATGGCAGCCACACTGCGAGAGTTACGCGGACGCATCCGTTCCGCCGGGTCGATCAAGAAGATCACCAAGGCCCAGGAGCTGATCGCGACGTCGCGGATCGCCAAGGCGCAGGCCAGAGTCGAAGCGGCTCGACCCTACGCCAATGAGATCACCAACATGCTCACCGAACTCGCCGGAGCCAGCGCACTGGATCATCCGCTGCTGGTCCAGCGCGAGTCACCGAAGCGCGCCGGCGTTCTGGTGGTGTCGTCCGACCGCGGGCTGTGTGGCGCGTACAACGCCAACGTGTTGCGCCGCTCCGAGGAGCTCTTCTCGCTGTTGCGGGAGGAGGGCAAGAAGCCCGTGCTGTACACCGTGGGCCGAAAGGCGCTGGGGTATTACCGCTTCCGGGGCCGCGACGTGACCGAGTCGTGGACCGGATTCTCCGATAGGCCGACCTACGAGAACGCCAAGGAGATCGCGGACACCCTTGTCACGGCGTTCATGTCCGGGGCCGACGACGAAGGTGACGACCCGGGTGAGGACGGCATCCTCGGCGTCGACGAATTGCACATCGTGTTCACCGAGTTCAAGTCGATGCTGTCGCAGAACGCAGAGGCCCGGCGGATCGCACCGATGGTCGTCGAGTACGTCGGCGAGTCGGAAGAAGGCCCGCACACGCTGTTCTCGTTCGAGCCCGATCCCGAGACGCTGTTCGCCGCGCTGCTGCCGCGCTACGTCGCGACCCGGGTGTACTCGGCGCTGCTGGAGGCCGCGGCTTCCGAGAACGCCTCGCGCCGCAGGGCGATGAAGTCGGCCAGCGACAACGCCGACGACCTGATCAAGGCGCTCACGTTGGAAGCCAACCGCGAACGCCAGGCCCAGATCACCCAGGAAATCAGCGAGATCGTCGGCGGCGCAAACGCCCTCGCCGACGCCAAGTAAGCCCCGTAGGAAGCGAAGAGAAAATGACTGCCACCGCAGAAGATTCCAAGACCGCAGGTCGAGTGGTTCGCATTACCGGCCCGGTCGTCGACGTCGAGTTCCCGCGCGGTTCAGTGCCCGAACTGTTCAACGCGCTGCACGCCGACATCACCTACGCGGAGATGGCCAAGACGCTGACCCTGGAGGTCGCGCAGCACCTCGGGGACAGCCTGGTGCGCACCATCTCCATGCAGCCCACCGACGGCCTGGTCCGCGGCGTCGAGGTCACCGACACCGGTGCCTCGATCTCGGTGCCCGTGGGCGATGGCGTCAAGGGCCACGTGTTCAACGCGCTCGGCAAGTGCTTGGACGAGCCCGGCTACGGCGACGACTTCGACCGGTGGTCGATCCACCGCAAGCCGCCGGCCTTCTCCGAGCTCGAGCCGCGCACGGAGATGTTGGAGACCGGCCTGAAGGTCGTCGACCTGCTCACGCCCTACGTGCGTGGCGGCAAGATCGCCCTGTTCGGCGGCGCCGGCGTGGGTAAGACGGTGCTCATCCAGGAGATGATCAACCGCATCGCCCGCAACTTCGGTGGCACCTCCGTGTTCGCCGGGGTGGGGGAGCGCACCCGCGAGGGCAACGACCTGTGGGTCGAGCTGGCGGACGCCAACGTGCTCAAGGACACCGCGCTGGTGTTCGGTCAGATGGACGAGCCGCCGGGCACCCGTATGCGCGTCGCCCTGTCCGCGCTGACCATGGCGGAGTACTTCCGCGACGAGCAGGGCCAGGACGTTCTTCTGTTCATCGACAACATCTTCCGATTCACCCAGGCGGGTTCCGAGGTCTCGACGCTGCTCGGCCGCATGCCGTCAGCGGTGGGCTACCAGCCGACGCTGGCCGACGAGATGGGCGAGCTGCAGGAACGCATCACCTCGACCCGCGGGCACTCGATCACGTCGATGCAGGCGGTTTACGTGCCCGCCGACGACTACACCGACCCCGCTCCTGCGACCACGTTCGCGCACCTGGACGCCACCACCGAGCTCTCCCGTGCAGTGTTCTCCAAGGGCATCTTCCCGGCGGTGGATCCTCTGGCCTCCAGCTCCACGATCCTGCACCCGAGCGTGGTCGGCGACGAGCACTACCGCGTCGCGCAGGAGGTCATCCGGATCCTGCAGCGTTACAAGGACCTTCAGGACATCATTGCCATCCTCGGTGTCGACGAACTGTCGGAAGAGGACAAGCAGCTGGTGTACCGGGCGCGCCGCATCGAGCGCTTCCTGTCACAGAACATGATGGCGGCCGAGCAGTTCACCGGCCAGCCTGGTTCGACGGTGCCGCTGAAGGAGACCGTCGAGGCGTTCGACAAGCTGGCCAAGGGCGACTTCGATCACGTACCCGAGCAGGCGTTCTTCCTGATCGGCGGCCTCGACGACCTTGCCAAGAAGGCCGAGAGCCTCGGCGCCAAGCTGTGATTCGACTAGTCAGGCGAGAGGTGGTGTGCGATGGCTGAACTGAACGTCGAGATCGTCGCCGTCGAGCGCGAACTGTGGTCGGGTGAGGCCACGTTCGTCTTCACCCGCACCACCACCGGCGAGATCGGCATTCTGCCGCACCACATTCCGTTGGTGGCGCAGCTGGTCGACGACGCGATGGTGCGGGTCGAGCGCGAGGGCGAGGACGACCTGCGCATCGCCGTGGACGGCGGATTCCTGTCGGTAACCGAGGAAGCCGTCCGAATCCTGGTGGAGAACGCGGAGTTCGAGTCGGAGATCAACGCCGACGCCGCGAAGCAGGACTCCGAGTCGGATGACGAGCGGACCGCGGCATGGGGCCGGGCGCGGTTGCGCGCCCTAGGCCAGATCGACTGATTGCCGATGAGCGCGTCCATGATGGTCATGGCCGCGCTGGTCGGTGTGCTCCTGCTCGTCGTCGTCGCGCTCTGCTACCGGCTCTGGAAGCTGCGTCAGGTGGGCGGCACCGCCGCGATCCTGCGTGACGTTCCGGCCGTCGGCGGCCACGGGTGGCGCCACGGCGTCGTGCGTTATCGCGGTGGGGAAGCAGGCTTCTACCGGTTGTCGAGCCTGCGCTGGTGGCCCGATCGGCGGCTCTCCCGCCGAGGCCTCGAGGTCGTGTCAAGACGTGCCCCGCGTGGCGACGAGTTCGACATCATGACCCACGAGATCGTGGTGCTGGAATTGCGCGATACCAGCCCGGAGCGGCGGCGGGGCTACGAGATCGCGCTGGACCGTGGCGCTTTGACGGCGTTCAACTCATGGGTGGAGTCGCGGCCGTCGCCTCGGGCGCGTCGGCGTTCGTACTAGCGCGCCGGCCCGCCGGGCTGCCAGAGCACGTCACCGTCGGGGTTGGCCACTCGCGAAAGAATGAAGAGCAAGTCCGACAGTCGATTCAGATACTTCGCGGGCAGCACGCTGATCGACTCACCGTGTTGTTCGATGGCCCGCCACGCGGAGCGTTCCGCCCGCCGCGCCACCGTGCGGGCCACGTGCAGTAGCGCCGACAGCGCCGTACCGCCGGGCAGCACGAACGAATTCAGCGCGGGGAGCGGCTCGTTGAACTCGTCGCACCACGACTCCAGCCGGTCGACATAGTCTTGGCTGATCCGCAGCGGCGGATGTTCGGGGTTCTCGACCACCGGCGTCGACAGATCCGCCCCGGCGTCAAACAGATCGTTCTGAATCTGGCGTAGCACGTTGCGAATGCGTTCATCGGGCTGTCCCACCGCCACCGCAACGCCGATGGCGGCGTTGGTCTCGTCACAGTCCGCGTAGGCCTCGAGTCGGGCGTCGTTCTTCGACACCCGGCTGAAGTCGCTGAGTCCGGTGGTCCCATCGTCACCGGTGCGGGTATAGATGCGGGTCAGGTGGACTGCCATGGGTCAAACCGTACCCGGGTCAACGTGTCGCGAGACTGACACTGACCGCCGTGCTGTCTACACTTGCCCGCGTGAGCGAGCGATTCGTGGTGACCGGTGGTGCCCGGTTATCGGGCGAAGTTGCCGTCGGGGGAGCAAAGAACAGCGTGTTGAAGCTGATGGCCGCGACGCTCTTGGCGGAGGGCACCAGCACCATCACCAACTGTCCCGACATTCTGGACGTCCCGTTGATGGCGGAGGTGCTGCGAGGACTCGGGGCCACCGTCGAGCTTGATGGCGCGACGGTGCGGGTCACGTCCCCCGACGAGCCGAAGTACGACGCCGACTTCGCCGCCGTGCGCCAGTTCCGCGCATCGGTGTGCGTGCTCGGGCCGCTGGTCGGCCGCTGCAAGAAGGCCAAGGTCGCGTTGCCCGGAGGCGACGCGATCGGGTCGCGTCCACTCGACATGCACCAGGCCGGCCTGCGGCAACTGGGCGCCCGGTGCAACATCGAACACGGCTGCGTGGTGGCGGAGGCGGATCACCTGCGGGGTGCGGAGATTCAGCTCGAGTTCCCGTCGGTCGGCGCCACGGAGAACATCCTGATGGCCGCCGTGCTCGCCGAAGGCGTGACGACCATTCACAACGCCGCGCGCGAGCCCGATGTCGTCGACCTGTGCGAGATGCTCAACCAGATGGGCGCCCAGATCGAGGGCGCCGGGATGTCCACGATGACGATCACCGGTGTCGATCGGCTTCATCCGACCGAGCATCGGGTCATCGGCGACCGGATCGTCGCCGCTACGTGGGGCATCGCCGCGGCCATGACGCGGGGCGACATCTCGGTGACGGGCGTCGATCCTCAACACCTGCAGCTGGTGCTACACAAACTGCACGACGCCGGAGCCACCGTCACCCAGGACGACAACGGGTTTCGCATCGTTCAGTACGACCGGCCGAAGGCGATCAACGTCGCGACCCTGCCGTTCCCCGGTTTCCCGACCGACCTGCAGCCGATGGCGATCGGGCTGGCCTGCATCGCCGACGGGACGTCGATGATCACCGAGAACGTCTTCGAGGCGCGGTTCCGCTTCGTGGAGGAAATGATCCGTCTGGGCGCCGACGCGCGCACCGACGGCCATCACGCCGTCGTGCGTGGCATGCCGCAACTCTCCAGTGCACCGGTGTGGGCATCGGACATCCGCGCAGGTGCGGGCCTGGTTCTGGCCGGCCTGGTGGCCGACGGTGACACCGAGGTGCACGACGTGTTCCACATCGATCGGGGCTATCCGTTGTTCGTAGAGAACCTGGTGGCTTTGGGAGCTGAGATCGAGAGAGTAAGCTCCACTTAGTACCCGCGGCCCCAGCCGTATGGCTGGAGGACGGGGTTTGACCACTCCCTCTGGATGTATTACAGTAGTGGGGTTGCCTACTGACCGGGAAGTTCCGGTTAACAGGGTGTGTTGTTTGAGAACTCAATAGTGTGTTTGGTGGTTTTTGTTTGTTGTTTGGCCATGCTCTGGCGTCCCGTGTTGGGGTGTGGTTTTGTTTTTTTGATTGCCAGTTTTGACTGGTTGTTAGGT
>NZ_JAVRPS010000485.1:0-6527 GCF_032162105.1 Mycobacterium sp. | reverse complement strand
TGTGTGGTCTCAACGGAGGTTGCGACGCAACGACATCCGTGGCAACAACCTCGGGCGCGACTCGCGTGGATGCAGGCACAGGTGGTAGCCCGAGATCCACACGCACGCGCGAGGAATGCCGTCCTGGCCGCACGCCGGCCCGGCGGTGGCCCTGATCTGGCGTCGGCGATGCTGAGAACGGACCGGCTGCCGAGGGCGAAACCGAGTGCGAGGCCGAGCATTCGGAGCGCTCATGATATAACTACTATACATGTAAAGTTGCCCGATCGGGGAGCCATGCCAGCGCTGAGCGTCGCAGTCGGCACCGTGGCGCCGGCACGCGTCGGCGAGGTGACGCTGTGACCGTCCGCGAGCCGCTGAACCCTGCAAGGATCCCGGGCTCCCTGCGGGAGCGGTATCTGCGCAGCGGTCTGTGGGACGACACGTCACTGGGCGCCCTTCTCCTCGACGGCCTGCGACGTCGTCCGCGCCAGCGGGTGGGCATCTGGTCGAAGCACACCGGCCGCGAGGAGACGTTCGGATCGTTGGAGGCGACGGCGCGCCGGGTAGCCGCCGGCCTGTCCAAGCGCGGGCTCGCCGCGGGTGATCGCGTAGTGATCTGGTTGCCGAACGGGTGGGAAGCCGTAGCGGCGTTCGTCGGCGTGGCTGCGTTGGGCGCCGTCGTCGTTCCGGTCGCCTCGTTCTACGGGCGCAAGGAACTGACCGAGATCGTCAACGCGACCGGCGCCACGGTGCTGATCACCTGCGAACGCCACGGCGCTCGCGACTACCTCGGTGAAGTCCTGGACTCTCGCACGGAGATGCCCAGCGTGGACACCGTCGTGGTGTGCGCCGGCCTGGGCAAACGCGCACCTGGCTCGTACGTCGTGTCGTTCGATGACCTGCTATGTGACCCCATCGCGGCAATCCCGAGCGATCGGTCGCCAGACGACGAGTGCCTGTTGGTCTTCACCTCCGGGACCGGGGGCACCGCGAAGGGGGTCGTCCACACCCACCGAACCCTCGGGGCAGAGGTGCGTGGGCACCTCGTGGGGATGATCCCGACTGACGCTACCCCCCAGATCATGGCTTCACCGATCGCGCACGCGGCCGGGATGACCCTAGGACTGCTGGCGCCGATTCACCGTGGCGAACCGATCCACTTGGTGGACACCTTCGACGCCGACTTCATCCTCGACACCGCACGGGCCGAGGGGCTCGCACCCGGCGGCGGCGCGGCGGTCTTCTTGTCGGCGTTGATCGACCATCCAAGCTTCACCGACGAACTCGCCCACCGGATGGGGTACGTCATCCTCGGCGGATCGCCGGTGCCGGAGAGCTTGGTCGCCAAGGCAGCCCAGCGCGGGATCACCGTGCTGCGGAGTTACGGACTGACCGAACACCCGACCGTCAGCGCCAGTCGACTTGGCGACACCCCTGGAAAACTGGCCCGCACCGATGGCCGCCTGCTCGACGGAGTGGAGGTGCAGGTGCGCGATCGCTGCGGTGCGCTCTTGCCGTCGGGCAGCGAAGGCGAGATTTTCACCAGGGGACCGGATCGGTGCGCCGGTTACCTGCAACCGGAACTGAACACCGTGTTCGACGTGCAGGGATGGCTGGCGACCGGCGACGTCGGTGTCGTCGACGCCGACGGTCACCTCTCGGTGACCGGACGGGCCAAGGAACTCATCATCCGCAACGGCGTGAAAGTCTCACCCGTAGAAGTCGAAAGCGTGTTGATGACCTGTGCTGCGGTGGCCGAGGTCGCGGTGATCGGTGTCCCCGATATCCGTACCGGGGAACGTGCAGTGGCGGTCGTCGTTGCGCGGGACGGCCGGGAGATGTCCCTGTCGACGCTGACCGGGCATCTCGCCGCGATGGGGCTGGCCAAGCCGAAGTGGCCCGAGGAACTCCGTGTCGTCGACGCACTTCCGCGCACCGCATCGGGCAAGGTGCGCAAGAACGAGATCAGAAAGGCGTGGTTGGTGTGACGACGACAAATGCTGAGGCACTGGATCTTTCGGCGCTGACCCGCCATCTCGCCGGTGCCGGGGTCGTCCGCCAGGGCCAGCTTCGGGCCGAACTGATCTCCGGCGGTCGATCGAATCTGACCTACCTGATATTCGACGACGTGTCCACGTGGGTGCTGCGTCGCCCCCCGTTTCACGGCGTCACGCCCTCGGCTCATGACATGAGCCGGGAGTACCTGGTGGTGTCTGCGTTGGCCTGCACCGACATTCCCGTCGCCCGCCCTGTCACGATGTGCCAGGACGAATCGGTATTGGGTGCGCCGTTCACCCTCGTCGAATACGTCGTGGGTCACGTGATTCGCACGCAGACCGAACTGGACGCGATCGAATCCGACTCCGTGGTGCGCGATTGCGCGTACGGCTTGATCGACGTCTTGGCCGCGCTGCACCAGGTCGACCCCGTCAGCGTCGGGCTGGGGGACTGGGCACGTTCAGACGGCTATCTGCAGCGCCAGATACGGCGGTGGGGATCGCAGTGGGAGCTAATTCGTGAACCCGGCGATCCGCGCGACGAGGACGTTCGGCGCTTGCACGCGCGCCTCGCGGAATTGGTTCCGCCGCAAAGCGCGACGACGATCGTGCACGGCGACTACCGCATCGACAACACCATCTTGGAATCATCGGCACCGCATCGGGTTCGGGCCGTGGTGGACTGGGAGATGTCCACACTCGGCGACCCGCTGGCCGACGTCGCACTGATGTGCGTCTACCGCGACCCCGTCTTCGACCTGGTGATCGGTACCGACGCGGCATGGACGACGTCGAGGCTTCCCAGCGCCGACGAAATGGCGCAGCGGTACGCGACTGTGTCCAGTACGCCGCTGCAGCACTGGAACTTTCACCTGGCGCTGGGCTACTTCAAAGTGGCGATCATCGCGGCCGGAATCGCCCACCGCCGCCGCAGCAACGACGGCGCGATCGACGTCGCCCACGATGCGGTATCCCCTCTGATCACGACCGGCCTGCGGCACCTGGACCGGTCACGGGGCTGATCGGCTCACCCTCGACGTGACCCCGCGGCTGCCGCCTTGGACTGCGCGGCGGCAACCGCCAGCCGGTGTTCCTCGGAGTGCATGCTGTCCAACTCTCCGGACAGTGCAACGGCATAGGCATTGTCGAGCTGTTGATCCAGGTAGGCGTTCAGGGCCCGCTTGGTGGTCTGAAGGGCCGCGGCGGGCACGTCGGCCAGCCGCAGCGCCAGCGCGAGCGCCTCGTCGAGGAGCTTCTCCGGTGCCACGACGCGGCTGGCCAGCCCCATGCTCACGGCGTCGGCGGCAGGAATTCGCGAGCCCAGGAACAGGTATTCCTTGGCCCGTGAGAGGCTGGTCAGCATCGGCCAGGTCATGCCACCGTCACCGGGCACCAAGCCCATCCGCAAGTGCGGGTCGGCCAGGAAGCTACCCTCGCCCATCAACACGATGTCGGACAGCACGGCCAGGCTGCATCCCAGTCCGACCGCGGGGCCGTTGACTGCGGCGATCACCGGCAACCGGCACCGCACCATGCCCTCGATGATTGCGCGGCCCTCGGCCATCGTCTGTGCGCGCATCGCCTCATCGTCGATGTTCTGCTGCATGTAGCTGAAATCTCCACCGGCACTGAATGCCTGCCCGCTGCCGGTGAGGATGACTGCGCCCGCCGCGGTGTCCTCGTCGAGCCGGTTCCACAGCCCGGCGAGCGCCTGATGCATGGCACGGTTGGCACCGTTGAGATCGTCCGGACGGTTCAGCGTGACCAGCCGTACCGGTCCGTGGGCCTCGACCTTGACTTCTGCTGGAAGTCCGTAGAGCGCATCGTCGAAGTCGTTCATCTGGAGTCTCCATCGGCCGCGGGATCATCGGATAGGCTGCACCTAACTTTACGTGTATACCACGCTGTTCGTGGAGGCTGCCATGACGACGACGACCTTTACCACCGTCGAGCCCACACCTGAGCTCTGCGCCCGCTACCGTGCCGAAGGCTGGTGGAGCGGCGAGACGCTACGCGACCTGCTGGCAAGCGCCCTGCACTCCTCCGGCGGGCGGAAGTTCACCATGTACACCCGGAGTGGGATGCAGCGGATGTCGTTGCGCGAGATGGCAGATCTGGGACGACGGGTGGGTGCTGGGCTTCGGCGACTGGGCATCGTGCCAGGCGATCCCGTCGCGTTCCAACTGTCCAATAGCGTCGAGGCGGCTGCGGTCTTCTACGGCCTCGTGCACGCCGGCGCCGTTCTGGTACCGATCTCGCACGCGGGCGGAAGCTCCGACGTCATGCATGCCCTGCGGACCTCTCGGGCACGCGCGGTCATCATCGAAGGCCGGCGCGGTCACGGTGCCGTCCTCGAGGAGATCACCTCGGGACGCCAGCGATTGGAGGAACTGGAGCACCTCATCGTGGTCGGTGACGGCGCGAAACCGTCAGCGGCGATCGGTTTCGGCGCGCTGACCGCGTCTGCAGCAGAGGGCAGCCAGCTCCGGATCGATCCGGGCGCCCCAGCGGTGATCGGGTGGACCTCGGGCACGTCCGCCACCCCGAAGGGCGTGCTGTTGAGCCACCGGGCGCTGTGCGCCGAGATACGTCAGCACATGGCTCCTCTGTTGGCCGAACGGAGTCGGGGCCTGCTGAGTACGTCACCGGTCAGCCACGTCACCGGAATGCTGGTGTCGTTGCTGGTGCCTCCGCTGGTGGGCCACGACGTGCATCTGATGGACTACTGGGACGCCGGTGACGTGCTCGAGCTGATGCAGACGCACGACCTTGCCGCCGGCAGTGGAGCGCCAGTGTTCCTGCAGGGCCTGCTAGACGATCCACGGTGCACCCCGGAGCATCACCGGCTGATCGGCGTCGCCGCTCTGGGCGGAGCCGCCGTGAACCGGGAACTGATCGAGCGCGCAGACGCGCTCGGTGTTGCTGCCGTGAAGGGGTACGGGTGCACCGAGCATCCCAGCATCTCTTTGGGTCGTCGCGCGGACCCGCTGCGGGTGCGCGCCGCCACCGACGGTCGCCTGTGCACTGGTGTCGACGTCCGCATCCGCGACGAGCGGGGCGCCCACCACCGCACCGGAACTGGCGAGATCATCACCCGCGGGCCCGACCTGTTCAGCGGATACGTCGACCCCGCCATGAACACCGATGCATTCGAGGCGGAGTGGTACCGCACCGGTGACATCGGCTCGGTCGACGAACGCGGGTACGTCACCGTGCTCGACCGGGTGAAGGACATCATCATCCGGTCCGGACTCAACGTGAGCGCATCCGAAGTGGAGGCAGCGTTGGCATCGATGCCAGAAGTCGCCGACGTGGCGGTGGTCGCCGCCCCCGACGCCCGCACCGGCGAGCACGGCTGCGCCTTCATCCGTCCCGCGGCCGGTCACAGCGTTCCGTCGCTGCCCCGAATTCGGGAGCACCTCGTCGAGTCGGGTCTGGCGAAATACAAGTGGCCCGAAGAGATCCGGGGACGGTCCACTGACTTCCCGCGGACGTCGGCAGGCAAGGTTCAAAAGTCTGCCTTGCGGGCGATGGCTCGTCAGTCACCGGCCCGAGACGGCGCCCAGTCGACATGATCATCGATGCCGTCTGGGCCCCATGCTCACGTCGCGAGGATGGTGATCGGTTGGCGTCAGGCCGGAGAGAACGAAATCGGAATCCGTACTGCCTGGCGGATTCCGGGGATCGATCGATAGACGATCCGCTCACCTTCGGTCACCGCGTAGTTGGGAATGCGCTGATGGAACCGCTCCAACGCCGCTACCATCTCCAGCCGGGCCAGATGTGACCCGAGGCAACGGTGCAGGCCGACGGCAAAGGACATGTGCCGGTTGGGCTTACGGGTCAAGTCCACCTTCATCGGATCTTCGAACACGGCCGGGTCGATGTTGGCACTGCCCCAACCCAAGAAGATCATGTGACCTTTGTTCACCTCGACCCCATTGATCTCGAGATCCTCGGCGGCCCAGCGCAATCCTCCCTGCGGAACCGGGGATTCGGTTCGCATGAGTTCTTCGACGGCAGTCGGCCACAACGACGGGTCGGCGATGAGCCGTTCACGTTCCCGTGGGTGCGTGGCCAAGAAGGCGAACTGCACCGACAGCGAGGACGTCACGGTGTCGAGACCGGCGATGGTGAACATGTGCATGAGGTTGACGATCTCGTCGTCGGTCAGCTTGTGACCGTCGAGTTCGAAGGTCAAGAACTGACTGATCAGATCGTCGCGCAGCGCCTCGTTCTTGCGCTCGGCGAGCCGTTTGCCAAGATGCTCCCTCAGCCGGTCGCCTGCTTCGATTCCGTGTTGTTCGCGCTCGTCCAGAGTTGCGCCGGTAGCACCGAGGATGTCGTCCTTGAATTGGATCAGTAACGTCCGGTCCTCTTCGGGCAGACCAAACAACCGCAGAAAGATCTTCGTCGGCAGCGGGCCGCACACCCGCTCGAAGAGCTCGGCGTGCCCGTCATCGATGAATTCGTCGATCAACTCGTCGGTGATTTCTCGCACGGTGTTGCCCCATGGCTCCATGCGCTTCGCGGTGAGCAGCGGGGTGA
>NZ_JAVRPS010000484.1:0-7621 GCF_032162105.1 Mycobacterium sp. | reverse complement strand
CGGTTGCCGATCAGGTCTCGACCGAGGCGACCGCCTCACTGCGCACGTGTGTTTCGGGCGGGGCGGCGCTGCCCGTCGCGGTGCTCAACGATTTCGAGAAGACCTTCGACGCAATCATTCTGGAGGGGTACGGCCTCTCAGAGACCTCACCGGCCGTGACGTTCAACCATCCCGATGCCGAGCGCCGCCCTGGCTCGATCGGCACGCCGATCGAGGGCGTGCAGGTGCGCCTGGTCGACGAGAACGGCAACGAAGCCCCGGCTGGCAGTCCTGGCGAGATCGAAGTCAAGGGCCCCAACGTCATGAAGGGCTACTGGAACCTCCCCGAGGCCACCGACGCGGCGATCAAGGATGGTTGGTTCTCGTCAGGTGACATCGCCGTCGTCGACGCGGACGGTTACTACTGGATCGTCGACCGCAAGAAGGACTTGATCATCCGCGGTGGATACAACGTGTACCCACGCGAGATCGAAGAAGTGCTGCACGAGCATCCCGCGGTCGCCCAGGTCGCGGTGATCGGTATCGCGCACGACTCTCTCGGTGAGGAAGTCGGAGCGGCTGTCGTGTTGAAGGCCGGCGCAACTGCGGTGGTGGAGGAACTGCGGCAGTTCGTGAAGGAACGGGTAGCGGCCTACAAGTATCCCCGCCGGATCTGGTTCGTGGACCACCTTCCCACGGGACCGACTGGAAAGCTGTTGCGCCGCGAGGTAATACCACCACCAATCGAGGAGGCATAGTCGCCCGTGGTAGCCACGACCAGCAAGAGTGCAGACGAACTCGCCGCACCCCTGGACCTGCTGTTGACCAGCTCGGCCGTCGGCGTGGCGGACAGGATGATGCCCAACGTCGCGTGGAGCAGATTCGCGCTCAACCTCGCTAAACAGCCACGGACACTGGCGTCGCGCGCCGGAACGCTGGGCCGCGAGCTGCTGACGATCGCCGAAGGCCGCTCCGAGCTGGCACCCGCCAAGGGAGACAAGCGGTTCGCCGACCCCGCTTGGCGCGGCAACCCGCTACTCCGGCGCACGATGCAGGCCTACCTGGCCACCAACAACACTGTGGACCAACTCTTTTCGGATGCCGACCTCGATTGGCGCGACGCCGAGCGGATCCGGTTCGTTTTGGACGTGCTTACCGAGGGGCTGGCGCCAACCAACAACCCCATACTGAACCCGTTGGGGTGGAAGGCATTGATCGACACGGGCGGCCAGAGCGCGGTCCGCGGTATGCGTCACTTCGTCTCCGACATGCTGTCGGCACCCCGGGTGCCGTCGATGGTTGACCCGGATGCGTTCACGCTGGGAGAGACGATCGCGGTGACCCCTGGATCGGTGGTCTACCGAACCGAGGAGTTCGAGCTGATCCAGTACGCGCCACAGACGGACGAGGTGTATTCGGTGCCGTTGCTGATGGTGCCGCCCGTGATCAACAAGTTCTACGTCATGGACATCGCGCCGGGCCGCAGCATGATCGAGTACTTCGTTCGGCAGGGCATGCAGGTGTTCGCCATCTCATGGCGAAACCCCACTGCGGAGAACAGGAACTGGGGATTCGACACGTACGGCCAAGCGATCCTGAACGCGCTGGAGGCCGTCGAGAAGATCACCCAGACAGATCGCACCCATCTCCAGGCCTCCTGCTCGGGCGGCATCCTTGCCTCGATGACCGCGGCGCATCTCAATGCCATCGGCGAGGGCCATCGCATTGCCGGTCTGACACTGATGGTTACGGTGCTCGATCAGCGGAAGGCGGGCTTCGCTTCGGCCGCCATCGACGAAGAGGCCGCCAACATCGCGATCGCGCTGTCCGCTCGGCAGGGCTACCTGGACGGCCGATCGTTGGCGGAGGTGTTCGCATGGCTGCGGCCGACGGACCTGGTGTGGCGCTACTGGGTCAACAACTACATCGAAGGCAGGTCGCCGACGGCGTTCGACGTGCTCTTCTGGAACGCCGACACCACCCGGATGGCCGCCGCGCTGCACCGCGACATGATCACGATGGGGCTTCACAACTCCCTCGTCACGCCGGGGGCCGTCAGCATGTTGGGCACGCCGGTCGACCTCAACCAACTGACCACCGATGCCTACGTCGTCGCGGGGGTCGCCGACCACATCTCGCCGTGGCAGGCCTGCTATCGAAGCGCCAGGACGCTCGGTGTCAAGAACGTCCGCTTCGTGCTGTCATCGAGCGGTCACATCGCTTCGCTGGTCAATCCGCCTGGGAATCCGAGGGCGTCCTATCGCGTCGCCGACGTGGACGAGCCCGATCCGGCGTTCTGGCTGGAGTCGGCCGACCAGCACACGGATTCCTGGTGGCCTGACTTCGTCTCCTGGCTCGGCGAGCGCAGCGGCAAGAAGCAAGACGCCCCCGAGGTCCTCGGCGGCGCAGGGATGACGCCGCTGGAGCCCGCCCCTGGCAGCTACGTACTCGAGCACTAGCAAGATCGCTGCCGTGAAAGGGCCCATATGACAACCGTTCTCGAAGAACCCGCCGACCTGCTCGGGCTGGTCGGGCAAACTCTCGGCACGACCGAGTGGATGAAGGTCACGCAGCAACAAGTCGATCTGTTCGCCGACGCGACCGGGGACCGGCAGTGGATCCACATCGACCCCGAGCGGGCGGCGAAGGGCCCATTCAAGGGCACGATCGTGCATGACTACCTGACGCTGGCTCTCACGCCGGCGGTGATCGCACAGGTGCTGGTGATCCGCGAACTGACGGCGGCCCTGAACTACGGATTGAACACGGTGCGCTTCCCGGCACCGATGCGAGTGGGATGCCAGGTCCGTGCGGCGGTCACCGTCGCCAGCGCGCAACAGAAGACCTCCGGCGTCGAGTCGGTGTTCACGCTGACCTACGAGATCGACGGCGAAGAACGCCCCGCGTGTGTCGCCGACGTCATAGTTTTGTACCCATGACGGCCGCGGCGACAGTCAGGACGACGAGCGTGGAAGAACTCGTGCCCGTGCTCGGCCAGCAGATCCGGGTGAAAGTGCGCCCGGGTAGCGGGGTGCCGCTGGTGCTGTGCAACGGCATCGGCGCCAGCCTGGAAGTGTTCGATCCGCTCGTCGAACAACTGGATCCCGATACGCCGGTCGTGCGGTTCGACGTGCCGGGTACCGGCGGTTCGCCGGATTCGCCGCTTCCGTACGGTTTCCCGTACTTGGCGTTGGTTCTGGGGATGTTGCTGCGGAAGGTCGGGATCGTCGGGCAGGTCGACGTTCTCGGGCTGTCGTGGGGAGGAGCGCTGGCCCAGCAGTTCGCCTTCCAGAATCCGCGCCACTGCCGCAGGCTGATACTGGTGTCCACCGGCACGGGCGCAATCATGGTTCCTGGAGGGCCGGCCATTCTGGCGAAGATGGTGACGCCTCGCAGGTTCCTCGATCACGATTACGCTGCCTCGATCGCGGGTGCCATCTACGGCGGCACGGTCCGAGACGATCCGTCGACGATCAAGCGACTCTTCGACCGTCAGCTGATGGCAGGCTCCCGGGTGGGGTACCTGCATCAGCTGCTCGCCGGAGCGGTATGGACCAGCCTGTTCGCGCTGCCCCTGATCCGCCAGCAGACACTGATCGTCGCCGGGCTGGACGATCCCATCATCCCCGTCGTCAACGCGAGGATCATGGGCAGGCTTCTGCCCCACGCGACCGTGCATCTGCACAGTGGCGGTCACGTCGACCTGATCACCAACGCCGCAGAATTGGCGCCGGTGATCGAGCAATTCAGATCCCGACCCGATTGAGGTAGCACCGATGAGTACCGCCACGACGACCGACAGCGCCGATTTCTACGCACTGGAGGAACTGCTCGACGACGACGAGCAGCAGTACCTTCACCGGGTGCGAGACTTCATGAAGTCCGAGGTCGAGCCGACGGTGAACCAGCACTGGCAACGCGGGAGTTTTCCGTTCGAGATCGTGCCGGGATTCCGACAACTCGGATTGGCCGGCCTTCCGTACCACGGATTCGGTTGTCCAGGAAGGTCATTCCTCCTCGACGGCATGGTGGCGATGGAGCTCGCCCGAACCGACCCGTCGATCGCGACGTTCTCCGGTGTCCACGGCGGGTTGTCGATGGGTTCGATTTATCTGTGCGGCAACGATGAGCAGAAGCAGCGGTATCTGCCGAGCATGGCGCGCATGGAGAAGATCGGCGCGTTTGGACTGACCGAGCCGGACGTCGGGTCCGGTGCGTCGCGGGGGCTGATGACGACGGCTCGCCGGGACGGGGACACGTGGATCCTCAACGGTCAGAAGAAGTGGATCGGCAACGCGACGTTCGGCGACTTGACGGTGATCTGGGCCAGGGACGTCGCAGACGACCAGGTGAAGGGGTTCGTGGTCGCCAACGACACCCCCGGGTTCTCGACGACGAAGCTCGAGGACAAGATCGCATTGCGCATCGTGCAGAACGCAGTGATCACGCTGCAGGACGTCCGGGTCGACGAGGCCGACCGGCTGGCGAATGCCAACTCGTTCCGTGACACCGCCGAAGTGCTGCGCATGACCCGTGCCGGCGTCGCCTGGATGGCGATCGGCTGCGCCCGCGGCGCGTACGACAATGCGTTGGCGTACGCAGTATCCCGTGAACAGTTCGGCCGGCCCATCGCGGGATTTCAACTCGTCCAAGATCTGCTGGTGCGGATGCTCGGCAACATCACGTCGTCGTGGGCGTTGTGCGCCCGGCTCTCGCAGCTGCAGGACGAGGGCCGCGCGGAGGACCGGCACTCGTCGCTGGCGAAGGCGTGGTGCACCGTCAGAATGCGCGAAACCGTCGGGTACGCACGCGAACTGCTCGGTGGCAACGGAATCCTGTTGGAGCACAACGTCGGACGCTTCGTCGCCGACGCCGAAGCGATCTACTCCTACGAAGGCACGCGGGAGATGAACACGTTGATCGTCGGCCGAGCCATCACGGGACTCAGCGCGTTCGTCTAACCGCCTACGGGCACACACCCTGGTGCGCCGTCGCGGTCAAATCCGGCGGAGACCAACGTCGTCAAAACTCATCGCGCAGGCCGGCGATCGTGTGGCGCAGCAGAATTTCGGCCAAGAGATTGCACCACCGTCGTGGTCACCCTCACGAATGGGTGAGGTCTTCGGAGATCCTCCACAGGCGCGCGGCGTTCTCGGGGTCCAGCGCGTACGGCGCGACTCCGCCGGTGTGGCCTGCACGCTCACTGATCTGCGGGGCAGCAGCACAGTCCTCGTAGTAGCAACCCGAAACCCCCTCGACGTCGGGGCTCGCGGCGAGCAGCACCGACGTTGCGGCACCCTGCTCGATGGTCTTGACCGGCGGCAGCCCCAGCTCGGTTTGCTCACCAAAGGCCGCCAGATCGCCGGGGCTCATGTGTCGCGCGAGGGCGGTGCTGGCGACGTTGCCGGGCATCAGCGCGTTGACCGCGATGCCATCGTCGCCCCAGCGGTCCGCGGCACCGGCCGCGAACAACACATTGGCTGACTTGGACTGCCCGTATGAAGTCCACTGATCGTAGGGGCGGAACCGATAGTGCAGGTCGTCGAAGACTACCGGGGAGAACAGATGCCCGATCGAGGCGACAGCCACCACGCGGGCACCGGCAGCCGCGGCCAACCACCGTCGAAGTCCGGTGGCCAGTACGAAATGACCGAGATGGTTTGTGGCGAACTGTATCTCAAAGCCGCCGAACGTGCGGGTGAGCTGCGGCAGAGCCATCACCCCAGCATTGTTTACCAGGATGTGCAGTGGTTCCGACCAAATGCGCACGAAATCGGCCACCGACGCAGGGTCGGCCAGATCCAGCCGGGCGACGTGCACCACTCCGTGCCCCGGCGAGAGCTTTTCGGCGATCCCGTTCGCGACTTCGGTGCCAGCCTTCACATTACGCACCGCCAGCGTCACATCGGCGCCCGCCGAGGCCAGCGCCCGGGCGGTCTCGGTACCGATCCCCGAACTCGCACCGGTGACGATGGCCCGCCGCCCGTGCAGATCGACGTCGGCAACGACCTCGGCCGCCGTAGTCGTTGGTCCGTAGTTGTATGTCGGCATAGGGAACTCCATCGTGTAGGCACCGACTTACTCGGCGTTGAGCACGCGGGTTTCGGTCGCGCCGGCGTCTATGCGCCCGTGTTGGATTCACCCCTGGTGGCCGACGACCGTCGTAACCTGCCGGGTCACCCGGCGACGGCCTGCCGGGCGGTGTCAGTGACGTTCTCGACTTTCTTGACGTCGCTGCGCATCCCGAAGCCGGAGATCATCTCCACCACGCCGAGGATGACCAGCCAGACGCCGACCACCAGAGCCAGGGTCACGATCGAGTCGAACGGGTAGGCCAACACCACGACACCGGCGATGATGCTGATGATACCGAAGAAGATCGCCCATCCGCGGCCGGGGAACCCCCGATCGCCGAACTGGAATGCGACCGCGGTCACGCCGCGGAGGATGAATCCGATCCCAATCCAAATGGCAAGCAGCAGAATGGCGTATCCCTGCCCAAAGTGTCGAAACGCCAAGATTCCAAGGATCACCGACAACACGCCACTGATGATGTTCATGAATCTGCTGCCCGCTGAGACAGGCAGGCTAAACGCGAGGACCACCATCGCGACGCCGGACACCACTAGGTACACACCAAACAACCCGGCAGCCACCAGAATCGAAGCTCCCGGCCACGCCAACACTGCCACGCCCAGGATCACGGTCAGTAGGACGAACAGGATCGCCGACATGCAGAGGCGGCGCGCCAGATCAGAAACGGGATGTGGGTTGTCGGTCATTACGACTCCTCGCTGGACGCGGTTCGCGGCGCTCTGCCGAGGCACTCATTGTCGCGCGGGGTTGCGCCGGCGTGGTTGTGCGAGGAGACAACATTGGCTCTACAACGGTGTCGCTGCGGACACTGCGAACCCAAATCGACGCGAGATGACGAATTCAACCGGTCTACTGCGGGATTCAACTCGTTCTGGGTAACCGCCTATAGGTCCACCTCGGCCAACACCCGGCCGCCGCCCACCGCATCACGCAGTGCCGCGTAGTCACGGGCGTTCTGTTGTGCGTAGACCTGTGCGAATCGGGTGAGCGCGACGTCGGCGGCATCGCTGCTGCCGAGATACCCTGCGATCGCGACGCGATCCCCGGTGCGGGCGTGCGCGCGGGCCAGGACATGCGCGCATGATCGCCCATAGTCGGCAAGCAGTTGCGGACTCATCGACTCCAAACTCGCCGACTCCTTCCAATCCCGTAGCTGACGCACGTAGTAGTCGCCTTCGTGGCCATCGGGGCCGACGCAACGCAACCACCCCAGCAGGATGTCGCTGCTGGCCTGCATCAGCCGCTCACCCGCTACCACCCGCTCCGCGGCGTTGGTGTAGCCACCCGAACCGAGGAAGCGCTCGAACACCGACGGCTGGGCCTCCTTGACTTGTAACAGCAACGGGTCCTGGTCGTCGCGTCCAAGCAACAGCACGACCCAAGCCCGGGTGCCGACACTGCCGACGCCGACTACCTTGCGGGCCATGCCGGTGTAGCGGAACCGGTGGACTAGTACGCGACGGCTGGTCTCGAGACTCTGCTCATAGGCGTCGAATAGGGCGCCCATGTGTTCCTCGTGCACTCGGGCCTCGGCCTCGCCGACGAG
>NZ_JAVRPS010000483.1:0-4781 GCF_032162105.1 Mycobacterium sp. | reverse complement strand
CGCCGACCGGATTGACGCCGTGCGTTAGTAGCCCGGTTGTCCCATCGGGCACGATGGAGTCATGGATGTTGTCTCCACGACCGGCGTTGGCATCGCGCCGCGAGTTCAGTAGTGCAACCAGATGATGGCATTTATCGGCTGCTCAGGCTGCCGATGCGGGTTCTTTCGCTGCGCACCATCGTCATCATCTCGGCACTCGCCGTCGTCGGACTGGTCATCACCCTCGGTACGTGGGTGTGGATCGGCGTCACCAATGAGCAGTACAGCCAGCTCGATCGGCGCCTGGACTCGGTGAGCGGGCTGGGCGACATCAGTTCGCTGCTCAGCACCGCACAGCAGACCACCGCCGAGGAGCCCATGCCGGACGGCAGCCTGGTGCGCACCGCCCGCGTGGGCGGCACGACGGTGTCCGTGCCCAGCGACATCACGCTGCCGGAGTTCGACAGCGGCTATGCCAATACCACCATCAACGGCGTGGAGTACCGAGTGCGGACCTTTAGGGCGGGTCAGGCCACGATTGCGCTCGGTGCACCGGTGGCCGAAGCCCAGCGCCGGATCGACGCCCAGCACCTGAGGGTGTTGCTGATCTGCGGCGGCGTCATCGTCGGCACCGTGTTGGTCGGCTGGGTGATGTGGTTGATCATGATCAACCCGTTCCGGCTGCTGGCCCAGCAAGCGCGCGCCATCAACGCCCAGTCCAATCCCGACGAGGTCCAGGTCCGCGGGGTGCAGGAGGCCGTGGAGATCGCCGAGGCGGTCGAGGGGATGTTGGCCCGCATCGGCAGTGAGCAGCAGCGCACCAGGGCCGCGCTGGAATCGGCCCGCGACTTCTCCGCGGTCGCCTCGCACGAACTTCGCACCCCGCTGACCGCCATGCGCACCAACCTGGAGGTGCTGGCCACCCTTGACCTGCCCGACGAGCAGCGCAAGGAGGTGCTCGGTGACGTCATCCGCACCCAGAGCAGGATCGAGGGGACGCTGACGGCGCTGGAACGCCTGGCGCAGGGCGAACTGACCACCGTCGACGACTTCGTCCCCTTCGACATCACCGAGCTGCTGGACCGCGCGGCTCACGACGCGCAGCACACCTACCCCAGGTTGCGCGTGTCGCTGGTGCCCTCGCCCAGCGTGCTGATGGTAGGTCTGCCTGCCGGCCTGCGGCTGGTCATCGACAACGCCATCGCCAACGCCGTCAAGCACGGCGACGCCACCGAAATCCAGCTCAGCGCAATCAGTTCGGCCGACGGTGTGGAGATCGCCATCGACGACAACGGAGCCGGCGTCCCCGAGGAAGAGCGCGACGGGGTCTTCGCGCGGTTCTCGCGAGGTTCGAACGCCTCCCGGTCGGGCTCCGGCCTGGGGCTGGCGCTCGTCGCGCAGCAGGCCGAGCTGCACGGCGGCACCGCGTCCTTGGGGTCCAGCCCATTGCGCGGTGCGCGGCTGCTGTTGCGGCTGCCCGGAGCGCGGTGACAGACCAGCGAACGTGCGTGGCGCCCAAACGGCCGTCTCTTTATCGAATCTTCATCGAACATCGAGCTGACCCATACGTGGCTACCGGAGGCTGAAAACAGGCGTCAACTGCGCGGGCCTCTTGCCTGGTTTCCAGATGTTGACCGCGTACGTCGACGAAGTCCGATGAGCAAGGAGTTCGTGTGCAGACCAAACGATTGAGTGCGGCGCTCGCCGCGGCGTTGGCGGCCGTTGTGACGCTCAGCGCGTGCAATGGCTCGGGAACGGAAACACAGGCGTCGGCGACGACACCCGCCGCTCCCCCGGCCGCCACCTCACCGAGCGCCTCCGACAGCGCGCACAACGACGCGGATGTCACGTTTGCGCAGGGCATGATTCCGCATCACCAGCAGGCGGTCGAGATGAGCGACACGCTCTTGGCCAAGCAGGGCATCGATCCGAAGGTGGTGTCGCTGGCCAACGAGATCAAGGCGGCCCAGGCACCGGAAATCGAGCAGATGCAGGGTTGGTTGAGCCAGTGGGGTGTGTCGACGACCACCACCTCGCCGGGCAGCGCCATGCCGAGCATGCCCGGCCACGACATGTCTGGCAACGGTGAGATGCCAGGTATGAGCGGCGGCCACGGGATGATGTCGGAGCAGGACACGGCGGCGCTGCAGAACGCCCAGGGCGTCGAGGCAAGTCGGCTCTTCCTGAGTCAGATGATCCAGCATCACCAAGGTGCGATCGCGATGGCCCAGGCCGAGATTGACTCTGGTCAGTTCCCGCCGGCGATCACGCTGGCCCGTTCCATCGTGTCCTCACAACAGCGAGAGATCACCACGATGCAGGGGATGCTCGAAAAGCTCTGACGAGCGTGCATGCGCTCCGGGCTACCGCGGCGCCTTCGAACCGTTGGTAACAGATGCCGCTTGTACCGTCCCGGCAGGGCGCAAGGGCAGTGTGATCGTGAACGTTGAGCCAGCGCCCCGGCCGTCGCTGATGGCGGTGATGTGTCCGCCGTGTGCTTCGGCCAGGGCCTTGGCGATCGCCAGTCCGATGCCTGCGCCGCCGTGCTCGCGACTGCGTGCCGCGTCTATTCGATAGAACCGTTCGAACACGTGCGGCAGGTGTTCAGCGGGGATGCCGTCACCCGTGTCGACCACCCGCACGGTGAGTTGATCGCGGCTTGCGTCGGCGCGTACCTCGACGTGCCCGTGCTCAGGGGTGTGGCGCAGCGCGTTGTCGAGGATGTTGCCAAGGATCTGGGCAAGACGCTGGGGGTCACCCCATAGCCGGGGTAGGTCATCGGGGAAGGCGGCGGCAAGTGCGACCCGCTTGTCGTGGTAGGACTCCTGGGCGGCGGCGACGGCACTGGTGACCAGCTCGTGCGGATCGATCCAGGTGAACGCCATCGACGCGGAGCTTTCTTCGGCCTGGGCCAGTGCGGCGACGTCTTCGGAGAACCGCACCAGACGCCGGGTCTGCTCACGCAGCATGGTGGTGGTTGCGGGGTTCAGTGACCGCACGCCGTCTTCGAGTGCCTCCATGTAGGCCTCGAGCACTGCTACCGGAGTGCGGATTTCGTGAGCGAGGTCGCCGAACAACTGCCGACGGGTCGCGTCGACGGTCTGTAGCCGCGCCGCCATCTGATTGAACGCCTCGGTGAGGGTGTCGAAATCGTCGCCGAGTCGCGGCGACGATACGCGAGTGCCGTAGCGGCCGTGGGCAACTGCGGTGGCGGCAGATGCGACCTCCGTGACGGAGCGTTGCAGCCGTCGGCTGACGTACCAACTCACCGCCAGCGCGGTGAGCGCAGACACGGCCAGGGCGCCGCCCACCGACAACGCGGTCGCGTACCGGTAGGCCTCTTCGGCGTGGAGCTGCTCGAGAGAGTCGTGGGACACCCCGGCTCGGCGAAGGTGCTCGCGAAACAGAGGCGGCCCAACGATGGCGGCGACAACCCACGTGGTGACGGTACCGGCCGCCAGCACCATCGCCTGGGCGAGCAGAAGCCGCATGCCGATCCCGGGCCGACGAAGTGACCGCCCGACCTTCTCAGCGGTGTGCATGGACCCGCTCACTGTCCGGTTCCCATTCGGTATCCGACTCCGCGCACGGTGGTGACGTAGCGCGGCCGGGCGGCATCGTCGCCCAACTTCTGGCGAAGATGGCCGATGTGGACGTCGACGAGATGATCGTTGCCGACCCATGGACCGTCGCGCACCGTTTCGAGCAGCTGCCGGCGGCTCAGCACCACACCCGGGCGTGCTGACAATGCCGCGAGCAAATCAAATTCAGTGCGCGTCAACACAATCGGCTCGTCACCGATGAACACTTCCCGTGCGGCCACGTCGACCCGCAGCGCACCGAAGCGCCGGGGCGGGGGGACCTCGCTTCCAGGCGCAGCGTCCGTCGCGCCGTTGCCGCGCACGATGCGGGGTCGTCGGAGCATGGCGCGGATCCGCGCCACCAGCTCGCGCGGACTGAACGGCTTGGTGACGTAATCGTCGGCGCCGACGGTGAGCCCGAGGATGGTGTCCATTTCGGTGTCCCGCGCGGTCAGCATCACGACGTAGGCGTCGGAGAAGGTGCGCAACTGCCGACACACCTCCAACCCGTCCATTCCGGGCAGTCCGAGATCCAGGATGACGACGTCGGGGTCGAGTTCGCGGGCAACGGCGATGGCGGCCGTGCCGTTTACCGCGATTGTGGTCTCGAACTGCTCGCGCTCCAGATAACTGGCCACCACCTCGGCCAAGGGCGCCTCGTCGTCGACTACGAGCGCCCGATATCCTCGCCCGGCTTTGACCGATGTGGCTGACGTGCCGTCCATGATCTTCATAGTGCCCGTCGAGCGATCTATAGCGTCAGTACTCGATCAGCCGCGTGACATACGGCGTCATGCCACTCGTGCGTACCGGAGACACCTTCACCTGCGAACCGGTGTAGGGGGCTTCGAGCATCATGCCGTCGCCCAAGTACATCGCTTCGTGCTGGCTTGCGTTGGGCCCGTAGAAGATCAAGTCCCCGCGGCGCATCTGCGACGACGGGATCTTGCGGCCTGCGTCGTATTGCGAGCCCGAGTAATGGTCCAGCTTGATGCCCACCCCCGCGAACGCATAAAGCATCAATCCCGAGCAGTCGAAACCGATGGTGCCCGCACCCTGATCGATTCCGCGGGAGCAGATGGGGGTCCCTTACTCCTGGGGCGGTGGCAACGCCAACGGTCCAAGGCCATCGGCCGATGAAACGACGGTTGAACGCTTTTCGGCACGTCCGCCAGAGGATCAGGCGGTTGCGGAATCGTCGTCCGTGATGGCCAGTCCGAG
>NZ_JAVRPS010000482.1:0-2504 GCF_032162105.1 Mycobacterium sp. | reverse complement strand
CATCGAGACCCCCGCGTTCGAGTGGTACCTCGACTCAGGCCTTTCGGTCGTCATGCCGGTCGGCGGACAGTCCAGCTTCTACGCCGACTGGTACTCGCCTGCGCGCAACAAGGCGGGGCCGCCCCTGACCTACAAGTGGGAGACGTTCCTCACTTCGGAACTACCCGGCTATCTCGCGTCGGAGAAGCAGGTGAAGGCGACCGGTAGCGCGGCGGTCGGGCTGTCGATGGCCGGTTCGGCATCGATGATCCTGTCGGTCTACCACCCGCAGCAGTTCATCTACGCCGCGTCGCTGTCGGGCTTCCTGAACCCGTCCGAGGGTTCGTGGCCCTTCCTGATCAACATCTCCATGGGTGACGCCGGTGGTTTCAAGGCCAATGACATGTGGGGTCCCACGGAAGACCCGAACAGCGGCTGGAAGCGCAACGACCCGATGGTGCAGATCCCCGCGCTCGTCGCCAACGGCACTCGGCTCTGGGTCTACTGCGGCAACGGCCAGCCCAACGAGTTGGGTGGCGGCGACGTGCCCGCCAAGTTCCTCGAGGGCCTGACCATCCGCACCAACCGGACGTTCCAGGATGAGTACATCGCGGCCGGTGGCAAGAACGGCGTGTTCAACTTCCCGGACAGCGGCACGCACACCTGGGCGTACTGGGGCCAGCAGCTGCAGCAGATGAAGCCCGACCTGCAGCGTGTCCTGATCGGCTAACAGCCGTCAGAACCCACCCGCCACCTTCACGCGGACGCGGCCGGTGACGCCGCCCTTGACGATCGAGGGCAGCGTCGCCGGCACGTCTGCGACGGGGATGTCGCGGGTGAGCAGGTCCAGATGCGGCGGCGTCAGGTCAGCGTCGATCCGCGCCCAGATCTCGCGGCGCTCGGCGATGGGCACCTGAACCGAGTCGATGCCCGCAAGGGTGACGCCGCGCAGGATGAACGGGTGCACCGTCGTCGGCAGGTCCGCGGCACCGGCCAACCCCGACGCCGCTGCCACTCCGCGGTACTTCAACGTGCTCAGCGCGTAGGCCAGGGTCTGACCGCCGACGCAGTCGACGACGGCAGCCCATTTCATCTTGCCCAACGCCCGGACCCGTTCGCCCTCCTCGGGCAGGCGGCCGACGATCTCTGCTGCGCCCAATTGTTCGAGGAGCTCGTGGGCGGCCGCCTTGCCCGTCGACGCGACGACGTGGAACCCCGCCGCGGCCAGCAGGTCGACGCTGACACTGCCGACGCCACCGCTCGCACCCGTCACCAGGACCGGTCCGTCGTCGGGTGTGATGCCGTGCGCCCGAAGCGCTTCGACGCTCATCGCCGCCGTGAAGCCGGCCGTCCCGATCGCCGCGGCCTGTGCGGTGGTGAGGCGATCGAGCTTCACCACCATGTCCGCGGGGTACCGGGCGGTGTCGGCGTAGCCACCGGGGCGGCCGGTGCCGATGTCGTAACCGTGCGCCACGACCGGGTCGCCGACGGCGAAGTCCGGGCTGGTGCTCGACGACACCGTTCCTGCGACGTCGATGCCCGGAATCAGCGGGTAGCCGCGCGCGACGCCGCCGCCCGAGGTCACCGCCAACCCGTCCTTGAAGTTGATCGCCGAGTAGTCGACCGCGATCGTGACGTCGCCGTCGGACAGTGCCGTGTCGTCGACGATCTCCTGTATGAGCAGGACGCCGTGTTCGGCATCCTCGTGCGCGACCAGGGCAGTTATCTCAGCCATGCGGGAATCCTAATCCCGCCGCCTTGAGCCGCCGATGACCCGTGTCGGAGACCCGCTACTTGAGTTCGGCCGAGGACAGGCCGAGCAGCCGGCGCGCGACGACGAGCTGCTGGATCTGCTGGGTGCCCTCGAAGATGTCGAGGATCTTGGAGTCCCGCGCCCACTTCTCCAGCAGGGTCTCCTCGGAATAACCGGTGGTACCGGCGATTTCGACGGCCTTGAGGGTGATGTCGCTCGCGACCCGGGCCGATTTGGCCTTGCCCATCGAGGCTTCCTTGGAGTTGGGGATCTTGTTGTCGGCCTGCCACGCGGAGCGGACCGTCAGCAGGTAGCCGGCCTCCCAGTCGGCCTCCATCCGCAGGAACTCCGCGGCCGGTGCGCTCTGGGCGTGGGCAGGCTTGTCGTAGGAGATCTCGATGCCTGCGTCGGTGAGGATCTTGCGTAGCTCCTCCAACGCCGCCCTCGCGATACCGACGGCCATCGCCGCAACGATCGGCCGGGTGTTGTCGAACGTCTCCATGACACCGGCAAAACCCTTGTCCACGTGGACTTCCGGGTCGCCCAGCAGGTTGCCCACCGGGATGCGGGCGTTGTCGAAACGGATCACCGCGGTGTCGGACGCCTTGATGCCGAGCTTGTGCTCGAGTCGTTCGACCGTCACGCCAGGGTGCTCGCGCGGCACGATGAACGACTTGATCGCCGCGCGGCCAAGCGACTTGTCCAGCGTCGCCCACACCACGATGTGGCTGGCCCGCGAACCCGCGGTCACGAAGATCTTCTCGCCGTTGAT
>NZ_JAVRPS010000481.1:0-19673 GCF_032162105.1 Mycobacterium sp. | reverse complement strand
CTGTCGACGGTGGAGAAGGTCGCCGGCTACGTCCGCAAGGGGTCGCTGTGGCCCGCAACGTTCGGCCTGGCGTGTTGCGCCATCGAGATGATGGCCACTGCAGGACCGCGATTCGACATCGCCCGGTTCGGCATGGAGCGGTTCTCGGCGACGCCCCGACAGGCCGATCTGATGATCGTCGCGGGGCGGGTCAGCCAGAAGATGGCACCCGTGCTGCGACAGGTGTACGACCAGATGGCCGAACCGAAATGGGTTCTCGCGATGGGGGTCTGCGCGTCCTCGGGCGGCATGTTCAACAACTACGCCGTCGTCCAGGGCGTCGACCACGTGGTCCCGGTGGACATCTACCTGCCCGGCTGCCCGCCGCGGCCGGAGATGCTGCTGAACGCGATCCTCAAGTTGCACGAAAAGATCGCCGAGATGCCACTCGGGGTCAACCGTGCCGATGCCATCGCCGCCGCCGAGGAGGCGGCGCTCGCGTCGCGGCCCACCATCGAATTCACGGGACTACTGCGGTCATGACCGAGGCGAACGGCGCCCACGACCGGGAGCCATCCGCTCGGCGGGCAGGAGCGGAGCGACCCGGGGATCAATCGGAGGTGATCGGCGTGCGGCGGGGCAGTTTCGGCGTCACGGGCAGCGGCGACACGTCCGGGTACGGCAGGTTGATCCGCGAAGTCGTGCTGCCGGGCAGCACGCCGCGGCCCTACGGCGGGTACTTCGACGAGGTGGTCGACACGCTGGTCACCGCACTCGGCGAGGACGCCTTTACCGCCGCCGTCGAACGGGTGGTGGTGTTCCGCGACGAGCTCACCCTCGAGGTGCGCCGCGAGCACCTGATCGCCGTTGCGCAGGCGCTGCGCGATGACGCAGGCTTGAGATTCGAACTGTGCCTTGGTGTCTCGGGGGTGCATTACCCCAGCGACACCGACCGCGAACTGCATGCGGTCTACCCGCTGATGTCGATCACGCACAACCGCCGGATCCGCGTCGAGGTCGCCGCACCCGATGTGGATCCCCATGTGCCCTCGCTGTATTCGGTGTATCCCACGACCGACTGGCACGAGCGGGAGACCTACGACTTCTTCGGCATCGTTTTCGACGGCCATCCGTCGCTGACCCGCATCGAGATGCCCGACGACTGGGTCGGTCATCCGCAACGCAAGGACTACCCGTTGGGCGGCATTCCGGTGGAGTACCACGGGGCACAGATCCCTCCGCCCGACGAGCGGAGGTCGTACAACTGATGAGCAACCCGAACAACTCCGAGACCATCGTCACGGTGGGCGGCGAGGACTGGGAAGACGTGGTGAAGGCCGCCAGGGACGGCGCGGTGGCCGGCGAGCGGATCGTCGTCAACATGGGGCCACAGCACCCGTCGACACACGGTGTGCTGCGGCTGATCCTCGAGCTCGAGGGCGAGACCATCACCGAGATCCGTTGCGGAATCGGCTACCTGCACACCGGAATCGAGAAGAACCTCGAGTACCGCAACTGGACTCAGGGTGTGACGTTCGTGACCCGGATGGACTACTTGTCGCCGTTCTTCAACGAGACGGCGTATTGCCTCGGTGTCGAGAAGCTACTCGACGTGACCGACGACATCCCCGAGCGGGCCAGCGTCATCCGAGTGCTGCTGATGGAGCTCAACCGGATCTCCAGCCACCTCGTGGCGCTGGCGACCGGTGGCATGGAACTGGGCGCCATGTCGGCCATGTTCTTTGGCTTCCTCGGACGTGAACAGGTGCTGGCGGTGTTCGAGACCATCACTGGCCTGCGCATGAACCATGCCTACATCCGGCCTGGCGGGTTGGCCGCCGACCTGCCCGACGAGGCGATGCCGCAACTCGAAGAGCTGCTGCGGACCATGCCCGACAAGCTCGCCGACCTGGAGAACCTGCTCAACGAGAACTACATCTGGAAAGCCCGCACCGTCGGCGTCGGCTACCTGGATCTCACGGGCTGCATGGCGCTCGGCATCACCGGCCCGATCCTTCGCTCCACCGGACTGCCGCACGACCTGCGCCGCGCGCAGCCCTACTGTGGCTACGAGAACTACGAGTTCGACGTCATCACCACCGACGAGTGCGATGCCTACGGCCGCTACATGATCCGGGTGCGGGAGATGCGGGAGTCGCTCAAGATCGTCGCCCAGTGCGTGGACAGGTTGAAGCCGGGCCCGGTGATGATCACCGACAAGAAGCTGGCCTGGCCCGCCGACCTCAAACTCGGACCCGACGGTCTTGGCAACTCTCAGGAATACATCGCCAAGATCATGGGCGGCTCGATGGAGGCGCTGATCCATCACTTCAAACTGGTCACCGAGGGCATCCGGGTGCCCGCCGGCCAGGTCTACGTCGCCGTCGAGTCGCCACGGGGCGAACTCGGGGTGCACATGGTCTCCGACGGCGGCACTCGACCGTACCGAGTGCACTACCGGGACCCGTCGTTCACCAATCTTCAAGCCGTGGCGGCGATGTGCGAGGGCGGCATGGTCGCCGACGCGATCTCGGCGGTGGCGTCGATCGACCCGGTAATGGGAGGTGTCGACAGGTGACGGCGATCGAACTTCGTCTTGGACCCCGGCCCGACGAACCGGGACCGCCGATCACCCGCGGGCCGCAGTCCTATCCGGACGACGTGACGACCCGGCTGGCCGCCGACGCCGCCGCGATCATCGGCCGCTACCCCAGCTCCCGATCCGCCCTGCTGCCCATGCTGCATCTGGTGCAGGCCGAGGACGGCTACCTCACCCCGGCCGGGATCGCCTTCTGTGCAGGGCAACTCGACCTGTCCCCGGCCGAGGTCACCGCGGTCGCCACGTTCTACTCGATGTACCGGCGCACCCCAACGGGCGATTACCTGGTCGGCGTGTGTACGAACACGTTGTGCGCGGTCATGGGCGGCGACGCGATCCTCGAGGTGCTCGAGGAACACCTCGGCGTGCATGCCGGGCAGACCACCGAAGATGGCAAGGTCACCCTGGACCACGTCGAATGCAACGCCGCGTGCGACTACGCGCCCGTGGTGATGGTCAACTGGGAGTTCTTCGACAACCAGACACCCTCGTCGGCACGGGAGCTCGTCGACCAGTTGCGCGACGGCTGGCCGGTATCGCCCTCCCGCGGCGCACCACTGTGCACGTTCCGCGAGACCGCCCGCATCCTGGCCGGCTTCCCCGATCGGCGGCCCGGCGCCAACGACGGCGCCCCCGGCGAGGCGACGCTGGCCGGACTGCGGGTCGCCCACGAGCGCGGCATGACGGCGCCGCCGGTGGCCAATGCAGGCGCGGTGGCCGACGGGCCCGACGACGAGCGGATCGCGAAGGAGTCGGCCCGCGACGAACCGGCGCCTGCGCCGTCCGCGGACGTGCCGCCGAAGAATGGGGATCGGCCGTGACACTCACCCCCGTGCTCAGCGCCTACTGGGACGATCCCGAATCCTGGACGTTGCAGACCTACCGGGACCACGACGGCTACCAAGCGCTGTCCACGGCGCTGGCGATGGACCCCGACGCGGTCATCGCCCTGGTCAAGGACTCCGGCCTGCGCGGCCGCGGCGGCGCGGGCTTCCCGACCGGTCAGAAGTGGTCGTTCATCCCGCAGGGCTCGGACGGCGCCGGTGCCAAGCCGCACTATCTGGTGATCAACGCCGACGAGTCGGAACCCGGTACCTGCAAGGACATTCCGCTCATGATGGCCACGCCGCACGTGCTGGTCGAGGGCGCGATCATCGCGGCGTACGCGATCCGCGCCCGGCATGCGTTCATCTACGTGCGCGGCGAGGTGGTACCGGTGCTGCGCCGGTTGCAGAACGCCGTCGACGAGGCATATGCGGCCGGATATCTGGGCACCGACATCGGCGGCACGGGCTTCGACCTCGACCTGGTGGTGCACGCCGGCGCGGGTGCCTACATCTGCGGCGAGGAGACCGCGCTACTGGACTCGCTGGAGGGCAGGCGCGGCCAGCCACGGCTGCGGCCCCCGTTCCCCGCCGTTGCAGGCCTGTACGCCTGCCCGACTGTGGTCAACAACGTGGAGTCGATCGCGAGCGTGCCCGCCGTGATCCGCGGCGGCGTCGACTGGTTCAAGTCCATGGGGTCGGAGAAGTCGCCAGGGTTCACGCTGTACTCGCTGTCGGGCCACGTCACCCGGCCCGGCCAGTACGAGGCGCCGTTGGGTATCACGCTGCGCGAACTCCTCGACTACGCCGGCGGGGTGCGGGCCGGGCACGAGCTGAAGTTCTGGACGCCCGGCGGCTCGTCCACACCACTGCTGACGGCCGAACACCTCGATGTGCCATTGGATTACGAGAACATGGCCAAGGTCGGCTCGATGCTGGGTACCAAGGCGCTGCAGATCTTCGACGAGACCACCTGCGTGGTGCGGGCAGTGCGCCGCTGGACCGAGTTCTACGCCCACGAATCGTGCGGCAAGTGCACGCCGTGCCGCGAGGGCACCTACTGGCTGGCCCAGATCTATGAACGGCTGGAGACGGGCCGCGGCACCGGGGCCGACCTGGACAAGCTGCTCGACATCGCCGACGCGATCAACGGCAAGTCGTTCTGCGCGCTCGGTGACGGCGCCGCCAGTCCGATCCTGTCGTCGGTCAAGTACTTCCGCGACGAGTACGTCGCGCACCTCGACGGCGGGTGCCCGTTCGACCCCCACGCATCGATGCTCGCCGTCCCGGAGGGGGTGGGGGCATGACCATTCCCGCGGTCGCCGCTCTCCCCGCGAGCAGTCCGAGAAGGGTGACGCGCTCGTGACGATGGCAGAGAAGAAAACCGAACCGACGACCAACGAGCCGGACGTCGAGCTGGTCACGCTGACCATCGACGACCATCAGCTCAGCGTGCCGAAGGGCACCCTGGTGATCCGCGCGGCGGAGCTGATGGGCATCCAGATCCCGCGATTCTGCGACCACCCGCTACTCGATCCCGTCGGCGCCTGCCGTCAGTGCCTGGTCGAGGTGGAGGGCCAGCGCAAACCGATGGCATCGTGCACCATCACCGTCACCCCAGACATGGTCGTTCGCACACAGATGACCTCGGAGGCCGCCGACAAGGCCCAGCACGGCGTCATGGAGCTGCTGCTGATCAACCACCCGCTGGACTGCCCGGTGTGCGACAAGGGCGGCGAATGCCCGCTGCAGAACCAGGCGATGTCGAACGGCCGGGCCGACACCCGGTTCGACGACGTCAAGCGCACGTTCCCCAAGCCGATCAACCTGTCGTCGCAGGTGCTGCTCGACCGGGAACGTTGCGTGCTGTGCGCGCGGTGCACGCGGTTCTCCAATCAGATCGCCGGGGATCCCTTCATCGAACTGCTCGAACGCGGTGCGCTGCAGCAGGTTGGCATCGCCACCGATACCCCGTTCGACTCCTACTTCTCCGGCAATACCGTGCAGATCTGCCCGGTGGGCGCGCTCACCGGAACCGCATACCGGTTCCGGGCCCGCCCGTTCGACCTGGTGTCCTCGCCGAGCGCGTGCGAGCACTGCGCGTCGGGCTGCGCTCAGCGCACCGACCATCGGCGCGGAAAAGTGCTGCGCCGCTTGGCCGGTGACGACCCCGAGGTCAACGAGGAGTGGAACTGCGACAAGGGACGCTGGGCGTTCGCGTACCCCACCCAGGGTGACCGGATCGCCACGCCGCTGGTTCGCGAGGCCGACGGCAGCCAGCGCCCGGCATCGTGGTCGGAGGCCGTGGCGATCGCCGTGCGCGGACTCAGCGCGGCAGGCGGGCGCACCGGAGTGCTGGTCGGCGGGCGGGCGACGCTGGAGGACGCCTACGCCTACGCCAAGTTCGCCCGGATAGTGCTGGGCACCAACGACATCGACTTCCGCAGCCGCGCCCACTCGGACGAGGAAGCCCAGTTCCTGGCCGCCGCGGTGGCAGGCCAGCCGATGTCGGTGACCTACGCCGACCTCGAGGCCGCGCCCGCGGTGTTGCTCGCCGGGTTCGAGCCAGAGGAGGAGTCGCCCATCGTCTTCCTTCGGTTGCGCAAGGCATTCCGCAAGCACCGCCTGAAGGTCACCACGATCGCGCCGTTCGCCACCCGCGGGCTGACGAAGATGGGCGGCACGCTCATCGCCACCGCACCGGGCGGCGAAGCGGCCGCACTCGACGCCCTGCACGACGACGAGTCGTTGCGGCAACCGGGTGCCGTCATCCTGGTCGGCGAACGGCTGGCGACCGCAGCGGGCGGGTATTCCGCCGCGCTCCGGCTAGCCCGTGCGACGGGCGCGCGGATCGGCTGGGTGCCTCGGCGCGCCGGGGACCGCAGTGCGCTGGAAGCCGGTGCGGCGCCGAACCTTCTGCCCGGCGGCAGGCCGATCGACGATCCCGCCGCCCGTGCCGAGGTAGCCGCGGCATGGAACGTCGACGAACTGCCCGCCGCCCCAGGGCGCGATGCTTCTGGCATCGTCGAGGCGGTCACCGACGGGGCGCTGGGCGCCCTGCTGATCGGCGGCGTGGAACTCGACGACCTACCCGACCCCGCGGCGGCACTGGCTGCCGTCGACGCCGCGCCCTTCGTGGTGAGCCTGGAGTTGCGGCGCAGCGCCGTCACCGACCGCGCGGACGTCGTCTTCCCCGTCGCCACCGTCACCGAGAAAGCGGGCACGTTCGTGAATTGGGAAGGCCGCCCGCGGTCGTTCGCCCCCGCTCTGCCACCGAGCGCCACCTCCGATGCACGGGTGCTCGCCGCGCTGGCCGAGGAGGTCGGCGTCGATCTGGGCCTTGGTGACGCCACGGCCGCCCGCGCGGAACTCGACCGGCTCGGCACGTGGCAGGGCCCGCCAGCCGCGGACCCGACCGTATCCGCGCATGCGCCGGCCGTGCCTGCGGCAGGCCATGCCGTTCTGGCCGGTTGGCGAATGCTGTTGGACGCAGGTCGACTTCAGGACGGCGAGCCCTTCCTGGCAGGCACGGCGCGGCCCACGGTCGTTCGGCTGTCCCCGGCCACCGCCGCCGAGATCGGGGTGAGCGACGGCGATCCGGTGACCGTGGCCAGCGGACACGGTGACGTCACGTTGCCGTTGGAGATCACCGACATGCCCGACCGGGTGGTGTGGCTGCCGCTGAACTCGCCAGGGTCGACGGTCGCCGCAACGCTGCGGGTCTCCGTCGGAGCCGTCGTCGACATTCGCGGAGGTGACCGGCAGTGACTTACCCGGATCTGACCTCGTTCGGCCACGACCCGTGGTGGCTGACCATCGCCAAGGCGCTGCTGATCTTCGTCTTCCTGTTGCTCACCGTGTTGGTGGCGATCCTTGCCGAACGCAAAGTGCTCGGCTGGATGCAGTTCCGCCCTGGGCCCAACCGGGTCGGACCGTGGGGGTTGCTGCAGAGCCTGGCCGACGGAGTCAAGTTGGCGCTCAAGGAAGGCCTCATCCCGGCAGGCGTCGAGAAGCCGGTCTACCTGCTGGCGCCGATCATCTCGGTGATCCCCGCCATCATGGCCTTCGCCGTGATTCCGATGGGCGGCATGGTCAGCGTGTTCGGCCACCAGACTCCACTGCAACTGACCGATCTTCCGGTCGCCGTGCTGTACGTGCTGGCGGTCACTTCGATCGGCGTGTACGGAATCGTGTTGGCCGGCTGGGCATCCGGCTCCACCTACCCCCTGCTGGGCGGGCTGAGGTCGACCGCCCAGGTGATCTCCTACGAGATCGCCATGGCGCTGTGCTTCGCCGCGGTGTTCCTCTATTCGGGCACCATGTCGACTTCGGAGATCGTGTCGTCGCAGCGCGACGTCTGGTACGTCTTCCTGCTGCTGCCTTCCTTCTTGATCTACGTCACCTCGATGGTCGGGGAAACCAACAGGGCGCCATTCGATCTCCCTGAGGCCGAGGGCGAACTGGTCGGTGGCTTCCATACTGAATATTCGTCGCTGGGCTTCGCGATCTTCATGCTCGCGGAGTACGTCAACATGACCACGGTGTCGGCACTGGCCACCACGCTGTTCCTCGGCGGTTGGCAGGCGCCGTTGCCGTTCAGCCTCTGGGACGGCTTCAACACCGGATGGTGGCCGCTGGTGTGGTTCATCGCCAAGGTGTGGGGATTCCTGTTCCTCTTCATGTGGCTGCGCGCCACCCTGCCGCGGTTGCGGTACGACCAGTTCATGGCACTGGGCTGGAAGGTCCTGATTCCCATATCGCTTGGCTGGATCATGACCGTCGCGATCGTGCGCACATTTGAGGTCAAGGGTCACGAAGGCTGGGCGGTGCTGCTCAGCACGATCGGCGCCTTCGTGGCCGTGATCCTGCTCGCCTACATGTGGCGGACCCTGCGACGGAGGCGCGCCCCCATCGATGTCGCACCCGCCGCCGATTCGGGCGCCTTCCCGATTCCCCCGATCCCATTGAAGGAGGGGCAAGATGCCTAATTTCATCGACGCCATAGCCGGTTTCGGCGTGACGTTCAAGACGATGTTCAAGAAGCGCGTCACCGAGCAGTATCCCGAGAAACCGGGTGCGGTCGCGCCCCGGTACCACGGTCGTCACCAACTCAACCGGTACGACGACGGCCTGGAGAAGTGCATCGGCTGCGAGCTCTGCGCGTGGGCCTGCCCCGCAGACGCGATCTTCGTCGAGGGCGCTGACAACACCGAGGACCAAAGGTTTTCGCCCGGTGAGCGATACGGCCAGGTCTACCAAATCAATTACCTGCGCTGCATCGGGTGCGGGTTGTGCATCGAGGCCTGCCCCACCCGCGCGCTGACCATGACCAACGACTACGAGATGGCCGACGACAACCGCGCCGACCTGATCTACGGCAAGGACAAACTGCTCGCACCCTTGTTGCAGGACATGCTTGCGCCCCCGCACGCCATGGCCGAGGGCAGCACAGACGAGGACTACTACCGCGGCAACATCACCGCCGACGGTCTTGTCACCCCCAAGGAATCGCTGCGATGACAGCCGATTTCGCGGTGTTGGCGGCCGAGACCGCCTTCCGGACCTCGACGGCGGAGGAGGTGACGTTCTGGGTACTCGCCGTGTTCGCCGTGCTCGGTGCACTCGCCGTGGTGGCCGCACCCAAGGCGGTCTACTCCGCGATCTTCCTGGCGGTCGTGATGATCATCCTCGCGATGCTCTACATCGCGCAGGATGCGTTGTTCCTCGGCATCGTGCAGGTGGTCGTGTACACCGGCGCGGTGATGATGCTGTTCCTGTTCGTCCTGATGCTGATCGGGGTGGACTCGGCGGACTCGCTGGTGGAAACCATTCGGGGACAGCGCATCGCCGCCTGCGTTGCGGGCGCCGCGTTCGGCATCCTGCTGATCGGTGGCATCGGCAACGTGTCGGTGGCCGGCTTCACCGGGCTGACCGAAGCGAACAGCGGCGGCAATGTGCAGGGTCTGGCGGCGCTGATCTTCACGCGCTACCTGTGGGCGTTCGAACTGACCAGCGCGCTGCTGATCACCGCCGCCCTCGGGGCGATGCTGCTAGCCCACCGGGAGCGCTTCGACCGCCGCAAGACCCAGCGGGAACTCGCCATCGAGCGGTTCGCCCCCGGCGGGCACCCGACACCGCGACCCAGCCCCGGCGTTTACGCCAGGCACAACGCGGTCGACATGGCGGCCCGGCTTCCTGACGGCTCCGATGCCAACGACTCGGTGAGCGCGATCCTGCCGCACCGCAGCATGCGCGATGAGTCCCACTCGTCGAACGGCATGGGCAAGAACGGAGCGCGATGAACACCGCGCACGCGAGGAGCAGAATTTGAACCCCGACAACTACCTGTACCTGTCGGCTGCGCTGTTCACCATCGGCGCCGCCGGAGTGCTGTTGCGGCGCAACGCCATCGTGATGTTCATGTGCGTCGAGCTGATGCTCAACGCCGCCAACCTGGCGTTCGTCGCGTTCTCCCGCATGCACGGTCACCTCGACGGCCAGGTGGTGGCGTTCTTCACCATGGTCGTCGCCGCGTGCGAAGTGGTCGTCGGCCTGGCCATCATCATGACCATCTTCCGAGCCAGGCGATCGGCTTCGGTCGACGGCGCGAACCTGCTGAAGCACTAGGAGGATGACGATTCCGGTCTGGCTGCTCATCCTGCTCCCGCTGGCGGGTGCGGCCGTTCTGCTGCTCGGCGGCCGGGCCACCGATGCGTGGGGGCACCTGTTGGGGTGCGCGACGGCGCTGGCGTCCTTCGCCGTCGGGCTGGTGCTTTTCGTCGATCTGCTCAACCGAACGGTGGACGACCGGGCGATACACGAACGGCTGTTCTCCTGGGTCCCGGTGGCGGGCCTCCAGGTCGACTTCGGCCTCCAACTGGACCAGCTGTCGGTGTGCTTCGTGCTGCTGATCACCGGTGTCGGCTCGCTGATCCACCTCTACTCGATCGGCTACATGGCCGAGGACCCGGAGCGCAGGCGCTTTTTCGGCTACCTGAACCTGTTCGTCGCGGCGATGTTGCTGCTGGTGCTGGCCGACAACTATCTCGGTCTCTACGTCGGCTGGGAGGGCGTCGGCCTGGCGTCGTACCTGCTGATCGGCTTCTGGTCGCACAAGCCGTCAGCCGCGACCGCGGCCAAGAAGGCGTTCGTGGTGAACCGGGTCGGTGACATCGGCCTGGCGCTCGCGCTGATGGTGATGTTCACAGAAGTGGGCACCGTCTCCTACGCGGGCGTGTTCGATGCCGCCGACAAGATGTCGACGGGCGCGTTGACGGTGATCGGGCTGCTGCTCCTGCTCGCCGCCTGCGGCAAGTCCGCGCAGGTGCCGCTGCAGTCCTGGCTCGGCGACGCCATGGAGGGCCCCACCCCCGTGTCGGCGCTCATCCACGCCGCCACCATGGTCACGGCGGGTGTCTACCTGATCGTGCGGTCGGGTCCGGTCTACGACCTTGCCCCCGACGCGCGCACCGGAGTCGTGATCGTCGGCGCGGTCACCCTGCTGTTCGGCGCGATCATCGGCTGCGCCAAGGACGACATCAAGAAGGCCCTCGCCGCGTCCACCATGTCGCAGATCGGGTACATGGTGCTGGCCGCCGGACTGGGACCGGCGGGCTACGCCATCGCGATCATGCACCTGCTCACCCACGGGTTCTTCAAGGCCGGCCTGTTCCTCGGCGCTGGTTCGGTGATGCACGGCATGAACGACGAAACCGACATGCGCAGGTACGGCGGGCTGCGCAAGTACATGCCGATCACGTTCGCGACCTTCGGGCTCGGCTACCTCGCCATCATCGGCGTGCCGCCGTTCGCGGGCTTCTTCTCCAAGGACGCCATCATCGAAACCGCCTTCGCCGCAGGCGGTATCCGTGGCCTACTGCTTGGCGGTGCGGCACTGCTCGGCGCGGGCATCACCGCGTTCTACATGACCCGGGTCATGCTGATGACGTTCTTCGGTGAGAAGCGTTGGAAAGCCCGGGCGAGCGAAGCGACGGGGGAAATGATCGAGCCGCATCCGCACGAGTCACCCGGGATCATGACGTGGCCGATGATCGTGCTGGCCGTCGGATCGGTGGGTGCCGGTGGCCTGCTCGCCATCGGCGGCACGCTCGAGCACTGGCTCGAACCGGTCGTGGGAGCACACGAGGCCGAACACTCGGTGCCGGTCTGGGTGATGACGACCATCACGCTGGTGGTGGTCGCGGTTGGTGTCGGCATTGCCTACCGGATGTACGCGACCCGCCCGATACCCGAGACTGCGCCCGACGGATCGGCGCTCACCGTGGCCGCCCGCAACGATCTGTACGGCGACAGGTTCGACGAGGACGTACTGATGCGGCCGGGTCAGCTACTCACCGCGGGGCTGGTCGAGATCGACGACGACGCCGTCGACGGGGCATCGCGGGGTCTGGCCGCGCTGATCAGGGGAACGGCGGAACGGTTGCGGCAGTTGCAGACCGGGTTCGCCCGCTCCTACGCGCTGTCGATGCTCGGGGGTGCCGCGCTGTTGATCGCGGCGGTCCTGGTGGGGAGGGTCTGGTGAACGGCGCGCCGTGGTTGACCGTCCTGTGGGCCGTCCCGATGGCGGGGGCTGCATTGGTGATCCTGCTGCCCGCGGCCGCGCGGCACCTGGCGAAGTACGTCGCACTGGGTATCTCGGTGGTCGTGCTCGCCATCGTGGTGGCACTCGCGGTCGAATTCGACCCCGCAGGACCGCAGTACCAATTCGTCGAGGACCGCGAGTGGATCCCGTCGTTCGGCACCGGCTACACCCTCGGCCTCGACGGCATCGCCCTGGCATTGGTGGTGCTGACCGCCGTGCTGGTGCCGCTGCTGATCGTCGCGGGCTGGAACGACGGCGGGGACCAGGCGCGCTCCACGCACACCTACCTGGCGCTGACGTTGGCCGTCGAAGGCATGGTGCTGATCTCGCTGGTCGCGCTCGACGTCCTGCTCTTCTACGTGTTCTTCGAAGCCATGCTGATCCCGCTGTACTTCCTGATCGGCGGCTTCGGTTCGGAGGGCCGATCCAAGGCGGCGGTGAAGTTCCTGCTGTACAACCTTTTCGGCGGGCTGATCATGCTGGCCGCCGTGATCGGCTTGTACGTCGCGACCGCCAACAGTGCCGCGTTCGATGCTGGCACGTTCGACTTCAGGGCGATCGTCGCCGCCGTGGCGAACGGCCGACTGGGCATCCCGCCCGCGGTGCTCAACGCACTGTTCCTCGGCTTCATGTTCGCCTTCGCGGTCAAGGCGCCGCTGTGGCCGTTCCACCGCTGGCTGCCCGACGCCGCCGTCGAATCGACCCCCGCGACGGCGGTGCTGATGATGGCCGTCGTCGACAAGGTCGGCACCTTCGGCATGCTGCGCTACTGCCTGCAACTGTTCCCCGATGCCTCGATGACGTTCCGGCCGTTGATCATCACGCTCGCCGTGATCGGCATCGTCTACGGCGCGATCGTGGCGATCGGCCAGACCGACGTCATGCGCCTCATCGCGTACACGTCGATCTCGCACTTCGGATTCATCATCCTAGGCATCTTCGTGATGACCAGTCAGGGCCAGTCCGGGTCCACGCTCTACATGGTCAATCACGGCATCTCCACGGCCGCGCTGTTCCTGGTCGCCGGATTCCTGGTGTCCCGCAGGGGAAGTCGGGCCATCGCCGACTTCGGCGGCGTGCAGAAGGTCGCGCCGATCCTGGCGGGCACGTTCCTGGTGGCCGGCCTTGCCACGCTGTCGCTGCCGGGTCTGGCGCCGTTCATCAGCGAGTTCCTGGTCCTGATCGGCACCTTCACCCGCTATCCCGCATTCGCCGTGTTCGCGGCGAGTGCACTGGTGTTATCGGCCATCTACATCCTGTGGGCCTACCAGCGGATGATGACGGGACCGGTCAAGGACGGCAACGAGAAGCTCGGTGATCTGGTACCCCGCGAACTCGTCGTGGTGACCCCGTTGATCGCGATCCTGCTGGTGCTGGGGGTGTACCCGAAGCTCGCCCTCGACGTCATCAATCCCGCCGTGAGCCACACGATGACCACGATCGACCAGCAGGACCCCGCACCCCGGGTGGCGGACAGCGGACGCGAGGAGCAATTCGGAAGAGGACCGAAATGACCGTCACGCCACCGTCGATCGAGTACGGACTGCTGTTGCCGATGCTAATCGTGTTCGGCGTCGCCGTCGTCGGCGTGCTCGTCGAGGCGTTTCTCCCCCGCGGCGCCCGTTACCGGGTGCAGGTGGCGCTGGCCATCGGCGGTCAATTCGCCGCGCTGGTGGCCGTGGTCAAGGCGTGGGTGGATCTGCACTCGGCGGTTGGTCAGACCGCCGTCGTCGGCGCCGTGGCCGTCGACAGGCCTGCGCTGTTCCTGCAGGGCACGCTGCTGCTGGTCGGCCTGCTCGGCACGTTGCTGATGGCCGAACGTCGCCTTCCCGCCGAGGTGGGCGCCGAGGACGGGGCGGGCGGTCTGGACGCGTTCACCTCACAGGCCGCCGCCGTACCGGGCAGCGTCGCGGAGAAGATCGCGACGAAAGCCGGTGTGGCACAGACGGAGATCTTCCCGCTGACTATGTTCGCGCTCGGCGGCATGATGTTGTTTCCCGCCTCAGACGACCTGCTGACGATGTTCATCGCGCTGGAGGTGTTCTCGCTACCGCTGTATCTGATGTGCGGCCTGGCCCGGCGGCGACGGCTGCTCTCCCAAGAGGCCGCGCTGAAGTACTTCCTGCTCGGCGCGTTCGCATCGGCCTTCTTCCTGTACGGCATCGCCCTGCTCTACGGTTACTCCGGCGGGTTGAGCCTGGCCGGAATCCGCGACGAGGTCGCCGCGAGTGGGGACAACTCGTCGCTGGCACTGATCGGCGTTGCGTTGTTGTCGGTCGGCCTGCTGTTCAAAGTCGGTGCGGTGCCCTTCCATTCGTGGATCCCCGACGTCTACCAGGGCGCCCCGACACCCGTCACGGCGTTCATGGCGGCGGCCACCAAGATCGCGGCATTCGGCGCGGTGCTGCGCATCTTCTACGTCGCACTGCCCGGACTCGAGGACGACTGGCGGCCGCTGATGTGGGCGATCGCGATCCTGACCATGGTGGTCGGCACGGTGACGGCGGTGGCGCAGAGCGACGTGAAGCGCATGCTGGCCTACTCCTCGGTGGCGCACACCGGGTTCATCCTGACTGGTGTCATCGCGCTCAACGAAGATGGCGTGTCGGCGACGTTGTTCTACCTGTTCGCCTACGGGTTCAGCACGCTGGGCGCGTTCGCCGTGGTGACCCTGGTGCGCAATGCGGCCGGCGAGGAGGAGACCGACATGACCCGCTGGGCCGGGCTAGGACGCCAGCATCCCCTGGTGGGCGTGGTGTTCTCGCTGTTCCTGCTCGCCTTCGCCGGGATCCCGTTGACCAGTGGCTTCGTCGGCAAGTTCGCGGTGTTCAAGGCCGCCGCCGAAGGGGGTGCCGCGCCCCTGGTGATCGTCGGCGTCATCGCCAGCGCCGTCGCCGCCTACTTCTACGTGCGACTGATCGTGCTGATGTTCTTCACCGAGCCGCCCGACGACCCGCCCACGGTCGTGGTGCCGAGTTCGTTGAGCATCGCCACCGTGACCCTGACCGCCGCCATCACGCTGGCGCTCGGCGCACTGCCGCAACCGCTGCTCGACCTGGTCGACCACGCAGTCCAGTTCGTGCGCTAGCGTGCGTTCGTGACCGACGACGAGCTGGTGACCCGCACCGATCGCGGTGCGGTCCTGGTGCTGACGATGAACCGTCCCGCGTCCCGAAACGCGTTGAACCGCGAACTGATCAGGTCGCTGTATGCGGCGCTCAAGTCCGCCGACGCCGACGATTCGGTGCGCGCCGTCGTGCTCACCGGTGCCGATCCTGCCTTCTGCGCAGGCGTCGACCTCAAGGAGGCGGCCCGCGACGGCATGAAGTACTTCGCCGAGTTCAAGTCGAACAGCTGCATCAGCGCCGTCGCCGAGATGCGCACCCCGACGCTCGGGGCGATCAACGGCGCGACGTTCACCGGCGGGCTCGAGCTGGCGTTGGGCTGTGACTTCCTGATCGCGTCGGAGCGGGCGGTGTTCGCCGACACCCATGCGCGGGTCGGCATCCTGCCAGGCGGCGGGATGACCGCCCGCCTCCCGCGTGTAGTTGGTGCGGCGATGGCGCGGCGCATGTCGATGACCGGTGAGGTGGTCGATGCCGTGCGCGCCGAGCGGATCGGACTGGTCACCGAGGTCGTGGCCCACGACCGCCTACTGGATCGGGCCGTCGAGCTCGCCGGTCAGATCGCCGAAGTGCCCAAGCCAACCATGTTGGGGCTCAAGGACATCTACGTAACCGGGGCAGCAGCCGTCGTCGACCCGGCGCTAGCCGCCGAGGCCGCCATCGCCGGTGCCCAGGAGCACGATCTGGCCGGGCTGGAGCAACGCCGCATCGACGTCATGCGCACCAACAAGTCGCAGATCACCCGCTGACCGAAGCCTGGGCGGCGTCACGTCGCAGGATGAACTCCACCGTGCGCCGGCCACCGAACTCCGGTCGCGGTCCCGTCGCCGCGTAGACCTGCTTGCGGGCCTGCTCGTCGATCGGAGTCTCGGGGTCGAGCACCGCGAGGTACGCGGCATGCGCTGTGAGCGAGGCCACCGCAACCTCGACGTACTCGTCCACCACCTCACCGTGGGTGACGTCCGGGCCGTTCTCGAACAGCCATCGCGGCGGATCGGTGAGCGAGTCATATGCCGCGGCAACGGCATTGGCGAACTCGATGTGGTCTCGCTGGTTCGGCGCACCAGGCCCCCACTCCGCACCGCTGTAAACGGTGATGACCATCTCGGGCGCCAGCGCGGAGATCGTCTCGGCGATCTTGGTGCGCAGCGCGGGGGTGTCGCGGATGCGGCTGTCGGGGAAGTCCCAGAACTGCACGTCGCTGACCCCGACGATGGCGGCGGAGCGTCGTTGTTCGCGTTCGCGCAGCGGTCCGGCTTCCTCGGGAGGCATACCCGCGATGCCCACCTCGCCGCGGGATGCCAAGGCGTAGTGCACGGTCTTGCCCGCCGCAGTCCACTTGGCGACCGCCGCCGCGCACCCGTACTCGGGGTCATCGGGATGCGGCACGAGGACCAGCGCCGTGGTCCAGTCGGTCGGAAACGGCTGCATCTGCGATGCAGAAATCTCGTTCCCGGGCACCACACCGTGGACCACGATCGCGGTGGTCTGGTCGACCCATGTCTCATCGAGTTCCCGGCCGGGCCCCAACAACAGGCGCAGCAGCGTTGCGCCGCCGATGACCTCGATCAGCCTGTCGGGGTCGACGTCGGCGTGCACTTCACCACGGGCCACGGCGTGCGCCACGCGCACCCGCACCATGTCGAACAACCCCGCGAAGCGGCTCATCACCCGAGTGTTGAGGTCGACGTCGGCCGCCATGTCGGCGATCAGCCCCGGCAGCGCCGCCCGCACCAAGGGGCTGGTGAAGACGTCGCGGGTCGCCGCGATCATCGCCCGCACGTCGCCTGCGATGTCGCCCTCGGGTGCCGTCAATGCCGTCGGCGCGATCGGGAACGCTGCCTCGTGGACGAGTTCCGCCTTGCTCGACCATCGGCGGTACAGCGCGGTCTTGGTGGTGCCTGCGCGCTCCGCGACCGCGGCCATCGTGACATTCGCATAACCGATTTCGACGAGCAGATCCGCCGTCGCGCCGAGTATGGCAGCGTCGATACGCGGGTCGCGTGGGCGCCCGGCGCTCGGGGTCTTGTCAACCGCGGGCGGGTCTGCTTTCATAACGCTACGGATCGTAGCGTAATTGCGGAGAAGGGTACACCTGTGGCTACCGAACCGGCTGTCGAAGAGATCAGCCGCCTGCAGCATTCCTCACGAGATGTCACCACGCTCCCCTCGGTGATGTCGCAGTGGCTGTCTACCGTGATGCCCGGAGGGGTGGTCCCGGACGTGACGATCGAAAGCGGCGTCGAGTCCAACGGAATGTCGTCGGAGACCATCATTCTGACCGGTCGTTGGGAGGACGGCGGGCAATCCGTCGAACAGAAGTGGGTGGCCCGGGTGGCGCCCCGCGCCGAGGACGTTCCGGTGTTCCCGACCTACCGGCTCGACCATCAATTCGAGGTGATCAGGCTGGTCGGCGAATTGACCGACGTGCCGGTCCCCCGCGTCAGGTGGATCGACGACGAGGGGGCCGTGCTCGGTACGCCGTTCTTCCTGATGGACCACGTCTCCGGCATCGTCCCGCCCGACGTCATGCCCTACACGTTCGGGGACAACTGGTTCTCCGACGCACCGGCCGAGCGGCAGCGCGAACTGCAGGACGCCACCGTCGAGGTGCTGGCCAAGCTCCACTCGATACCCGACGCCGATCAGACGTTCGGCTTCCTCGCCGAGGTCGACCCCCCAGGTGACACCGCGTTGCGCAGGCACTTCGGCTGGCTGAAGGACTGGTACGAGTTCGCGGTGCCCGACATCGGCCGCTCGGAGCTGGTGGAGGGCGCGCTGGCCTGGCTGGAGGCCAACTTCCCCACCGACGTCGCCGCCTCGCCATCCGTGCTGGCGTGGGGCGACTCGCGCATCGGCAACGTGCTCTACGAGGATTTTCGCCCGGTGGCAGTACTGGACTGGGAGATGGCGACGGTGGGACCGCGCGAACTCGACGTCTCGTGGATCATCTTCGCGCACATGGTCTTCCAGGAACTCGCCGGTCTGGCCGGCCTGCCCGGGCTGCCCGACGTCATGCGCGAGGAGGACGTCCGCGACACCTACGCGCGGCTGACCGGTGCCGAACTGGGCGACCTGCGGTGGTTCTACGTCTACTCCGGGGTGATCTGGTGTTGCGTGTTCATGCGCACCAGTGCCCGGCGGGTGCGCTTCGGTGAGATCGAGAAGCCCGATGACGTCGAATCGCTGTTCTATCACGGGGGTTTGTTGAAGCGACTGATCGGCTCGGAGGGTAGGAGCGAAGCGACTCGGGAAATGAAGGAGGACGCATAGTGCTCGGCCCAATGGATGAGTATCCCGTTCACCAGGTTCCGCAACCGATCGCCTGGCCGGGATCGTCGGACCGCAACTTCTACGACCGGTCCTACTTCAATGCCCACGACCGGACCGGCGACATCTTCCTGATCACCGGCCTCGGGTACTACCCCAACCTCGGGGTGAAGGACGCCTTCTTCCTAGTACGGCGGGGCGACGTCCAGACCGCGGTGCACCTGTCCGACGCGATCGACCACGACCGGCTCAACCAACACGTCCTCGGGTACCGCATCGAGGTCGACGAGCCGCTGCACCGGCTGCGGATCGTGCTCGACGAGACCGAGGGCGTCGCCGCGGATCTCACCTGGAACGGGCTGTTCGACGTCGTCCAGGAACAACCCCACATCCTGCGTGCGGGCAACCGGGTGACGCTCAACGCGCAGCGGTTCGCCCAACTCGGGTCGTGGAGCGGGCACATCGCTATCGACGGCGAGGAGATCACCGTCGACCCGTCGGTATGGATCGGGTCGCGTGACCGGTCCTGGGGCATCCGGCCGATCGGTGAGGCCGAACCCGCTGGGCGGCCTGCCGATCCGCCGTTCGAGGGCATGTGGTGGCTCTACGTGCCGATGGCGTTCGACGACTTTTCGATCGTCATCATCATCCAGGAGGAGCCCAGCGGCTTCCGCTCGCTGAACGACTGCACGCGGATCTGGAAGGACGGCCGGGTCGAGCAACTGGGCTGGCCGCGGATCAAGATCCACTACCGCTCCGGCACCCGGATCCCCACCGGGGCGACCGTCGACGCCGCGACGCAGAATGGTGCACTGCTCCACTTTGACGTCAAATCCAAACTGCCGGTGCCGATCCACGTCGGCGGAGGCTACGGCGGCGACTCCGACTGGATCCACGGCATGTGGAAGGGCGAGGAATTCACCGAGCGCCTGACTTACGACATGACCGACCCGGCGATCGTCGGCAGGGCCGGCTTCGGGGTGATCGACCACGTCGGGCGAGCGGTGTGCACGGAAGGCAACGGGACACCGGTCGAGGGCTGGGGGTTGTTCGAACACGGCGCGCTGGGCAGGCACGACCCGTCCGGCTTCGCCGACTGGCTCACCGTCGCACCGTAGCGATTTCGGTGCGCAAACAGTCGCTCTCACGGGCTGTCTCGAAATGGATTGTCCCTGATTTGGTGGGATTGGATCTGATGCCGGTGTCCGTCGTTGATCAGGCGGGTAGTGGTGTTGCGGCGAGGTGGGTGAGGATCTTGCCGATGTTGTGCACGG
>NZ_JAVRPS010000480.1:0-7901 GCF_032162105.1 Mycobacterium sp. | reverse complement strand
CAGGCGCGTTCGGTCTCTCGGTCCTCGTCTGGCAGCACCTGATCGGCCTGCACGTTCACTGGCTGGTGTTACCACTCACGTTCATCATCCTGGTGGCGGTCGGTTCGGACTACAACCTTCTGCTGATCTCCCGCGTCAAGGAAGAACTGGGAGCCGGGATACACACCGGCCTCATCCGCGCGTTGGGAAGCACTGGCGGCGTGGTGACGTCCGCGGGTCTGGTGTTCGCATTCACCATGCTGGCAATGCTCACCAGCGATCTGCGGACCATCGGTCAGGTGGGGTCGACGGTGTGCATGGGCTTGCTGCTCGACACGCTGATCGTGCGTACGTTCATCGTGCCGTGCCTCCTGAGGATTCTCGGGCCATGGTTCTGGTGGCCGACGCTGGTGCGTACCCGCCCGCTGCGGCAGGCGTCGGACTTCGGAGTGAAGCAATGATGCACAGCGTGTGGGCACTTCCGACGGTCATCGCCTTCGTGTTCGTCGTGATCTTCGCCGGGATTGCCGCCGTGTTCGTGGCGCGGCTGGGGCGCAGGCCGACACTGCCGATGAGCGACGAAATCGGTGGTATCCCAACGGTTCTGCGCAAGTTACAGAAGCGTGAACCGATGTCGGATGAAGAGTTGGCCGTTGCGAGGCAGGCTGTTTCCGATCGCGGGTCTTGGATGGCACTCTGCATCCCGTTGGCGATCTTCAGCATCGGATGCTTCTACGTCTTCGGCAGCCTTGACTACCTGCACGGAGGGACGCCCTCCGAACGCACGTTTCTCGGGCTGATCCCCATGTTCACGTCCACGAACCTGTTCATTCGGATGGTCTTGAGCGCAAGCCTGAAGAGGCGCCTTCCCAAGGTCCTCTCGAAACAGCCCAGCAACGCCCCTACACCCGGATGATCAGCTTGCCCGCGTTGTCGCCCGAGTAGAGCCTTTCGATGGATCCTGGTGCGGTTTCGATACCTTCGTAGACGTCTTCGCGGTACGTAAGGCGGCCCTCCCGAATCCAGCCAGCGAGGTCGCTGATCGCCTCGTCGAACCGCGCCGCATAGTCGGCGGTCAAGAAGCCCTGCATGGTGGCGCGCTTGACCAGCAGCTGGCGCTCCGGTCTCGGTCCCTGATTCCAGGGCTCCCAGCTCGGATACGACGCGGTCCCGCAGATCGCGATGCGCGCGTGCAGGTTGATGCGACCCAACACGGCGTCGTGGATGGCTCCCGACGTGTTGTCGAAGAACGCGTCGATGCCATCAGGACAGCTGGCGGCCAACGCGGCCTCCAGATCATCGGTGCCCTTGTAGTCGATGGCGGCGTCGTAGCCGAACTCTTCGACACACTGGCGAACCTTGTCCGGTCCGCCGGCCACTCCGACTGTGCGACAACCCTTGATCTTCGCGATCTGTCCGACGGCCGATCCCACGGAACCGGCCGCGGTCGACACGACAACGGTCTCTCCTGCGGCGGGGCGGAGTACGTCGAGCAACCCGAAGTACGCCGTGAGCCCGTTCAGGCCAAGCACACCCAGCGACAGCGTGAGCGACAGGTCACGCTCGCCAACCTTGCGCCACACCTGGGCCGGAGACGCCGCGGCGTACTCCTGCCATCCGAAGAGGCCCATGACGCGATCGCCGACCGCGTACGCGTCGTTGCGTGACTCGACGACCACACCGGCGGCGAAAGCGCGCATCGTGTCGCCGATCTCGACGGGTGATGTGTAGTTGGTGCGATCGGTGATCCAGCCCCGCATCGCCGGATCGGCCGAGAGAAACTCATTGCGGACGAGAAACGCGCCGTCGTCGATCGTCGGCATCGCGACCTCTCGCAACCCGAAGTCAGTGGCGCGCGGGATGCCCGTGGGACGGGAACGCAACCACACCTGGCGATTCTGCGAGCTATTCACGAGAATGCCGTGGCCACGTCATCGTGGTCTCGCTGGAGGTCACGCGAGTGCCCCGACCCTACTGCGGGCACTGACTCCGTTGAATCGGCGCAATACCGCGCGGGGTGTGGCACCGACCAAGGCGGCCACGATCCGGTAACCGAAGCCAGGAATCGACACTGCCTTCCCCTTGCGTGCGGCACGCAGCGTTGCCTCGGCCACGAATTCCGGTGCGAGGCTGGCGAATCCGGGTACGCCGTCGAGGTGATGGGCATCGGCGTGTTCCATAAACTCGGTCCGCACGATGCCCGGCAAGGCTACGGTCACCGTGACTCCAGTGCCGCGCAGCTCCTCGTGGAGCGCCTCGGAGAAGCTGCTGACGAAGGCCTTGCTGGCGGCGTAGACGGCGCTTCCGGGGAAGGGGGCTAGCGCCATGATCGAGGACAGGTTCAAGATGGTGCCCGATCCATGACGGCCCATGGCGGCGATACCGGCATGCGTCAGTCGCACCAGGGCGGTGATGTTGAGGTCGATTTCGCGCAGATGAGCGTCGACCGCGTGCTCGCCGAACGCGCCGAACGCGCCGATGCCTGCGTTGTTGACGAGCAGGTCGATACGCGGGGAGCCGAACAGCCGGCTCTCGACGTGGGCCAACTGCCGCTCGTCGGACAGATCGGCAGGCAGCACCTCGACGTCGACGTCGTAGTCGGTACGGCAGGCCTGGGCGAGTTTCTCCAGCCGCTCGGCGTCGCGCGCCACCAGCACCAGATGCGTGCCCCGTGCCGCCAGCGCCCTTGCGTACGCAGCTCCGATGCCCGCCGACGCGCCGGTCACCAGCGCGCGGTCCCAGCCGCGCTTGGCTCGTATCGCCATGTCAGTGCGATCCGCCGCGACCGGTCACAGTAGCGACCACGCGTTTGGCGCGCACGCGTGTACGAAACATGCTCATTGCCATGCGCTCTGCCACGGACCCTTCCGGCGGGAGCACGCCGAGATCGCGGGCGAACTTGTTCAAGTCGGCGTAGGCCGTGAGCCGCTTGATCAAGCCGTTCTCGACCTCGAAGAAGCCTGCGGCCGGTGAGTCGAACCGCGCGCCGTTGGCCGGCAAGCCCTGGAAGTCTGCCCCGCTGAACGTTCCGCGCCGTATCCACTCGGCCGCGACGACCTGGTCGATCGCCATTACCCGCGTCACCTCGATCTCCAGGTCGGGGAAGGCGGCGAACAGGTCTCTGGCGAACGCCATCTCGTTGTCGATGCCTTCCAGCGGTGCCGTGCCGGAGAGCACTTCGACGATGTCGTCGGCGCACGCTCGGCCGATCCCCTCCACGTCATGGCGTCCCAATGCGCCCAGGAAATCTTTGACCACCTGCTCAGGCGTGCGCTCATTCATGAACTCAGCGTACACCTGGTATGACAGATATCAAATAATTAGCTGACATATGACAATTATATCTATGGGTCATGCTCGGGCGCCCTTCGCCATCGCGGCCAGCTTCGACAGGGTGTAGTCGTTGTCACCGCGCAGCCCGGAGACCACGTCGCGCACGAGCTTCAGCGAGGGCTTGGCGCCGAGGAATTCGTTCGGCACTCTGGGCCCCCTACGACGCGACACTGCGTGCCGTCGCCGCCGACATCGCCGCCCCAAGCACCTCGTGAGATGTGACTGATTGCGCTTAGTTGCCGCGGGTGCGTTTCTTGGGCGGAGTGTCCTGGATCTCGATTGCCCGGATCAGCAGGTCGGCGGCAAAGTCTGCGTGGGCCTCGGCCTCGGCGGGGTCCAACGGATCGGCGTCATCGAAATGGCGGGCCAGCGCATCCAGCGTGTACGGGGCGGCCGCGCCGTGGGCGAGCAGGAAGTGCAGGGTGCGCAGTGAGACCGGGCGAATCCGGCCGGTGTCGGCGAGGTACTTCAGCAGCCGGTCCACCGGCTCCAGCGCCGGACCGATGTAGGTGTCGTAGAGATAGGCCAGCCGCTCGGTGTCTTGGCGGCCTTCGATGTTCATCAGCCTGTTGAGTTCAGGCTTTTCCGCCGAGTAGAGCAAGAAGGTTCGCATGGTGATCCGCAGCTGATCCAGCGGATCGGTCAACGTCGGATCGAACGCGGTCGCCAATCGCATCACCAGAGGCTGAAACGCCCAGTCCACCGTGGCGTACCACAGCGCCTCCTTCGAACCGAACCGGCCGTTGAGCAGATTGTGACTACCGCCCAGATCCCGGTTGAGGGTGCGCAGCACGACGCCGTCGTAGCCCCGAGTGGCGAACGCCCTCAAGGCCACCTCGAAGATCTCGTCCAGCGAAGCGGGCGACTCCTCGGTGCGCGGGCGCCCGCGCGGTCGGCGCTGTGGTTCGGTACTGGTGGGAGTCACACGTCCCATGATAGGCGGCAAATAATTATTTGGCAGTTCTACACCAATCGGTCCAAAACGGGTAATCTGGAGCGATGGCACGCCCGAGAGCTTTCGACGAAACCGCCGTCGTCGAGGCCGCACAGGACCGCTTCTGGTCCCTCGGATACGCCGGGACCAGCCTCGACGACCTGGTCAAGGCGACCGGCCTGAGCAAGGGCAGCATCTACAACACGTTCAGCGACAAGCACACGCTCTATCTGCGGACCTTCGAGCGCTACTGCGACGACATCGTCACCCAGTTCTCCACCCGTCTCGACGGGCCCGACGAGACGGCCGCCGAACGGTTGCGCACTCTGTTCGCCGGGATCGTGGACGCGAGCACCTCCGCGACCGTGCCGCGGGCGTGTTTCCTCGCCAAGGCGACGGCGGAACTCGGTGCTCTCGATTCCGAGGTGCAGACCAAGGCACGGCGCACCTTCGCCGCATTGGAGACACTGCTGGTTCGAAGCGTTACGGCGGCTCAGCGAGCGGGCTCGATCGAGGCCACGCGCGATCCACGGAAGACCGCCCGACACCTTCTGGCGACACTGCGCGGCCTCGATGCCCTGGCCTCCGCCGGAGTGGAACGCGACGTGCTGGTGGACGCGGTCACCAGTCTGACCGAGTCGGTGCTGGCTTAGCCGGCGAGGCGGGTCTGCCGGACGGTGGCCAGGAGCGTGCCGTCAGGCGCCCAGATGGTGCCGTCCTCGAGTGCGAAGCCCGACGCGGCGTGCGTGGCGTGCATCTCGCACGCGAGATGCAGGCCGTTGCTGAGAGGGTAATGCTCTGCGCTGGTGTGGATTTGGATGGCATACTCGATCGTCACGGCGCGGCTCGGCCCGGTGTTGCGCACCGCTACCGCAGGCGGGAAGTAGTCACCGAGCATGGTCAGCCACTCCGCGTCTACGCGGTCGGGATGAGTGGGCCGCGTCCAGGCCAGCCAACGGGCATGAGGCTGGCCCGCGAACAGCGTCGTCTCCGGATGCAGCCATGTCGGGAGATTGTGAACGTGTCCCTGCCCGCCAGGGATGATGAAGGGCCGGGCATCGTCGGGACGTTCGAGGAGCGCAGGCGGCTTCACGTCACTGAACTCGGCGCCCACCCATGGCGGCGACAGATGCAGGCGACCCACGACCGACGGCGGACCGTCGCCCTGGGCCACGTTGACGTGGTAGGTCGCCAGCGAGCGGCCGAGCCGAACCTCCTCGACGGCAAGAGTCGCCGCCCCCGAGCGCACCCCGCGAACGAAACCGAAGGTCGCAGCACGCAGAGTCCGTGACGGGTCAGCCATCGTGCGGTTGACCGCGCGCACGGCGAGGGAGGCGACGAATCCGCCGTGCACTCCTTGAAGCGCCGTCCACGCCTCCGGCAGGAAGGCCTCGTATCGACCTGGGCCGACCTCGTGCAGGTCGGTATCGGCCAACGCTTGCGGGCCTCGTTCCGCCATGTTCTCTCCTCGACGAGTTCGCGACCGACCGGTTTAGAATAACCCAGAACCCGCGGCGGACTTCGGGCGGAGTTGGTGCGATCAGCTAGAGCGACGCCACTCCGGGCCGGCGCGCGTAGTACACGAACGCAGGAGGAAGATTTCTCATCACGGTGCGGCCAATGACGACCTCTTCGAAGCGGTCCGTAAGCATGCTCCGAAAGCGCCGCCCTGGTGCGAGTCCGCGGACGAGCGTGTAACCAAACGTCGTGAAAGCCCCACTGGGAGCTAGGACATTCGTTACGGCGTCCAGTGCGACCTCGGCCACGGATGCAGGCATGGACACCCACGGCAAACCGCTGATGATGAGATCGGCGTGCGAAATGCCGCGGTCGTCGAGAATCTGTGGCAGACGGTCGGCGCTGGCTCGGACCATGTCGACTCTTCGATGGCGGCTGGCCGTCAGCGTCGCCAAGCGCGGATTGAGTTCCACTGCGATGTGCCGCCCCCGTGTGCCCAGCCGGTCCTGGATCGCCGCGGTGAAAGATCCTGTGCCCGGGCCAAGTTCGACGACAACGGGGTCACCATAGCGGGGGATGGTCGCCGTGATTGCTGCGGCCAGGTGAGGCGAACTGGGCGCCAATGCACCGACAACGCTTGGCTGACGGGCGAATTCGCGCACCAAGAGGGCCGCATCACTTAGCATGCTGCGCCCGGCTACCGAAGTCATCGGGCGCTGTCGCGCAGGAATTGGCCGTAGCCCGCGAGGACCTGTTCGGCGCGGCCGTAGGTGATCGCGTGCCCGGCACGGTCAAGGGTCACGAGCGTTGTCTGTGGCACGTACCTTTGTAGCACTTGCGTCCGTTCGTAAGGGTGGACGGTGTCGTCGGCGCCCCACGCGGCGAAGACCGGGATCCCCGACCGCCCGAGCGCTTGGAACACGTCTGGGCGCCAGCCGAAGTCGTAGTGCCGCAGGCTATTCAGCATTCTCTCAGCAAAGCCGCGGTACGTCGATTGTTCTGCCATCCAATCCAACATAGCTGGCCGATCTGGCGATCCCGAATAGGCGGCGGCCATCCGGCGAGTGACGATCTTGGCCCCGAGGACCCGGAACACCCAGTCGCCGATCACCGGCCACGACAGGACTGGATTGACGATGTCGCCTTGGCCCAGCGCCGCGGGGGCCATCAGGGGCATCGACGCCACGTCCCCGGGGTTTTCGGCAGCGAACTCGGCGACCACGATGCCTCCAAACGACGCACCCGCCAGGTGGACGGGCCCGTCGACGCCGAGCTCGTCGATCAGTTCGCGCAGTTGCAGGAGATAGAACTCCCGGGTGTAGGCAACGCCGGGGCGCGCGGAGTACCCGTAGCCAAGGAGGTCGGGCACGATGACTCGATACCGTTCCTGGTGAGTGAGCAGGAGTGAGTTCTGCTCGGTTGCGGCCCGAACGGTCTTGGCCGCGGCGGGCGGGTGTTCTCCGGTGAACCGGTGCGCATCGCGTGCGGCCGGTGGGTCGGAACTGCCGTGCCCGCCATCGTGGCGACGGTGGCGGTCAGGCCTGGCCGGTGGAGTGCCCGCCACGGTCCACTGTCCGCGGCGGGGTCCTGCCCGCCGATGCCTGATCGTCAGTCCGAGACCACGCCTACCGATCGCGGCCCCCGCGATGGAGTCACGGTGGCCGGAGCGGAAGTCTGCTGCCAACATCTTGGCACCCGCCACCGACAACCAACCACGCCAACACCACTCACTTCCGTGCGGTATCAATCACTACCGCTCACTATCCAACGACCAGCTGCCAACCCCGCGTCGGCCTGTGGCTTCGTCAAGTTCGCGAACGCTTGACCGCCGACAACCCCGCCGTGGGCGAGGATGACGACTTGCCCGGTTTCCAGGCCGGCGACGCGGACGTGCAGGAAACCTTGGCTGGTCTGCACGAACGTCTGAGCCTTGCCCTCCGCGACGAGTGCGTCGCGGGCTGCCTGATCGAGGCGGACCCGCCGCCGGTCGGCAACGGGATAAGAGGTCGCGGCGCCCATGATCGTCGCGGCACCAAGCATCCAAACAACCGTACCGGCTCGTCTGGCGGGCCGCCTTCTTCGTTGGCCGCCACGCCTCGATGCACCATCGGTGTCCATCGCCATGGTGTCCTCGTTTCCTGAAAGCGGAGCATAACTCTCCGGTTCAGTATGCCGCAAGCGGAGGCGGTGCCTCCGG
>NZ_JAVRPS010000479.1:0-4832 GCF_032162105.1 Mycobacterium sp. | reverse complement strand
GCAGCAGCGGAGCGGCATCGCTGCCGCGGCGCTGCATCAGCGCGATCTGTCCGCGCAGGCGCTGCAGCTCGACGGTCTGCAGCGGGTCAAGCGGGGCAGCCTCGACCGCCACCAGCAGTCCCAGGGCAGCGTCAAACGCGCCCGCGTCACGTTTCGTCCTGGCCGCAGCCAGCAGACGCTGGGCGCCGCGAGCAGGTTCGCGCGTCAGCGTCGCCGCGCGTTCCAGGAACGCCGCCGCCGCCGCCAAACCACCGCGGGCCCGCGCTCTACAGGCCGAGCGCTCAAGCTCCAGGGCGACATCCTCGTCTGGCCCGGGAGCGGCCTGCGCCCGGTGCCAGGCACGGCGGTCGGGATCGAGCTCCGGATCGGTGACCTCCGCCAAGGCGCGATGCACGTCCTGCCTGTCCTGGACAGGCGCCGAGCGATAGGCCACGGAACGCACCAGCGGGTGACGGAACAGCACCCGAGCCCCGAACTCCAGCAGGCCGGCGTCCGCCGCCGGCGTCGCCGCCTGGGCCCCGATCCCGAGCCGCTCGGCGGCGCGCCACACCAGCAGTGGTTCGCCGACCGGTTCGGCCGCCGCCACCAGCACCAACAGCCGGGTCTCGGTGGGAAGATTCTCCAGCCGCCGCCGGAAGCCCTCCTCGGCACTCCCCGAGAGCCGAACTGTGCCGGCGAAGAACCCGCCTGCCAGCTCCGCCGGCGTCAACCCGCGCGGCAGCTCCAACATCGCCAGCGGGTTGCCGCGCGTCTCAGCGAGGATGCGGTCGCGGACCCGCACATCCAGCGGCCCGGGAAGCACCGAGTCCAACAGCGACCGCGCATCCTCCTCGCCCAGACCCTCCAGCACCAGTTCCGGCAACCCCGCCACAGCCTCGCTCGGCCTGCGCGCAGCCAACATCACACCGACCGATTCCGCCTGCAGCCGGCGCGCCACGAAGGCCAGGACCTGTGTCGACGCCCGATCCAGCCACTGCTCGTCATCGACCAAGCAGATCAGAGGCCGCTGCTCGGCCACATCGGAGAGTAGGCCCAAAACCGCCAGGGCCACCAGGAAGCGATCCGGCGCGGTGCCGGGACTGATGCCCAATGCGGTCCGCAGCGCATCGCGTTGGGGACCCGGGAGCCGGTCAACGTGATCGAGCATCGGCGCGCACAACTGATGCAACCCCGCGAACGCGAGCTCCATCTCCGACTGGACACCAGCGGCACGCGCCACCAGGCAGCCCGACGCGTGATCGGCCGCGTAATCCAACAACGCCGTCTTACCGATGCCCGGTTCGCCACGAATCACCAGTGCCCGGCTCTCACCTGCGCGGACAGCCTCGATGAGCCGGTCGAGTATCTGGCATTCGCTTCGCCGGCCCGTTAACTGGGCGCCTCCCAGGACGGGGAAATCTATGGTCATCTACCCAGCACCCACGTTTGAGCCCACCTAGTTCGCAACGCCCGTGGTGAGCAGACGCTTCCAGAGCGACGGAATCCACACCGTTTCCCCACTGACCACACGGACTGTCCACAGGCGGATACGAAGGCGGGCTGAGGGAACAAGACTGGCAGCGGTCACCGAACGTGTGCCAGCCGTCCGGGTGTGTTTGCACCGCCAGGATGGCAGTCGAGAAGGGAGTTGTCTCCGTGACTGATGACCTCGTCGCCACCGCCATCGATGCGGCGGGCGGTCAAAAGCTCTGGAATGCGCTTCGCGGCTTGACCGTCGACCTCTCAGTCGGCGGGCCGATATGGGCGACGAAGGGGTGGCCGGCAGGCCCGACATTCGACCAGACCGTCACCCTGGACACCGTCGATGAACACATTGAATTCACACCGTTCACCAGACCAGACTGGCGGATGACGTTTCAGGCAGACAGCGACACGGTGGCGCTACAGACACTGGACGGACATGCCGTCGGCAGCCTCGCTGCGGCGCGGGCCTCGTTCAAGGGCTACCTGCGATCAACGCCCTGGGACGCCCTCCATCTTGGGTACTTCCTGGGCTACGCCAACTGGAATTACTTCACCACCCCCTTTCTGTTCACCTATCCCGGGGTAGTCGCCAATGAAATCGAACCCTGGCACGAGGCCGGCCAAACCTGGCGACGGCTACACGTGCGCTTGCCGTCCTCGATGGCCACCCACAATCCCGAGCAGGCGTTCTACTTCGACTCAACGGGCCTGCAACGCCGAATGGACTACATCACCGAAGTTCTCGGCAGCACACTGGTCGGCCACTACCGATCCTTCGAGGGCCTCCTCGTTGCCACCCGCCGACGGGTCTTCCGGCGCAACCCCGACAACACCGTCAATCTCAACCACCCGTCCATCACCCTCGACATCGGCAACGTCGAGCTCATTTACGCCAACGAAGAGGCCCATCCATGACCCTAGTCAGCAGCGCTGTCGAGCACCGGTCGCGGCGGCTCATCGTGCACCTGCCCCGCCCCTACGACGAGGCCAGGGAGCTCTACGAAACTCTGGTGCCGGAGGCAGACCTGGTTCGATTCGGCCAGATGGCCAACTGGCAAGCAACCCTGGAACTCGCCGAAATCAGTGCCCCACAAGGGTTCATGCGCTACTACCGCACTGATGTGACTGCGGTCATGGCCGGATCAGCATCGTTCTGGAAGGCCACCGAGTACCTGATGGGCAACCACACCATCGCCGAAGCCATGTTCCACCACGACCCCGCCGTCATGCTGCACGCCCCACTGCGCACCCTCATCTACGCCGACCCCGACGGCGACACGAAACTCGCCGTCGACCAACCCAGCCTGCTCTTCGCCAGCTACGACAACCCCGACATCGAATCGGTGGGCTACCGACTCGATTATCTCTTGGCTCTGTTGATCATCACCATGGACGGCGACCTCCCCTCAGAACTGCGGCACACGCGATGACGGCAACCACGCCACAGGCATCATCGCCGAAGCGACTGGGCGTCAACGCTTTTACCGCTCCCGGCAAGGCCGTCGTCGGTGAGCGGCCGAGCCCGTTCGGTGAACCACTGGGGTGGGATCCGATCACCTCCACCCTGATCTACGGTGAGTACGACGCGGTGCTGGTGGATACCCTGGCCACCGTCGCCGAGGCCGAGGCGCTCGCGGATTGGGTTGCGCTGTCGCTGCATGTTCCCTCCATCGACCTCGTCGTGGGCGGCGACGTGCTCTACAACCAATGCCACATGTACGTCGGGGACACCACACCCGAGAGCCGGCGCAATTGGATCGAGGCGCTGGACCGGCTGGCGGCGCTGCACCCGAAGATCGCCATCGCCGGACACAAGAAACCGGATGCGCCCGATTTGCCATCGGCGATACAGGACAGCAAGCGCTACCTCGAAGACTTCGGCCGACTACAGAAGAGCACCACAACCGACGAAGAACTGTTCAACGAGATGACCAAGCGCTACCCCGACTGGGAATCCAACCAATCATGGTTGATGTTTGGTTTCACCTCATTCCCCGAGCCGACGGAGGACTAGATGCTGCGCAACGCCATTCTGGGAACCTGGGAGCTGGTCTCCTACATCGCCCAAGACAACCACGGTGGCCCGATCACCTACCCGCTCGGTCCTGATGCGCTGGGCCTGATCATGTACACCGCCGACGGCTACATGTCCGCACAATTGATGCGCCGCGACCGACCAGCCTTCGACCGCAGCGAATCAGATGGAGGCACCCCCGAACAAGCTGCGGCCGCGGCCGCCGGATACCTGGCCTACAGCGGCCCATTCCAAGTGGACGAATCCACCGGCGTCGTGCATCACGAGGTCAGGGTGTCGCTACTACCCAACTGGCTCAACGGAACCCAGCTACGGCATGCCAAGCTCGACGGAGACCACCTCACGCTATCCGCCAGCACAGAGCCGACCCCCGGTATAGAAACCATCAGCACACTGCTGTGGAAACGGGCACCCGAACACGCAACCGATTGATCGCAGTCGCCAACGAATGCACGACGACACTAAGGAGAACCCCCATGTCCTAGAGGTCCCGATGCATGAGCCACGGCCGCATCGAACTCGAACTCATCACCGGGCTCTGGACCGCTCCGCTCGGAGAGCTCTACACCTATCGAGGCAAGAAGTACCGCATTCCGGACTACCCCGAACGACGTGCTGCCGCACTTTGCCAATGGCGCGGTATGAGAGTCGTGGTCGGTGCCGAGCAGAGCACCGAGGTATCTGACGCGATCGTTCGTCGTGTCGCAAAGCTGGGGCACGACGTCGTCCAGATGAGCGGACTCGGCTGGGCGGATGTCGGGCTCGGTGTTGCCCGCATCGTGTCAGACGGTGACGCTGCGTACGGCATCGCCCTGTGCGGGAACGGTGCCGGCGTCACGATCGCTGCGAACAAGGTGAGCGATGTCACGAGCAGCCTTGTGCCACGATGCGCGGACAGCTGTCGGAGCGCGGAGATGTCTCGACGCTAATGTGGCAGCGCTAGGGTACGAGATCGTGAATCCCGACGCGGCCGCCGACATCGTCGAGGTGTTCTTGACCACGAGCGCCGACCTCGCCGAGTCCGATCAGATCGCCCTGTTGCCGCACCGCCCCGGGTCCATGAGAGGTCAGTGACGATGAGTGAGCGGCGGCCGGGATCGTCCTTTCCACGTGGTATGGCGCTGCTCGTGGCGGGCGCCTTCTTCATGGAGATCCTGGATGCGACGATCATCGGCCCGGCGATCCCGAGCATCGCGCGGTCATTCCGGGTCGATCCCGTCGATGTCAACGTCGCGATCTCCGCTTATCTCGTCACGGTCGCAGTCCTCATCCCGGCCAGCGGGTGGGTCGCGGACCGGCTGGGCCCCCGACGGGTATTTCTCACTGCCATAGC
>NZ_JAVRPS010000478.1:0-20507 GCF_032162105.1 Mycobacterium sp. | reverse complement strand
TCCCCGCAGCCGCGTCAGGCTCCGCCGTCTACGGGGTCGACGTTCGATGGCACGTTCAGCGCTCAGTTCGGTCTGCGGACCACCGTGCAGGGCGTCGAAGTGCCCGACACCGCCGCCACCGTCAAATGGGTGACCAGATCCAGCTGCGTCGATGCCGGATGCATCGCCACCGCAACGGAAGTCGCGCCGCCAGACGCCGAGGACCCGCGCCCACCGAAGATGGTCTTCGACATGGTCGACGGCCGCTGGGTGTCGGTTCGAGAGGTGCCGTCGCAGTGCACGACCCCCAAGGGTGAACCGATCGACGTCCAGGGCTGGCAGACGTACACGCTGGAACCCAGACCCGACGGCACGCTGGTCGGCACGTACACCAACAGGTCGTCGGTCGGCGGCGCGTGCCACAACTCGACGCAGTCGGTCACGGTTTCGCGCACCGGCGACGCCGATGCGGATGTCGAGGTCGGCGATCCAACCGTCGAGGAGCCGCGCGCGTCGTCCCCCGGTTCGGCACTGTGGGGTGACTACGTCCTGACCCAGACCAACCCGCAGACCGGCCAGGAGTACCCGCCGGCCACCTATGGCGGGAACACCCAGTGCCTGCGCAGCGGCGACCGCTGCCTGAGCTATCTGGTCGAGCGGAACACCGCGGCCCTGCTGGTGTTGACCTTCGCCGACGGCAGGTGGACGTCCACCAGCGCACCCGATGACGCACCGTGCGAAGGCGGAGGGTCCGGCACCTCGGTGCTGGCCGGGGAATTCGCGCTGCCGCAACCGGTTCCGGATCCGATCATCGCCCTGACCGGCACTCAGCGCACCGTTCGGACGGGTGCTTGTCCCGGCGAGCTGACCCTCGACGTGAGACTCGACCGCACCGGAGACGGGCCGGGACGGTGAACGCTACCGACCGGCGAGATCGGCAGTGGCCTCGTCGAGAACTCGGTTGAACAGATAGGCGAAGATCGGCCGCGCGATCCAGCGGCTGAGCGTGGCGCCGACGAGCGGAATCCGCAACTCCATCGCGGACGTCCACGACCGTGACATCCCGTCGACGAAGTGTGACCGAGGCCACAGGACTACGCGGGATTGAGTAGGGTGACCCCATGTTGAAGAGGTCGGTGATCGCTGCGGTGAGCGCCGTCGGCGCTGCGGTGCTGTTGGCGGTCCCCGCCGGTGCAGACCCCGGCGACAATCCTTGCGAGTTCTCGATCAGCTTCGTCTGTCGGTTCGTCCCGATCGCGCCTGACCTCGAGGGCGACATCGACCTGACCCAGCAGCCGCCGCCGGTAGACCCGGCCGCGCCACCGCCGGAGGCACCTCCACTGCCGGAGTCACCTCCCCCGCCGGACATCTGCGCGAACGGTTGTATTTAGAGCCAGGTGTCGGCGGTGGTGGTGGTGATGAACGCCTCGAGGTCGTCGCGCCACTGCGCGGGCGTGGTCTTGTCCGGTTCGATGCCGGTGTACTCGCCGCGGTAGAACAGCAGCGGCCTTGGCTTCTTCTTCGGAACCTCGGACAACGAGTGCACGGCGCCGAAGACCACGAAGTGATCGCCACCGTCGTGCACCGAGTTCACCGCGCAGTCGATGTGCGCAAGCGTGCCATCGATCACCGGTGAGCCGAGCGCCGAAGGGCTCCAGTCGATTCCGGTGAACTTGTCGGGCTGCTTGGAGCCGAACCGGGCCGAGACATCCTTCTGATTCTCGTGCAGAACGTTCACGCAGAACTTGCCGCTGGCTTCGATCGCCTGCCAGGACCGCGACACCTTGGTCGGGCAGAACAACACAAGCGGCGGATCCAGCGACAGCGCCGCGAACGACTGGCAGGCGAAGCCGATGGGCACGTCGTCGTGCACCGTGGTGATGATGGTGATGCCCGTGCAGAACTGGCCAAGCACGTGGCGGAACGTGCGCGGGTCGATGGGCTCCGATGCCACCATCAGATGCTCTTCGCGCAAGCGCTCATCGAAAGATCTAGCCCTTGAAGCCGATGGTGAAGTCGTGACCCCACAGGCTTACCGCGGTGCTCTCCCTGGCCACCCAGGCATCGTCGGTGACTTCGAGTCCTTCACAACCGAATTCGATGTCGAAGCCGCCAGGGGTCTTCATGTAGAACGACAGCATCTTGTCGTTGACGTGGCGGCCGAGCGTGGCCGACATCGGCACCTTGCGCCGCAGTGCACGGTCGAGGCACAAGCCGACGTCGTCGCTCCCGCCGACCTCCAGCATCAGGTGGACGATGCCGCTGGGGGTTTCGCCTGGCATGAAAGCGAGACTGTGATGACGCGGGTTCACGCCGAAGAAGCGCAGCCAGGCTGGGGGGCCGTCCGCCGGCCTGCCGACGAGTTGCGGCGGCAGGCGCATCGAGTCGCGCAGCTTGAAGCCGAGTACGTCGCGGTAGAAGTGCAGCGACTCCACGTCGTCCTTCGTGGTCAGCACCACGTGGCCGAGACCCTGCTCCTCGGTGACGAACTTGTGGCCGTACGGGCTGACGACACGGCGGTGTTCCAGCGCGGCGCCGTGGAACACCTCGAGGGTGTTGCCAGACGGGTCATCGAACCTGATCATCTCGTCGACTCGGCGTTCGGCGAGTTCTGCGGCCGTGGCCTCCTTGTACGGCGTGCCCTCGACTTCGAGCCGCTTGCGGATGTCTTGCAGCTCCGCGGCATTGGCTGTCTCCCAGCCGGATTGAATCAGGCGGTCATGCTCACCGGGGACGATCACCAGTCGGGCCGGGAACTCGTCCATCCGCAGGTACAGCGCACCGTCGGTAGTGCCCTTGCCCTCGACCATGCCGAGCACCTTGAGGCCGTACTCGCGCCAGGCCCCCACGTCGGTGGCCTCGATGCGCAGATAGCCCAGGGACTTCATGCTCATGACTCAGCCTCCCAGGAAATCAACGGTCAGCTTGTTGAATTCGTCGAACTTCTCGAGCTGAGCCCAGTGCCCGCACTGGCCGAACACGTGCAGTTGCACGCGGGGAATCTGCTTGAGCGCCACCAGGGCGCCGTCGAGCGGGTTGACCCGATCCTCACGACCCCAGATCAGCAGCACCGGCTGCCGCAGTTTGTACACCTCGCGCCACATCATGCCGAGCTCGAAGTCTGGGCCGGCGAACGACTTTCCCATCGCCTTGGCTGCGGCAAGCGACTCGGGCTGGCTGGCGATGGCGAACCGCTCGTCGATCAGTTCGGGGGTGACGAGCTTCTGGTCGAAGACCATGATGCGCAGGAACTTCTCCATGTTCTCGCGCGTCGGATCGACGGTGAACTTGCCGAGCAGTTTGACGCCCTCGGTCGGATCGGGCGCGAACAGGTTCACGCTCAGCCCGCCGGGGCCCATCAACACCAGCCGGCCCGCACGCTTTGGGTTGTCGAGGGCGAACCGCACCGCGGTGCCACCGCCCAGCGAATTGCCGACCAGCGCAGCGCGTTCGATACCGAGATGGTCGAACAGGTTCAGCAGCGCGATGGCGCTGTAGCGGTTGTACTGCTCGTGCTCGGTGTGCTTGTCGGAGTGCCCGTAGCCGGGCTGATCGACGGCCAGCACGTGGAACTGCTGCGCCAGCACCGCGATGTTGCGGGAGAAGTTCGACCAGCTCGACGCGCCGGGTCCGCCGCCGTGCAGCAGGACGATCGTCTCGCCGTTGCCCACGCCTGCTTCGTGGTAGTGCAGCCGCATGTCCTCGCGGACTTGCGCATAGCGCGAGGTGGATTCGAAGGTGACCTCTTGTACTGCAGTCATCAGACCATCGTGTCCTGGGGTGGCAGCCCGAACTCGTTGTTGCCGAAGATGAGGTAGGCCCGCTCGGGTTCGTTGGCCGCGTGCACGCGCCCGGCGTGGGCATCGCGCCAGAACCGCTGCACCGGGGCGTCGTTGTTCAGCGCGGTGGCGCCGGACGCTTCGAAGAGCCGGTCGACCGACGAGATCGAACGCGCGGTGGCGCGCACCTGGTCGCGACGGGCGCGGGCACGCAGTTCGAACGGAATCTCCTTGCCCTCCTTGAGCAGTGCGTACTCGTCGCTGACATTGCCCATCAGCTGGCGCCAGGCGGCGTCGATGTCGCTGGCCGCTTCCGCGATGCGGACCTTGGCGAACGGATCGTCCTTGGACTTCTCACCGGCGAACGCCGCGCGCACGCGCTTGCCCTGGTGCTCGACGTGGGCGGCGTAGGCGCCATAGGCCATGCCGACGATCGGCGCCGAGATGGTGGTGGGATGCACGGTGCCCCACGGCATCTTGTACACCGGGGCGGTGTTGTTCTGCAGACCACCCGCGGTGCGGTCGTTCATCGACTTGTAGGACAGGAACCGGTGCGTTGGCACGAACACGTCCTTGACCACCACGGTGTTGCTGCCGGTGCCGCGAAGGCCGACCACGTGCCAGACGTCGTCGATGCGGTACTCGCTGCGCGGGATCAGGAAGCTGCCGAAGTCGACGGGTCGGCCGTCTTTGATGACCGGACCGCCGAGGAAGGCCCACGTGGCGTGGTCACAGCCGGAAGACCAGTTCCAGGAGCCGCTGACCAGGTACCCGCCGTCGACCACGGTGCCTGCACCCATGGGTGCGTAGGACGACGAGACGCGGACGGTCGGGTCGTCGCCCCAGACTTCATCCTGGGCCTGCTGGTCGAACAGCGCGAGGTGCCAGTTGTGCACGCCGATGATCGAGCCGACCCAACCGGTGGAGCCACACGCGCTGCCAAGCCGGCGCACCGCCTCGTAGAACAGGGCGGGGTCGCACTGCAGGCCGCCCCACTGCTCGGGCTGCAGCAGCTTGAAGAACCCGACCTCGTCGAGTTCGGCGACGGTCTCGTCGGGCAGCTTGCGCAGATCCTCGGTGGCCTGAGCGCGCTTGCTGATCAGTGGCAACAAATCGTCGATGCCATCTAGGACGGACTGCACGTCACGTTGTTCAATGGACGTCACTGGTTGCCTCCAGGATTGCGGGGCTGTTACACGATCTAGTCAGAGATTAGAACACGTTACGATTTGTGTCGAGTAAGGCCTTCCCATGGTCGCTAGACCTGCGGAAGGGCATTTTTGTAACATGTTCTAGTTCTGACTGTGAACCGCGACGAGAGGAAAAGGGACCGTGACGGACGAGCCGCTCGGCAGCCACGTGCTCGAGCTGCAGGTGGCACACGTCGTCGACGAAACCGCCGACGCGCGTTCGCTGGTGTTCAAGGTTCCCGATGGATCCACGATCCCGGCCGACCGGCTCCGGTACGCGCCAGGGCAGTTCCTCACCCTGCGGGTGCCCAGCGACCGTACGGGGTCGGTGGCCCGCTGCTACTCGCTGTGCAGCTCGCCGTTCACCGACGACGCGCTGACCGTCACCGTCAAGCGCACGGTCGACGGCTACGCGTCGAACTGGCTGTGCGACAACGCCCACGCCGGCATGAAGATCCACGTGCTGGCGCCGTCGGGCACGTTCGTGCCGAAGACGCTGGACTCCGACTTCCTGCTGCTCGCGGCGGGTAGCGGCATCACCCCGATGATGGCGATCCTCAAGTCGGCGTTGTCCGAGGGCAGCGGCAAGGTGGGTTTGATCTACGCCAACCGCGACGAGAAGTCGGTGATCTTCGCCGCGACGTTGCGCGATCTCGTGGCCAAGTACCCGGACCGCCTGACCGTGGTGCACTGGCTCGAGTCGGTGCAGGGGCTGCCGTCCGCGGTGGCACTCGGCGGACTGGTCGGGCAGTACCTCGGTCACGACGCCTTCATCTGCGGCCCCGGCCCGTTCATGGCGGCCGCCGAGGAAGCCCTCAAGACCGCGGGCGTTGGGCCCGAGCGGGTCCACATCGAGGTCTTCAAGTCGCTCGAGTCCGACCCGTTCGCGGCCGTGGTGCTCCAGGAGGACGACAGCGACGAGGGGCCAGCCACGGCCATCGTCACGCTGGACGGCGAGACCCGCGAGATCAGCTGGCCGCGCAACGCCAAGCTGCTCGACGTGCTGCTCGACAAGGGTCTGGACGCGCCGTTCTCCTGCCGCGAAGGACACTGCGGTGCGTGCGCGGTGCTGGTGAAATCCGGCGACGTCGACATGCACGTCAACGACGTGCTCGAGCAGTCCGATCTGGACGAGGGTTTGATTCTCGCCTGCCAAGCCCACCCGACGTCCGATTCCGTCGAAGTCACCTATGACGAATAATCGCCGGTCTAACCTGAGCCGGACCCATTGTGGAGTGCACCATGAAGCGGTTTGCCGGCTCTGCTGCGCTGATCTCGGCGACCTGGCTCGCCATGGCGCTCGTCGCTCCGACGGCCGTGTCCTCGGCCGCGCAGAACACCGCCACCGCGTCGATCCCCATCGACCCGGTGACCACGCTGGAGATCCACACCACCGCCAACTGCGTGAAGGCCGTCGGCCAGTGCTACTTCACGTCGGCCGCGAACCTGCTCACGCCTGACGGTCCGACCGGCTTCCCTGCCCAGTTCTATGCCCGGCAGAACACCACGCTGCGTTCGATGGACAAGCTGGTCTATCTGGACTCCGACTTCAATGCCCCCAACACCCGGATGTTCAAATCGATTGGGTCAGTTGAGTTCAGCACCGTGTACTTCGACGGCGGACCGCCCGAGAAGTTCACCGTGAACGGGAACACCTGGACCACCGACTGGTCCACCGGCCGGCCGAAGACCGACGCCGACTACATCGTCTGCTCCTACATCCAGGTGGTCTACGCGAACGTGAACCTGACCACGCCGACCGCCTGCGCGCAGACCACGTACTCCTAACGCGGCAGGCCGAGCAGCCGTTCGCCTGCAACGGTGAGCAGGATCTGCTCGGTGCCGCCCGCGATGGACAGGCACCGGGTGTTGAGGAAGTACCGCACGTCGGGCGAATCGACGATCCCTGAGCCGTCGTAGGACTCCATGATGATCTCGGCCAGCGACTGCCGGTAACGCACGCCGATCAGCTTGCGCACACTCGACGGCGCACCCGGATCATGGCCTCCCAGCGCCATCTTCGCGATCAGCTGATCGAGCAGCGCGCCCACCTGAGCCGCGACGATCAGCACGCCGAGCTGGTCCAGTTCGGCGACGTCGAGGTCACGACCTTCGACGATTTCGAGTAGGTGCTCCATGCCCTTGTCCAAGGCGCCACCCGACGCCATGGCGATTCGCTCGTTGGCCAGCGTGGTGCGGGCCAGCGGCCAGCCGCCGTTGACCTGTCCGACGACCATCTCGTCGGGCACGAACACGTCGTCGAAGAACACTTCGTTGAAGAGGTTGTCGCCAGTGATCTCGCGCAGCGGCCGGATGTCGATGCCTTCAGACTTCATGTCGACCAGGAAGTACGTGATGCCCTTGTGTTTTGGAGCGCTTGGGTCCGTTCTGGCAAGACACACACCCCACTGGGCCCAGTCGGCCCGCGACGTCCATACCTTCTGCCCTGTGAGCCGCCAACCACCGTCAGCGCGAACGGCTTTCATGCGCAGTGAGGCAAGATCGGAACCTGCGCCCGGCTCGCTGAATAGCTGGCACCAGAACACCTCACCGGTCAACGTGGGCGGTACGAAGCGGGCAATCTGTTCCGGGGTTCCATGCTCGAGAATCGTTGGCGCAGCCCACCACCCGATGACCAGGTCGGGGCGCGTCACGCCCGCCGCGGCGAGCTCCTGGTCGATCACCAACTGCTCGGCCGGGGTGGCGGCGCGCCCGTAGGGCCTAGGCCAGTGCGGCGCCAGCAGCCCCGTCTCGGCGAGTGCCACCCGCCACTTGTCTTCGGTCAGTGCCGCGATGTCGGCGACGGTGCCCGCGATCTCCGGTCGAATGTCCTCGGCGCCAACGACGTCCACGTGCAGTTGCCTGCGTACGCCGGCCCTGGTCAGCTCCGCACTGCGCCGCAGCCACGCCGACTTGCCGCCGAGGAACTGCGCCAGGGCGTAGGCCCGGCGCAGGTAGAGATGCGCATCGTGTTCCCACGTGATGCCGATGCCGCCGAGCACCTGGATGCAGTCGCGCGCGTTGACCTTGGCCGCTTCGATGCCGACGGCGGCGGCAACCGCCGCCGCGATCGACAGCTGCGATTCGTCCTTGTCGGCGACGGCGCCGGCCGCGTCGGCGGCGGCAACACGGATCTGCTCGGACCGCAGCAACATCTCGGCGCACATGTGCTTGACCGCCTGGAAGCTGCCGATCGGCTTGCCGAACTGCTCGCGCACCTTCGCGTACTCGGTCGCCGTCTCGAGCATCCAGCGGGCCAGCCCGGCGGCCTCGGCGGCCAGGACGGCGGCGGCCAGGTCGAGAAAACGCTGATGCGACAGGTCGAGCGTGGTGGCAGGCGCCGACGAGAGCGTGACGCGCGCCAGCGGGCGGGAGAAGTCGGTGGCGGTCAGGGCCTCGACGGTGACGCCGTCGGCGGTGGCGTCGACCACCAGCCACGCATCGCCGGCCGGAAGAATCAGCACCCCGTCGCCCAGCCCACCCAAGACGAACTCGGCCGTACCCGTCGCGGTGCCCGAGTCGTAGCTGATGTCGGAGCGCAGCGCGACGCCTGCGGTGCGCTCACCCGAGGCCAGCGCCTCGAGCACGGTCTCGTCGGTGATGACGAGCGTGGCCAGTGCCGTCGTCGCCACCGGGCCTGGCACCAGAGCGGCCGCCGCTTCGTCGACCATCAGGCAGAGGTCTTCGACGCTGCCGCCTGCACCGCCGAGTTCCTCGGGGATCGCGACACCGAACATGCCCAGTCGCGCCACACCCTGATACGGGGCCCGCCATGCGTCGGGGTCCCCCTGCTCGACGGCACGCACGGCCTCAATCGAGCCCGAAGCAGCCGCCCAGCTACGGACCATGTCGCGTACGGCAAACTCTTCGTCAGTGACGTTGGCGGACGCACCAGGCATCTCGGGCCTCCCAGCCTTGGGCGAGAACACGATGATTCTCACTAGAACGTGTTCTAATGGTGCCAGCGTTCGAACGTCAAGTCGACCGCCATTACAGCAGGACACATAGTGTCCCGGCGGCACGGAGGTGGGAAATCAGAGTTCGGCATGCGTATCGTTTTCACCCAGTGCGCGATGTAGAGGAGCTGCCCGCCGCATGTCAGGGTCGTCGCTGCCAGCAGCTACAAATCCGGGTTCGGGGTCTGATTCGGCCGCCGGACCGCGTCAGGTGATGAACGTGGCCGTTCTTGCTGAGTCCGAACTTGGATCCGAGGCTCAACGCGAGCGCCGCAAACGCATCCTCGACGCCACCCTGGCCATCGCCTCCAAGGGTGGTTACGAGGCAGTTCAGATGCGTGCCGTGGCCGAACGCGCGGACGTCGCGGTCGGCACGCTGTACCGCTACTTCCCGTCGAAGGTGCACCTCCTGGTGTCCGCCCTCGGGCGGGAGTTCGAGCGCATCGACGCCAAGACCGACCGGGCCGCCCTCGCCGGCGGCACCCCGTATCAGCGGCTCAGCATCATGGTCAGCAAGCTCAACCGCTCCATGCAGCGCAACCCCCTGCTGACCGAAGCCATGACGCGCGCGTTCGTGTTCGCCGACGCGTCCGCCGCCGGTGAGGTTGATCACGTCGGCAAGCTGATGGACGGAATGTTCGCCCGCGCGATGAGCGACGGCGAGCCGACCGAGGACCAGTACCACATCGCACGGGTGATCTCCGACGTGTGGCTGTCGAACCTGCTGGCCTGGCTAACCCGGCGCGCGTCCGCCACCGACGTCAGCAAGCGACTGGACCTGGCGGTCCGGCTGCTCATCGGCGACGGGGAGCACCCTAAGATCTGACCGGTGAGCGAGCTCCCGTCAGACCTCCTTCGTGCGCTCGACGCCGCCGCGGCGACGCCGCGACTGCTCGTCGCCTCGGACTTCGACGGCACCCTCGCCCCGATCGTGAACAACCCCGCTGACGCCCGTCCGCTGCCCGGCGCCGCCGACGCCCTGATCGCGCTGGCCGGGCAGCCGTCGACAACCGTCGCGCTCGTCTCCGGGCGCGCACTGAGCACGTTGCGCGAGCTGTCATCGATACCGCCGCCCGTGCACCTGGTGGGCAGCCACGGCGCGGAGTTCGATTCCGGTTTCTCCCACGACATCGACCGCGAGCTGCTGGAGCGGATCACGGCCGAACTGACGGCGATCGCCGCGAACCGACCCGGTGTGATCGTCGAACCCAAGCCGGCCAGTGTCGCGCTGCACGTGCGCAATGCCGGCGCCGCCGACGGCAGGGCCGCGCTGGACGCGGCGCTTGCCGCCGCGCAGGCGTGGGACGCCGAGCTCACCGAGGGGAAGGCGGTGCTTGAGTTCGCGGTCATCTCGACGGACAAGGGTGAGGCGATCGACATCATCCGCGACCGCGACGATGCGACGGCCGTGGTGTTCTTCGGCGACGACGTCACCGACGAGAAGGCCTTCCGGCGGATGCGCGACGGCGACGTCGGCGTCAAGGTCGGGCCCGGCGATACATTGGCGCGCTTTCGGGTGGAAACCCCCGAAGACGTCGAGACCGCGCTGACATACCTGCTTGAGCAGCGGCGCTAGACCGGCCCGGACGTCCGGCCGCGCACCAGCTCGGTGTCGAGCACCTCGACCACGGGCAGACCCGAGCGCGGCGGGTTGTGCAGCAGCTGCCCGGCCCGTCGGCCCTTCTCGATGCTGGGCTGCTTCACCGTCGTGAGTCCGCGCGCCAATGCGTCGGGGATGCCGTCGAATCCGGTCACCGTCATCTGGCCCGGTACGTAGATGCCGCGCGCCCGCAGGTGGTCCATCGCCGACAGCGCCAGCACGTCGGTGGTGCACATCAGCGCGGTGAGGCGCGAATTGGCCTCGAGGGCCACCTCGGCGGCGACCCCGCCGGACGTCGGCAGGTGCTCGTAACTCTCCACGACGGTCAGGGATTCCGGATCCAGGCCTGCGTCGCGCATCGCGTCGTGGACGCCGTTGATGCGTTCGCGCTGCACGTGGAAGTGCGGGCTGTCGACCCGCTCCGGATCGGCCACCGCCGGACTGGCCTCATCGTGTGGCCAGTCGCGCCCGAGCCGCATGGTCAACAGCCCGATCTCGCGGTGCCCGAGGCCCACCACGTGCTCCGCCATGGCGCGCATCGCCGCGCGGTCGTCGATGCCGACCCGGGAGGCGCCAGGCAGGTCCTTGGGTTGGTCGACGACCACCGTTGGCAGGGCACGCTGTGCCACGACCGGAAGATAGGGGTCATCGTCGGAGGCGGCGTACACCACGAAACCGTCGACACCCGCGGCAAGGACGGCGGCCGTACCGTCGTCAACGGTGCGGTTGGGCCCGACGGCGACGAGCAGTAGGCCCTGCCCGGCCTCCTCGCACGACTCGGCGAGTCCGGCGACGAAGTCCAGCGCCGCCGGATCGCGGAACGAGTAGTTGAGCGGCTCGGTGATCACCAGGCCGACGGCGCCTGCCCTGCGGGTGCGCAGCGAGCGTGCGACCGGGTCGGGCCCGGCGTAACCCAACCGCTTGGCGGTGGCGAGCACACGCTCGCGCAGGTCGGCCGACAGTTGGTCGGGCCGGTTGTAGGCGTTGGAGATCGTGGTGCGCGAAACCTTGAGTTCGGCGGCCAACGAGGCCAGAGTCGCCCGACGTCGCGGAGCGGGTCCTCTGGACATGCTCTGTGACGTTAGCCGATCGATTCGGTACTCCCCGGTATCGGTGCGTCAATCGCCGGTAGCGACGGGGCGCGCGGGATCCGAACTCCATTCCGACCAGGAGCCCGGATACAGAGCCGCGTCGACGCCGACGGAGGCGAGTGCGGCGAGCACCACCGACGCCGTCACGCCCGATCCGCAGTAGGCCCCCGCGGCATCGCCCAGCGCCCGCTTCAGGTCGGCGTCGGCGTGGAATCTCCCGTCCCCGTCCAGCAGGCCCGTGCTCGGCACGTTCCTGGCGCCGGGGATGTGTCCGGCCACCGGATCGATGGGTTCGACTTCACCGCGGAATCGTTCTGGCGCGCGCGCGTCGACCAATCGCGCGCCGAGCGCCGCCGCGCCGTCGGCGTCCAGCGTCGGCAGTCCGCCCGCGTACAGGTCGTCATGGCCGACGACGACGTCGCCGGGCTCCGGTGTGACGGCGCCGGTCTCCAGCACGCCGCCCGCCGCGGTCCACGCCGCCAGCCCGCCGTCGAGGATCCGCACGTCGGCCAGCCCCGCGGCCTTGAGCACCCACCACGCCCGCGCCGACCCCGCCCGGTTCCAGTCGTCATACGCTACGACCGGCATGCCCTGACGGATGCCCCAGCGGCGCGCCGCGTGCTCGACCGCGCGTCCGGACGGCAGCGGGTGCCTGCCCCGGCCCGCAACGGTGTGGTCGCTCAGCTCGTCCTCAAGCGACACGTACACCGCGCCGGGAACGTGACCGCGCTGGTGGGCGGCCCGCCCGTCCGGCTCGGTCAGCTGCCAACGCACGTCCAGGATGGCCACCGGCGCATCGGCAGCCATGCGCTGCGCCAGCTTCGATGCGGAGATCAGTACCGCTTCACGGGTCACGCCACGATGGTGCCATCTACGCTGGCCCGCGTGGACGAGCACGCGTTCAGCACGGCGGAGCGGCAGGCCGTGTACCGGGTCATCGCAGACCGGCGCGACATGCGCCGATTCGTGCCAGGTGCGGTGGTGCCCGACGACGTCCTCGCCCGGCTGCTGCAGGCGGCACACGCCGCTCCCAGCGTCGGCCTGATGCAGCCGTGGCGGTTCATCCGCATCACCGACGCCGCGTTGCGCGGACGGATCCACGGGCTGGTCGACGAGGAGCGCCTGCAGACCGCGCACGCGCTGGGGCCGCGCAGCGACGAGTTCCTTGCGCTCAAGGTGGAGGGCATCCTCGAGTGCGCCGAACTGCTCGTCGTCGCGCTCGGCGAGGGCAGGCGGAGCCACGTGTTCGGCCGTCGCACCCTGCCGCAGATGGATCTCGCCTCGGCGTCCTGCGCCATCCAGAATCTGTGGCTGGCCGCGCGGGCCGAAGGCCTCGGCCTTGGCTGGGTATCCATATTCGACCCGGATCGGCTCGCGCGACTTCTCGGCATGCCCGACGACGCGGAGCCGGTGGCGATCCTGTGCCTCGGCCCGGTTCCCGAGTTCCCCGACCGGCCCGCACTGGAGATCGACGAGTGGGCGTTCGGACGTCCGCTCGCGGAGTTCGTCTCGGAGAACGGCTGGCCGCAATCGCCCGCGGCGGTCGTAGGCTTGCCGACGTGACCATGACGGTCGACCTCAACGCCGATCTCGGTGAGGGCTTCGGGGTGTGGCGCCTCGGCGACGACGACGCCATGCTCGACGTCGTCACCAGCGCCAACGTCGCCTGCGGATTTCACGCCGGTGACCCCGCCGGACTGGCCCGCACCTGCCACGCCGCCGCAGGGCGCGGGGTCCGCATCGGCGCACAGGTCGGCTACCGCGACCTGGCCGGGTTCGGCCGCCGCTTCATCGACGTCAGCCCCGAGGACCTGGCCGCCGACGTGATCTACCAGATCGGCGCGCTGCAGGCCCTGGCCCACTCCGCGGGAGCGGCGGTCAGCTATGTCAAACCCCATGGCGCGCTGTACAACACGATCGTCACCAATCAGGATCAGGCCGACGCCGTTGCCGAGGCGGTGCACGCCGTGGACGCGGGTTTGCCCGTGCTCGGCCTCGCCGGGTCGGCGTTCTTCAAGGCCGCCGAGCGACTCGGCCTGCGCACGGTGCCCGAGGCCTTCGCCGACCGGGCGTACCGACCCGACGGACAACTGGTTTCCCGTCGGGAGCGCAACGCGGTGCTGCACGACGTCGACCAGATCGCCGACCGGGTGGCATCGATGGTCGGGCGCGGACGGGTCGCCGCCGTCGACGGGTCGACCATCCCGATCGTCGTGGAATCGGTCTGCATACACGGGGATTCACCAGGGGCCGTGCAGATCGCCACCGCCGTTCGTAACCGCCTGGTCGCAGACGGCGTCGCGCTGGCGGCGTTCACCTGATGCGGCTCAAACTGGGCCGCCCCGATCTGCGCGACTACGCGGCCCACTTCGACCAGCCCGCCGCCACCGCGGCATCACCGCTGACCGTGACGTGGGCCGGCGTCACCACGCTGCTGGTCGGCGACGGTGAGTCGGCGGTAATGACCGACGGCTTCTTCTCACGGCCTGGCCTTCTGGCGGTCGGGACGCGCACGTTGTCGCCGTCGGCTCCGCGCATCGACGGTTGTCTGGCCCGCCTTGGCGTCGACCGGCTCGAAGCGGTTCTGCCCGTGCACACCCACTTCGATCATGCGATGGACTCGGCGGTGGTCGCCGCCCGCACCGGCGCCGCGCTGGTCGGCGGGACGTCGGCGGCCCAGATCGGCCGCGGCGGTGGGCTGCCCGACGGCCGGCTGGTAGTCGTGACGCCCGGATCGCCGCTGGCGTTCGGCTCGTTCGACGTGACCCTCGTCGAGGGGCACCACTGTCCCCCGGACCGCTTCCCCGGCACCATCACCGCCCCCGTCGTCCCGCCGGTGAAGGCCGCCGCCTACCGGTGCGGCGAGGCGTGGTCCACCCTCATCCACCACCGGCCAACCGATCGCCGGCTGCTGATCGTCGGCAGCGCAGGCTACGTCCCAGGCGCGCTGGCCGGCCACCGCGCCGATGTGGTGTATCTCGGCATCGGGCAACTCGGTCTGCAGCCGGAGCACTACCTGGTCGAGTACTGGTCGGAGACCGTGCGTGCAGTCGGCGCACGCCGCGTGGTGCTCATCCACTGGGACGACTTCTTCCGGCCGCTGCACGAGCCGCTTCGCGCGTTGCCGTACGCCGGCGACGATCTGGACGTCTCGATGCGGACGCTGACCCGCCTGGCACGGGAAGACGGCCTGCCCCTTCACCTTCCGACGGTGTGGGAGCGCGCGGACCCGTGGGCAGCGGTCAGCTGACTCGGTGGTAGGCCGGCGGCAACGGCATTCCGAGTCCGGCCATCACCTTGTGCAGCCGCGTCGGATTGTCGGTGATGATGCCGTCAGCTCCGGCCGCGATCTGGGCACGCATCGCATCGGCGTCGTCGATCGTCCACGGAATGACCGTGAGCCCCAGTGCATGAGCCCGATCGATGAACGCCTGGTCGGCGACCAGCGCGAAATTCGGATCCTTTGGTGTCAGCCCGTAGGGCACCGAATAGCCAGGCGAAAGGATGTTGGCGCCGACCATGGTGGCACCGGTGATCGGGTCGCCGACGACGGTGGGGTTCATCCCAGCCAGCCACGGCGAGTCGGGAACCCAGGTCGTCTCGTCCCACAACGCCACCAACGGAATCGACGGCTCCGCCTGCCGCACCATCGGCAGCGTGCGCCAGTCGAAGCTCTGGATCTCGACCCGGTCGATCTTGCCTGCCGATCGAATCACCGGCAGGATCGTGTCAACGAATTCGGCTGGGCCGGCCGAGTTCTCGGGTTTTTCCGCCTCGACCTTGGTCTCGATGTTGTAGCGGACGTTCGCGCGGTAGGAGTCGGCGAGCGCGAAGACTTCGGGCAACGTGGCGATCTTGTTGTTGCGGACGACCTCGGCATCGGGGAAGTTGGACAGCAGCTTGCCGCTGTTCAGTGTGCGGATCTGCGCCAAGGTGAGGTCGTGCACCAGCTTGCCGACGTACGGATACTGCGGGTCGCCGGGGAAGGCCGGTCCGGTGTCGGCACACTTGGTAGCGTCGATCGTCGGGTCGTGCCACACCAGGGGTTGGCGGTCCTTGGTGATCACGATGTCGAGTTCCAGGGTGCTCACGCCGAGTTCAAGCGATTTCGAGAAGGCCCGCAGTGACTCCTCGGTGGTCTCCCCCCTGCCACCACGGTGTGCCTGAAGGTCGAAGTTCTCGGGCGCCGCGGCGGCCGACGGAACGACGGCGGGGAAACCCAGCGCGGCGGTCGACGCGAGCAGCACGATGAGGGAGGCGAATGGACGCGTGCGCATGGACATGACGCTAGCCACGGCGCGCCGTCACGCGACACCGAGGCGGGTCCGTCGACGGACTCGTCACCGACTGTTCCTCTCGACGAAACATTGGCGGGCGCACGGATGACCATCGACGGGGTCGTTTCGTTGGTGCTGCTCGCCGTCGTCCTCGGTTTCGCGATGGTCCGGCCGCGCGGCTGGCCCGAAGCCATCGCGGCCGTACCTGCGGCAGGCGTGCTGATCGCCATCGGTGCGATTTCGCTGCAGGACGCCGCCGCCGAGGTCGAGCGACTGCTGCCGGTCGTCGGATTCCTCGCCGCGGTGCTGGTACTGGCGAAGCTGTGCGACGACGAGGGCCTGTTCCACGCCGCCGGTGTGGCCATGGCGCGGACCAGTGCGGGCAACCCGCGACGGCTGCTGGCGATGGTGTTCGTCATCGCGGCGGCCACCACCGCGATCCTGAGCCTGGACGCGACGGTCGTGTTGTTGACGCCGGTCGTGCTGGCGACCTCCCGCGCACTGTCTATCCCCGCCAAGCCACACGTCTATGCCACCGCGCACCTGGCCAATAGCGCGTCGCTGCTGCTACCGGTGTCGAACCTGACCAACCTGCTCGCATTCACCGCCGCGGGCATCTCCTTCGCGCGGTTCACCGCGGTCATGACGCTGCCCTGGCTGGCTGCGGTGATCGCCGAATTCGTGCTACTGCGTTGGCTTTTCGCTCGGGAACTGACGTCGCAGGAACGGCCTGCCGACCCGCCGCCAAAGGCAGAGGTGCCGATCTTCGTGCTCGTCGTGCTCGTGCTGACACTCGCGGGCTTCGCCGTCACGTCCTTGCTCGACGTGGCACCCGCCTGGGCAGCGCTCGCCGGTGCGGTCGTGCTTGGCGTGCGCAGCCTGGCTCAACGCCGCAGCACCGTCAGTGGCATCGCGGATGCCCTCAACGTGCCCTTCTTGGCGTTCGTGCTGTGCCTCGGCGTGGTGGTCAAAGCCGTGATGGTGCACGGCCTCGACACCGCGATGCGCGAGCTGCTGCCGACCGGCGACACCTTCCTCGCACTGCTCGGGATCGCGGTCGTCGCGGCGGTGCTGTCCAACGTCGTGAACAACCTGCCCGCCGTGCTGGTGTTGCTGCCACTGGCCGCGGTGTCCGGCCCAGCCGCCATCCTGGCCGTGCTGATCGGCGTCAACATCGGCCCCAACCTGACCTACGCCGGTTCGCTGGCGAACCTGCTGTGGCGGCGGGTCGTCCGCCAGCACGACATACCGGCCGGGGTGCGCGAATTCAGTCGCATCGGGCTGTGCACGACGCCGGTCACGCTGTTCGTCGCGGTGGTCGGACTGTGGGTCGCGCTGCGGTTCATCGGCCTGTAGCTCTTAACGCCTTCTCTGCCGGGCGATCTCGGCCAGCACCACGCCCGCGGCCACCGAGGCGTTGAGCGACTCCGTCTTGCCTGCCATAGGGATCGACACGATCGCGTCGCAGTTCTCCCTGACCAGGCGGGAGAGCCCCTTGCCCTCCGAACCGACCACCACGACCATCGGCTGTGTGCCGTCGATCTCGTCGAGCGCGGTGTCGCCGTCGGCGTCCAGGCCGACCACCTGAAGCCCCGCGTCGGACCAACTCTTGAGCGTCCGGTTCAGGTTGGTCGCCCGCGCCACCCGCAGCCGGGCCGCCGCACCCGCACTGGTGCGCCATGCGACCGCAGTGACCGACGCCGACCGGCGCTGCGGTATCACCACCCCGTGCCCGCCGAACGCGGCGACCGACCGCACGATCGCGCCCAGATTGCGTGGATCGGAGATGTTGTCCAACGCCACCAGCAGTGCGGGCGCGACGTCGGATGTCGCTGCCCTCAACATGTCGTCCGGGTGCGCGTAGTCATACGGCGGCACCTGCAGCGCGATGCCCTGATGTAGACCGTTGGTGCTCATCCGGTCCAGATCGACGCGGGGCACCTCGAGGATGGTGATGCCGGAATCGGCGGCGCGCGTGACGGCTTCGGTCATCCGCTCGTCGGTCTCCGCGCCAAGCGCGACGTAAAGCGCGGTGGCAGGCACTCCGGCGCGCAGGCACTCCACCACGGGGTTGCGACCGAGGACCATCTCGGTCTCGTCGGTCTTCCTGGTCCGCCCGCGCTGCTGCTTGGCTGCCTTCGCCGCGCGCTTGGCGGCCGGGTGGTGGGGCCGTTGGTGCGCAGGCGGCGTGGCGCCCTTGCCCTCCAGACCGCGACGACGGACACCGCCAGAGCCGACGACCGGCCCCTTCTTGCTGCCGTCCTTGCGCACCGCGCCGCGGCGCTGAGAGTTGCCCGCCATCTATGTTTCCCGTCGCTTCGCTCGCCCGATCACTTCGTGCCACCGTCCAGGAGTGACCACTGTGGGCCGTCGGCGGTGTCGGTGACCTCGATGCCCGCTTGTTTGAGGCGATCCCGGATCTGGTCGGCCTGGGTCCAGTCCCGCTGTTCGCGCGCTTCGGCGCGACGGTCGATCTCGGCGCGCACCAGCACGTCGACGGCGGCCAGCGCCGCTGAGGTCTCGTCACGCACCTCCCACCGCTCGTCGAGCGGATCGCAGCCGAGGATGGCCATCATGGCGCGGATCGACCGCGCATGCACCATCGCCGTGTCGTGGTCACCCACGTCGAGCGCCCGGTTGCCCTCGGCGCGGGCGGCGTGCACCTCGGCCAGCGCCATCGGCACGGCGAGATCGTCGTCGAGCGCGGCGGCGAACTTCGGCGTCCACTCGCTGGGCAGCACCGTGCCGACGCGGCTGCGCACCCGGTGCAGGAAGTCCTCGATGCCGGTGTAGGCGTTCACGGCGTCCTGCAGCGCGTTCTCGGAGAATTCCAGCATCGACCGGTAGTGCGCGCTGCCCAGGTAGTAGCGCAGTTCGGCAGGCCGGACCCGGCTCAGCACGGCGGGAATCGACAGCACGTTGCCAAGCGACTTGCTCATCTTCTCGCCGCCCATGGTCACCCAACCGTTGTGCAGCCAGTAGCGGGCGAAGCCGTCGCCCGCGGCCTTCGCCTGGGCGATCTCGTTCTCGTGGTGGGGGAAGACGAGGTCCATGCCGCCGGCGTGGATGTCGAACTCCGCACCGAGATACGACTCGCACATCGCGACGCATTCGGTGTGCCAGCCCGGGCGGCCGGGGCCCCACGGCGTCGGCCATGACGGCTCACCGGGCTTGGCGCCCTTCCACATCGTGAAGTCACGCTGATCGCGCTTGCCCGTGGCGACGCCCTCGCCCTGGTGCACGTCGTCGATCCGGTGCCCGGACAAGGCGCCGTACTCGGGGTAGCTCAGCACGTTGAAGTAGACGTCGCCGCCGCCTTCATAGGCGTGGCCTCTCTCGATCAGCCGCTCGATCAACTCGACCATCTGGGTGATGTGCCCGGTGGCACGCGGCTCGGCCGACGGCGGCAGCACGCCGAGGGCGTCGTACGCCTCCGCGAATGCCCGCTCGAAGGTGGCGGCCCACTCCCACCACGGCCTGCCTGCGTCGGCAGCCTTGTTGAGGATCTTGTCGTCGATGTCGGTGACGTTGCGGATGAATGCGACGTCGTAGCCGGTTGCAGTCAGCCAGCGCCGCAGCACGTCGAACGCGACGCCGCTGCGCACATGGCCGATGTGGGGTAGCCCCTGAACGGTCGCGCCACAGAGGTAGATCGACACGTGGCCATCGCGCAGCGGGATGAACTCGCGCACGGCACCGGTCATGGTGTCGTGTAGCTTCAGGGCCCCTGTGCGGCCCCCGCGATCGGTCACGACGGGCCAGCTTACCGGCCTATTCGCGCTCAACCGCCAACACCGGGCACATCCTCGATCACGAGAGCGGTGGCGATGGCCGCCAGACCCTCTCCTCGACCGGTCAGCCCGAGGCCGTCGGTGGTGGTGGCCGATACCGACACCGGCGCCTCCAACAGACCGGAGAGCACCGTTTGCGCCTCGACACGACGCGGCCCGATCTTGGGTCGATTGCCGATCACCTGGACCGCGGCGTTGCCCACCCGAAAGCCCTTTGCGCCCAGCAGTGAATGGACGTGGCGCAGCATGTCGGCGCCACCGGCACCGGCCCACTCGTCGCGTCCGGTGCCGAACACCTCGCCCAGATCACCAAGGCCGGCGGCGCTCAGCAGAGCGTCGCACAGCGCGTGGGCCGCGACGTCACCGTCGGAATGACCGGCGCAGCCGTCGGCATCGTCGAATGACAGGCACAGCAACCAGCACGGACGTCCTGGTTCGATGGGATGTACGTCGGTGCCCAGACCGATGCGGAAGGTCACTGCTCTTCGCGCAAGCGCTCATCACCGCACCGACGTGGCACGTCAGGAAGCGGCGGCCAGAACCTCGTCGAGAATGATCGCGGCCTTCTCGTCGTCGGTGTTCTCGGCCAGTGCCAATTCACCGACCAGGATCTGGCGGGCCTTGGCCAGCATCCGCTTCTCGCCGGCCGACAAGCCACGCTCCTGATCACGGCGCCACAGGTCGCGGACGACCTCGGCCACCTTGTTCACGTCACCGGACGCCAGCTTCTCGAGGTTCGCCTTGTAGCGGCGCGACCAGTTGGTCGGCTCCTCGGTGTGCGGGGCGCGTAGTACCTGGAAGACCTTGTCGAGACCCTCTTGACCAACCACGTCACGCACGCCGA
>NZ_JAVRPS010000477.1:0-19097 GCF_032162105.1 Mycobacterium sp. | reverse complement strand
CCGCCGCCACCCGAGGAATGCTCACCGTGATGACCGGTGGTCGTCGTCGTGGTCGGGGTGGTGGTGGTCGTCGTGGTAGTGGTGGTCGGCGGGGTGGTGCCGGTGGAGCTGCACGCCACCGACAAGCCACCCATGAGCACCGCGGTGGCGATCCCGGTCACGGCCGCCCATCGGCGAGAACTGGTCTTCACGAACGTCATTCATACGCAGGCTTGCTGTGAAAGTAGCTGCGGCGCGGGTGGGCACTTTCGTACGGATTCCTGTCAACCCCGCGGCTGGACACCGTTCGGGCCGCCGGTGGAGGCTGCATAGGTGCCCACCGCGAAGGCCACCGCGGGGCCGGTGATGGCCAGCGCCTGCGAGTTGACGTTGGGGAGTAAGTCCCCCGCCGTGCGGTAGTCGGGGTCGAACGGCGCTCCGGCCTTGCCACCCCAGAGCCGGGCCTGCACCTCGGACTTCAGCTGTGAGGCACCCGTGGTGATGCCGCCGATCGGTATGCCCGCCGCCAGGAACGGGCCGTAGTCGCTGGCCCGGGTCAACGGCATGTCGGCCGGCCGCACACCGGCCAGGTTCAGGTAACCCGCGAGCGTGCGTTCCGCGCCCGCCGATCCCGGTGGCACGCTGGCGGCGGGGATTCCGGGGCTCGGTTGCCCGGACTGATCACCGTCGTAGGTGAAGTAGCCGGCGTTCTTCGACGCCAGCATGTCGAAGTTCAGGTACATCGCGATGTCGGCGATCTGCTGCCGGTCGAGGCCGCTCACGTATTTCGTCGGCCCCTCGAGACCGGACTCGTCGGATCCCCAGAAGGCGAACCGGACCGCATTGGTGACGGTTGGCGAGCCACCCAGTTGCACGGCGGTCTCCAGCACCGCAGCAACACCCGAGCCGTCGTCGTTCATGCCCGGGCTGTGCGGCGCCGTGCCGAGGTGCGCGCCGGCGACGATGACGTTGTGCGCGTCTCCGGTCTTCGTCTGCGCCACGACGTTTCGTACCTTGACCAACTTGGCCTGGGCGTTGAGGGAGAGTTGAACCGGTGCCGTGGTACGGCGCAGCTGCGCGTCGACGTCCTTGCCGATGACCGCGACGGGCGACTTGAGCCCCTGGTAGTAGCCTGCGGGGAACAGGCCCGGCGCTCCGGTGTCGCTGACCACCAATAGCCCGACGGCGCCCTTGGCCACCGCGGCATCGTGCTTTTCGACGACCGAGCAGCCGGTGTCGTCGACGATGGCGATCGCGCCCCGCGCGTTCACCGTCCCATAGTCCGCGGCGGTGCACCCGGCCGGCTTCTGTGGACGCAGGGTGATGGCCCTGATCCCGGCCACCGGAGTGGTGACGAGCAGGGATGCCTGTGTGACGGGGAACTTGCGGCCCGCCACCGTCAGCGCCGGATCGCCGGTGTCGGTTTGGACCATCCGGTCGAACTCCGGCGTCTCGACGTCGAATCCCTTGTCCCGCAGCACTTCGACGACGTAGTCGACGCTGGCGTCGTAGCCCGGCGTGCCCGCCGCTCTTGAACCCTTGTTGCCCGTCGCGATGGTGGACAGCCTGTCCAGGTGTGCGCGCATTCCGTCGACGGTGACCTTGCCTGCCAGCTCGCGGGCCGGGTCGGCCGAGGATTGCGGCGCCGGCTGCGACGACGAACACGCCGCCACCACCAGTACGAGGGCCAGGGCCGAGGCCCGCCTCATGAGTCCGTCACCACGTGGCGGGTGCGGTCGTCTCTGACGGGGATTCCGTTGCGCCCGCTCAGGTCCTGGGCGTAGAGGCCGACGGCGTGGGCGACTCCCCTGCCCTGGATCTCCAGTGCGGTGCGGTCGATGTGCTCGAGGGTGTCGGACTTCTTGTGATAGTTCGGATCGAACGGCTGGTCGGCCTGGCCGCCCCAGCGCTGCGCCTGTTCGACGGTCTTGTTCTCCTCGGCGCCGGCGAACAGCCCACCGGCGGGGATGCCCGCCTGGGTGAATGCGTCGTAGTCGGACCTGCCGTTGAAGTCGGTGTCCTCCGGCGCTTTTCCTGCACCATCGAGGTAGGCGGCCAGCGTGCGCTCGATGCCCGCCGAGCCCTCCGGCACGCGCGGGACACCGCCGTCGGCCGACGGCGGTGCGGACTGGTCGCCGTCGTAGGTAAAGTAGCCGGGGTTGGGCGAGGCGAGCATGTCGAAGTTCAGGTACAGGGCGATGTCCTTGAGCGCTTCGACGTCGAGAGTCTCCACGTACTTCGTCGAACCGAGCAGGCCGAGCTCCTCGGCCCCCCAGAACGCGAACCGCACCGCGTTGCGTACCGGCGGTGAACTGCCCAGCTGCACAGCGGTTTCCAGCACGGCCGCCACGCCCGAGCCGTTGTCGTTGATGCCAGGGCCTTCCGGCACGCTGTCCAGGTGGGCGCCCGCCATCACCACGTCGCTGGTGGACCCGGTCTTGGTCTGCGCGACGACGTTGAGGGTGCGTTCCACCCGGACGCCAGCGTTGAGCTTGATGGTCGTTTCGGCGGGGTTGGTGCGCAGCCGCGCACCATCGGCCTTGGTGACGCCGACGACCGGGATCTTCACGTCGGTCTGCTCCCCCAGCGTGCCGCCCACCTCGTCGCCGTCGACGTTGTTGGCGACGACCATGGCGACCGCCCCGCGCTCGGCGGCGATCGCCTGCTTGACGGCGAACGGGCAGGAGCCGCGATCGACCAGCACCACGGCTCTGGACACGGGCAGTCCGTCGTAGTCCGACGCCGCGCAACCCGGCGTGTCCTCCTCACGGGCGGGCACCAGGGGACCGCTCACCCCTTCGGGCGGGGTGCCGATGGTGAACCCGAGCGGGTTGGTCTTCACCTCGGCTCCGCCGACCGTGACTGACGGTTTGTCGGCGAACGGCAGCCGTACCTCGAACTCGTCGGTCTTGACGTCGAAGCCGTTGTCCCGCAGGGTCTTGGCCACGTAGTCGACGCTGGCGGCGTAGCCCGGCGAACCCAGCGCCCGGTTGCCGCCGTTGGCGTCGGCGATCTCCTGCAGTCTGGTCAGGTGGGCCATCATCGCGTCCGCGGAGAGCTTGCGCTGTACCTCACCGGCGAAATCGGTCGCGGGCGTCGACGCGGTGCTCGGCGTGTTCGACGGGTTCGCCGCCGGGGCGGCGTTGCGGCCGCACCCGGTCACCAGCGCCGTCGCGACCACCACCACCGCCAGAACCGCAAGTGCCGTTCGAGAGCTACGCCGCATTGCCCCCACGTTAGTCACGCGTCGCGGCGGTTCACGACGACGGTGGCCACCACGAAGGCGACGGCGACGATCGCGGCGAAGTAGAGCAGCGAGCCGAACCGGTCCCACGGCATCGAGTACACCGGATAGAGCCACTGCACGTCGGTGAACACGAACGCGTTGCCGAACGGCAGGTACGGCCCGACTTCGGTGCCGAAGTCGGGCAGGTTGCCGAGGATGGGTTCGACCACCAACGGCCAGAGCAGCAGCACCGCGACCGCGCCGGCGGCGTAGCGCAGCAGCGCCCCGACCGCGACGCCGAGCACGGCGGCGAGCGCGGCGAACAACGCCAACGCTCCGACCACCCGCCACACGCCTGCCTCCGCCAGCGACAACCGCGCTCCCACCACGGGGTCGGAGCTCATCCCGGCCACCAGCATGGCGCCGATCACCATCGCCGCGGTGTATACACCCGAGAACGCTGCGGCGACAACCGCTTTCGCAACGACGACCAAGGTGCGGTTCGGGATGGCGGCGAACGTCGTCCGGATCGTCCCGCTGCGGTACTCGCCCGTCATCGTCATCGCCGAGAGCACCATCAGGACGGGTATCCCGAACACGGCCACCCCGACCGCGGCCTTCTCCGGAGGCAGACTCGCCGCACCGTACGCCGACGATCCCTGCAGCGCGGCCACCCCGAGACCCAGCACCGCCGCGGCGATGCACGACCACAGCGGCGAACGGATCGTCGACAGTTTTATCCGCTCGGCGTTGAGCGCGGCTAGGGCGGTCACTGGCTCGCCGTCCGGAATTCGACGGCACCATCGGTGAGCTTGAGGTAGGCCTCCTCCAGCGAGGCCCGTTGGGCGCTGAGCTCGTGCAGCGTGATCCCGTTGCGAGCGGCCAGGTCCCCGATCACCTCGATCGCCGCGCCGCGGACGGACAACGCCGAGCCGTCCGGCTCCGCGGTCGCGTCGATGCCTGCGTCGGACAGCAGCCCCTCGAGGGTGTCCAGTTGGGGGCTTCGGACCCGGACCGCGTCGGCACCGGAACCCGCGACGAACTCGGCGACGGTGGTCGACGCGATGAGCTTGCCGCGACCGATCACCACCAGCCGGTCGGCGGTGTTGGCCATCTCGGCGAGTAGGTGGCTGGACACGAACACGGTGCGGCCCTCGGCCGCCAGGGTGCGCATCAGCGTCCTGACCCACCGGATGCCCTCGGGGTCGAGCCCGTTGACGGGTTCGTCGAACAGCAGCACCGGGGGGTCGCCGAGCAGAGCCGCCGCGATGCCGAGGCGCTGACTCATCCCGAGCGACAGGGTTCCGGCCTTCTTGTCTGCGGCCGCGGCGAGGCCGACCACGTCGAGCACCTCGTCGACGCGAGTGATCGCGATGCGATTGCTCGCGGCGATCCAGCGCAGGTGATCGCGCGCCGACCGGTTGGGGTGCGCTTGCTTGGCGTCGAGCAGCGCGCCGACCGTGCGCAGCGGCTCGGCCAACTCGCGGTAGGTCCGCCCGTCGATCGTCGCGGTGCCGGAGGTCGGATGATCGAGACCCAGAATCATCCGCATCGTGGTGGTCTTGCCCGCGCCGTTGGGACCCAGGAATCCGGTCACGACGCCCGGCTCGATCGAGCAGGTGAGGTCGTCGACGGCCCGGTTCCTTGCCAAACCCCGCCCGAAGACTTTGGTCAGGCCCGCCAACTCGATCATTGGGCCCATGATCTCAGTTCAGCGTGGCGACGACGAGGTCCGCCACGGCGCGCATGCCCGCCGCGTTCGGGTGCAGCGGCGCCACCTTGCCCGGCAGAGGCAAACCGAGTCGGCTCACCCACGGCTGGTTCGACCAGGGGTGATATCGACGCTGGCGTCGCTCGCGCGAACCAGTTCGCAGCCCGTGGCCGTGGCGGCGTCTTCGGTGAGTTGCTTCAGCGTGTCGCCGTCGTGGCGGGCGACCGCGATGTCGGGAGCCGACAGCGGCGGCGCAGGCGTTCCCGGGCCAGCCGCCATCGAGGAACCGAGCGCGACGTAGCGACTCACAGACTGGGGCTCGAGGCCTGCGCCCAATACCGCTTCGGGATCCGCCCCGCCTCGCGGGCGAGCCGACCTGCCACGACGGCGGACGCCATCGCGGCCGCCATCACCGGCGGGTCGGAGGCTCTGGTCACCGCAGTCGCCAACAGCACCGCATCGCACCCCAATTCCATCGCCAGCGCGGCGTCACTCGCGGTACCGATGCCCGCGTCCAGCACCACGGGAACCCCAGCCCGCTCGACGATCATCTCGATGTTGTGCGGGTTGGCGATACCCAGACCCGTCCCGATCGGCGAGCCGAGCGGCATCACCGCGGCACAGCCCACGTCCTCGAGGCGACGGGCCAGCACCGGGTCGTCGTTGGTGTAGGGCAGTACCACGAACCCGTCGTCGACGAGTTGTTCAGCGGCTCTGACCAATTCGATGGCGTCGGGCAGCAGGGTGCGATCGTCGGCGATGACCTCGAGCTTGACCCAGTCGGTGTGCAGGGCCTCGCGGGCCAACTGCGCGGTCAGCACCGCCTCGGCGGCGCCACGGCAACCCGCGGTGTTGGGCAGAGGCGTGATGCCCAGCCGGGCCAACAGGTCGAGCACCCCCGTGCCGCCGTCGGCGTCGACCCGGCGGATCGCAACGGTGGTCAGTTCGGTGCCCGACGCGACCAGCGCCTCCTCCAGCACGGCAAGATTGGCCGCGCCGCCGGTACCCATGATGAGCCGCGATCCGAAGCTGCGGCCGGCGATCGCGAGCTTGGTGTCAGCCACCCTGCACCGCCGTCACCACTTCCACCTTGGCCCCGTCGGATAGCCGGTGATCCCACTCCGACCGGGGCAGCACCGCCCAGTCGACGGCCACCGCGATGCCCTTGTCGGGAATTCCGAGCGTCGCGAGAAGCGCTGTCACGGTTGCGTCTTCGGGGATCTCGACGGCTTCGTCGTTCACGGTCACTCTCATGCGGGCACACCCACCTTCAGTTCGGCCGCGATCCGGTCGGCGGTCCACGGTGCCAGTAGGAAGCCGGACCGGCCGTGGCCCGCGGCCACCAAGGTCCGTTCGTCTAGCCTTTCGACGACGGGCACGTTGTCCGGTGTCATCGGGCGCAGACCGGCCGCAGCCTCGGCGAGTTCGTATTCGCCGAGTGCGGGCATCACCTCGCAGGCATCGTCCAGCAGATCGCGCACCCCCGATACCGAAGGCGCCGTGTCACGGCCGTGTTCGTACTGGGTGGCGCCCACCACCACGCCGTCGGGCCGCGGCACCAGGTACACCTGCCGACCGTGCACCCTGGCTCGAATAACGCGCCGCGGCAACGGCATACAGCCGCGGCGCCATCGCAGTCGCAGCACCTCGCCCTTGACCGGGCGGATCGGCAGACCCGGCCATAGCGAAGGCGCATCGATGCCGTTGGCGATCACCACGGTGTCCAGATCGCGCGCGTCGTCGAGCGAGTCGACCGGTGGGGCCCAACTGACGCCGAGCCGTTCGCAATGCTGCGCCAGCGCCGCGACGAGTGCCCGGTTGTCCACGGCCAGTTCGGTTTCAGCGCGGAAGCCGTGCCTGATGCCCTGGGCGAGCAGCGGCTCCATGTCGCGGGCCGCGGTCGTCGGAGTCACCGGGTGGCCCTGTGCGGCAAGCCACCCCGCGACGGTCTTCAGATCTTCGACGTCGGCCCGGTCGACGGCCACGACAAGCGACTCGCGCGCCGTCACCACCTCCGGCGGCAGCCCGTCCAGGAATGAGCCGTGCCCCCCTTCATTCCACAGCGCGAGCGAGGCAAGACCGATCTGCAGCAGCCGCTCCTCACCCGGCCAGCCCTCGCTGTGCGGAGCCAGCATGCCGCCGGCCACCCATGAGGCCCCGTGCTCGCCGGTCCGGTGCACGCGTACGGACCAGCCGTCGAGCGCGGCGCGGCGCGCCACCGACAGGCCGATGACGCCGCCACCGACGACCGCCAGAGATCGCGCCGGCGAGCCGGCTATCGAGCTTGGAGACATTTCTGCCCTCCCTTCGCCGGCATGACCCGGATCAGGTGTGACGGTAAGGGCTAGGCGCGCCCACTCTCAGCCCCCGGTCCAGGGACTCCCGTGTGATCCGTCCACATTACTCGGGGGCGCCAGCTGCGGCTAACGTCGCGGTTGTGCTGGATCCCCTTGATACCCGGCGGCCTACCTTCCTGGCCCGCCTCGCCACCGCCCGGCTGTACCTGTGCACCGACGCCCGCCGGGAACGCGGTGACCTGGCCGAGTTCGCCGACGCGGCGCTGGCCGGCGGTGTCGACCTCATCCAGCTGCGCGACAAGGGCTCGGCGGGCGAGCAGCGGTTCGGACCGCTGGAGGCACGCGACGAGCTGGCCGCGCTGGAGATTCTGGGCGACGCGGCGCGACGGCACGGCGCCCTGCTGGCGGTCAACGACCGCGCCGACATCGCCCGCGGCGCCGGGGCCGACGTCCTACATCTCGGGCAGGACGACCTACCGCTGTCGCTGGCGCGCGACATCATCGGGCCGGGCACCTTGATCGGCCGTTCCAGCCACGACCCGGCGCAGGTGGCCGCCGCCATCGACGAGGAGGTCGACTACTTCTGCGTCGGCCCGTGCTGGCCGACCCCAACCAAACCCGGCAGGTCCGCGCCAGGACTGGACCTCCTCCGCGTGGCCGCCGACTCGGGAACGACCAAGCCCTGGTTCGCGATCGGGGGCATCGACGCACAGCGCCTGCCCGAGGTGCTCGCCGCAGGCGCGCGCCGCATCGTGGTGGTGCGGGCGATCACCGCCGCCGACGACCCCGCCGCAGCGGCCCGCGACTTGACGGCGGCGCTTACGGCTGCGGGTTGACCAGCAGCGGGATCGACGCCGTCACCGAGCGGAGCTGGGGCCAGCTGGCCGCGAACCCGGGGTGCAACGGCAGATCGGCGACCTCGTCCTCGGCCACCCAGCGCAATTCGGAACTCTCCCGGTTCGGCACCGTGACCAGCTGTTCGGGTGCGTCTGCGATGACCGTGGTGTAGGTCCAGTCGCTGCCCGTTGCGGTCGCGGTCACCACCGTGGTCCGCACGGTCAGTCGATCGGCGGTCAGCCCGGCCTCCTCGTTGGCTTCGCGCACCGCGGCTTCCTCGACGGTTTCGTGGCTGTCGCGCGCACCGCCAGGAAGGCCCCACGTGCCGCCTTGGTGACTCCACGGTGCCCGGTGTTGCAATAGCACTGCGGCGCTGCCGTCGGGCCCGGGGGCGCGCAACAGGAGACCCGCCGCGCCATGCCTGCCCCAGAAATGGGCGCCGTCGTCGGACAACACCCAGCCATCACCGTCACCATGCACGCGTTCAGGATATGGAACTCCCGCCGACATTCGCTGCCTCAGAATCCCCCGCGCCGCGCCAACAGCTCTTAGAATTCTTTTATATAGTTGGCGAGTCGAAAAAGTAGCCGGAAAGCAGAGGTCCGCGCACAGGTGACTGTGGAGTTGGCGCACCCTTCGACCGAGCCGCTGGCGTCACGGTCGCCGACAACCCCCGTACATCAACGGTGGTGGTTTCTTTGGACGACCCCCGGTCGCATCCTGACCATCGGGGTGGTGTTGTCCGCGCTCGTGATGGCGTGCGCGTTCGCCACGTCGACCACGATCAACGATCGTCAGCAGGCGCTGACGACGGTGCTCAATCACACCGAACCGCTGGCGTTCGCCGCGGGGCAGCTCTACACCACGTTGTCGGTGGCCGATGCCGCCGCCGCGACGGCGTTCATCGCCGGCGCCGAGCCCCAGGACGTGCGACAACGCTATGAGCAGGCCATCACCGACGCGTCGGTGGCGGTAACCCGGGCGTCGAGTGGGCTGACCGACGAGCCGATGGTGTTGCTGCTCGGCCGGGTCAACGCGCAACTGGCCGTCTACACCGGCCTGGTCGAGACCGCCAGGACCAACAACCGTGCCGGGAACCCCGTCGGCTCGTCGTATCTGTCCGAGGCGTCGGCGCTGATGCAGACGCAGATCCTGCCCGACGCCCAGCGGCTGTACGAGGAGACCTCGAGGCGGGTGGACGCCGAGACCACCGCCTCGACCCGCATCCCCGCCCCGGTGATCCTGGTGGTGCTCGCGACCCTGCTGTTCGGGGCTTTCGCCAACCGCTGGCTGGCGCGCCGCACCCGGCGCCGGGTGAACATCGGGTTCGTTGCGGGCGGAATGGCCGTGCTGGTCATGGTCATCTGGGTCGGGACGGCGATCATCATCTCGACCGCGGACAGCCGCAGCGCCAAGAGCACGGCGGCCGAGTCGCTCAAGACCGTCACCTCCATGGCCATCACCGCCCAGCAGGCCCGTGCCGACGAGACGCTGTCGTTGATCCGGCGCGGCGACGAGAGCGTGCGCAAGCAGTCGTACTACCAGCGCATCGACATGATGCAGCAGCAGCTGTCCGACTACCTCGGTCGCGCGGACGCGATCGACAAGAGCGACCTGGCCGACGCCGAGCAACTCCTGCAGCGGTGGCGCGCCGCCGACGACCGAATCAACGCCTACGTCGCAGTCGGCAACTACCAGGCCGCCACCCAGGTGGCTCTCGGTACCGGCGACGACGATTCGACGCCGGCGTTCGACAAGCTCGACGCCGCGCTGACCAAGGGCATCGAGGAGAGTCGCCAGCAGTTGCGCGGTGACATCACCAACGCGCGGCGGGTGCTGTCGGGCGCGACCGTCGGTGCGGCGGTGCTGAGCGTGATCGCGGCGTTCGCGGTGACGCTGGGGTTGTGGCCGAGGATGAGCGAGTACCGGTGATGAGCGCTCGCGCGAAGAACAGACGGCCGGTGATGAAGCGACTTCTGGTGGCCCTCGCCGCACTGGCGGTGCTGACGGGCTGCGGCCAGGCCTTGCCGGTGATCCCGGTGCCGAGCGTGACGCTCGCGCCGCCGACGCCCGCCGGCATGGAGGAGCTTCCGCCGGAGCCCGTCCAGCCGGCTCCGGTCAAGGATGACTGCAGGGCGAGCCTGCGGCCCTTCCCGACCAGGGCACAGGCTGACGCGGCCGTATCGACGATCCGCAACCGCGGCAGGCTCATCGTCGGCCTCGACATCGGCAGCAACCTGTTCAGTTTCCGCGACCCGATCACCGGGGAGATCACGGGTTTCGACGTCGACATCGCAGGCGAGGTCGCGCGGGACATCTTCGGGACGCCGTCTCAGGTGGAGTACCGCATCCTGTCGTCGGCCGACCGGATCACGGCGCTGCAGAACAATCAGGTGGACATCGTGGTGAAGACGATGAGCATCACCTGCGAGCGCAAGAAGTTGGTCAACTTCTCCACCGAGTACCTGTCGGCCAACCAGCGGATCCTGGCGCCAAGGGACTCGGCGATCCGGCAGGCCTCGGACCTGTCGGGCAGGCGGGTGTGTGCAGTGACGGGAACCACGTCGCTGAAGCGCATCCAGCAGATCAACCCGCCGCCCGTCGTCGTCGAAGTGGTGACGTGGGCCGACTGCCTGGTCGCGCTGCAGCAGCGCCAGGTCGACGCCGTCAGCACGGACGACTCGATCCTGGCCGGCCTGGTGAGCCAAGATCCCTACCTGCACATCATCGGGCCCAGCATGAACGAGGAGCCCTACGGCATCGGCATCAACCTGAGGAACACCGGCCTGGTGCGCTTCGTCAACGGAACATTGGACCGCATCCGCCGCGACGGTACGTGGAACACGTTGTACCGCAAGTGGTTGACCGTGCTCGGCCCGGCGCCGGCTCCACCGAGCCCGAGGTACTCGGACTGATGGCCACGCGGCGGGACGACCAGGAAGACGCGGACGGGGTGACGGATCCCGGCACACAGCGCTCGGAGGTGACCTGGGATTCGCTGTCGACGATGCGACCGATGTCCACGCAGGCGGTGTTCCGGCCGACCTTCGACGACTCCGACAGCATCTCGGTCGGTACCGCGGAGACCGAACCGCGCGATCACGCGACGACCGTCACGCGGAGGTGGTCGCCGATGCGCCGGCTCGGCGGCGGGTTGGTCGAGGTGCCACGGGTGCAGGAGCGCGATCCGCTTCGTGCGCTGATGAAGAACCCGGTGGTCGCCGAGGCGAAGCGGTTCTGCTGGAACTGCGGCAAGCCGGTTGGCCGCTCCTCGTCCGACGGGAAGGCTCTCTCGGAGGGCTGGTGCCCGCACTGCGGAAGCCCGTATTCCTTTCAGCCGCAACTGAGTCCGGGCGACATGGTGGTCGACCAATACGAGATCAAGGGCTGCATCGCCCACGGCGGCCTCGGCTGGATCTACCTGGCGTTCGACACGAACGTCAACGACCGCCCGGTCGTGCTCAAGGGTTTGGTGCATTCGGGCGACGCCGAGGCGCAGGCGATCGCGATGGCCGAACGACAGTTCCTCGCCGAGGTGACCCATCCGGCCATCGTGAAGATCTTCAACTTCGTCGAGCACGACGACAAGCACGGCGACCCGGTCGGCTACATCGTGATGGAGTACGTCGGCGGAACGTCGCTCAAGCAGGCCAAGGGCGACAAGCTGCCCGTGTCACGGGCGATCGCCTACATGCTCGAAATCCTGCCCGCGCTGGGCTATCTGCACGCCAGCGGCCTGGTGTACAACGACCTCAAGCCAGAGAACATCATGGTCACCGAGGAGCAGCTCAAGCTGATCGACCTCGGCGCGGTGTCGACCGTCAACTCGTACGGATTCCTCTACGGCACACCGGGTTACCAGGCACCCGAGATCGTGAAGACCGGACCGACGGTGGCCACCGACATCTACACCGTCGGCCGTACGCTCGCCTCGCTGACGCTGGACATGCGCACCCGCAACGGTCGCTACGTCGACGGACTGCCGGAGGACGATCCCGTTCTCAGCCAATACGATTCGTTCGGCAGGCTGCTGCGGCGGGCGATCGATCCCGACCCGCGGCGGCGCTTCGCCAGCGCCGAGGAGATGTCGGGTCAGCTTCTCGGCGTGCTGCGCGAGGTCGTCGCCCATGACACCGGCGTACCCCGGCCAGGCCTGTCGACGGTGTTCAGCCCGTCGCGCTCGACGTTCGGCGTCGACCTGCTCGTCGCACACACCGACGTCTACCTCGACGGCCAGGTGCACTCGGAGAAGCTCACCTCGCAGGACATCGTCAGGGCGTTACCGGTGCCGATGGTCGACCCCGCCGACGTCGGCGCCACCGTGTTGTCGGCGACGATGCTCAGTCAGCCGGTGCAGACACTGGATTCGCTGCGCGCGGCCCGGCACGGGACGCTGGAATCCGAGGGCATCGACCTGTCCGAGTCGGTCGAGTTGCCGTTGATGGAGGTGCGGGCGCTGCTGGACCTTGGCGACGTCGCGAAGGCCAACCGCAAGCTCGACGATCTCTCCGACCGCGTCGGCTGGCGCTGGCGGCTGATGTGGTTCCGCGCCGTCGCGCAGCTCCTGTCCGCCGACTACGACTCGGCCACAAAGCATTTCACCGAGGTACTGGACACCCTGCCCGGCGAGTTGGCGCCGAAGCTCGCGCTGGCCGCGACGGCCGAACTGGGTGGCGCCGCCGACGAGGGCACCTTCTACAAGACGGTGTGGAACAGCGACAACGGGGTGATCTCGGCGGGCTTCGGCCTGGCCCGTGCGCAGTCCGCGTCCGGTGCGCGCGACGCCGCCGTCAAGACCCTCGACCAAGTACCCGCCACCTCAAGGCATTTCACCACGGGGCGGCTGACCAGCGCCGTCACCCTGCTGTCCGGGCGGTCGGGCAGCGAGATCACCGAGCAGCAGATCCGCGACGCGGCACGTCGAGTGGAGGCGCTGCCGGAGACCGAGCCGCGGGTGCTGCAGATCCGGGCCCTGGTGCTGGGCACGGCGATGGACTGGCTGGCCGAGAACACCGCGAGCACGAACCACATCCTGGGCTTCCCGTTCACCGAGCACGGTCTGCAATTGGGCGTCGAGGCGGCGTTGCGTGGGCTGGCCCGGTTGGCGCCGACGCAGGCGCACCGCTACGCGCTGGTCGACCTGGCCAACAGCGTGCGCCCGACCAGCACGTTCTAGCGAAGCTCAGCTAACTTTGCTCTCAGGTACTTTCGAAACATGGAAACCAGACGTCGGCCGTCACGCCGGGCGATCGTTGGTGTCTTGGCCGTCACCCTGATCGCGCTCGCCTTCGGTGGTTGCGCCAAGCAGCAGCCCGAGTCGTCGCAGCAGATGAGCGGCAAGAGTGGTGGGGCCGAACCGTCTGCCCCCGTGCTGGACGCTCCGCCGGAGAGCCCACCGGGACAGCCGGACCAACGGTCACGCGACATCGTCACGACCGGCACCATCGCGGTGACGGTGTCCGACGTCGGAGCCGCCTCCGACAAGCTCGCCGGTCTGGCAAAGGAATCAGGCGGCCGGATCGACAGCAGGTCCGAGTCCGCCACGTCGACGTCGGGCACATCGACGTCGGGTGACGTCGAACCCAGCGCCCAACTGACGCTGCGCATTCCGTCCGCGAAGCTCGACGACTTCCTGGCCGGCGCGAAGGGGGTGGGCACCGTCACCTCGCTGTCGCTGACGCATGACGACGTGACCGCCCAACGCGTCGACCAGGACGCCAGGATCCAGGCGCTGCAGACGTCGGTCACCCGCTTGACCGAGTTGATGAAGACCGCCTCGAGTACGGCCGACCTTCTGCAGGCCGAAGAGCAGCTGTCGAAACGACAGGCGGAACTCGACAGCCTGCGGTCGCAGCGCACCGCCCTTGGCGATCAGATCTCCTACGCCACGATCACGGTCACGCTATCGACCGAGCCGGCCGCAGTGCCGCTGCCAACCGGGTTCACCGGTGCGATCCACAATGGCTGGACCTCGCTGCTTGCGGTGTTTCGTGGCTTGACGCTGGCGGCCGGGTTCATGCTGCCGTGGGTCTCGGTGCTGGTGATCCTGGCGGCCGTGGCGTTCCTGGTGCACCGACGGCTACGCCGCTAGACGTGCCGACCTGGGATACAGGCTCAGAAGTTGCCGTTTGCGCCCCATCAAGGCCCGGCTCCTCCGTGTCACCCGGGCTGGTATCCCACCATCGTCCGCAGGTGAGGCAGGTGGCCGTCTTATAGATGCGGTCTACCCCGCGTCTTTTTGTGCGCTCGATCTGGTGTCCCCGCACACGACACCACCAAGGTCCCATCATGGCGAGACCACGTCGGACACAGACCGGCAGCGGCGCATAGCGCCAGAGTGTAAACCGGCCCGTAGCGGCAATCACGGGTCAACACCGCATGCGACGTTCAGAATCTGCGCCCCACGAACTCGCCCGTTCTTTAACTATCAGAAGGGTGGTGGTCGGTAGTTGGCGGCCAGACAGGCTCGGCGTTGGCGTTCTTCTTCGGCGATCAGCTCGATGCGTTCGCGGCGTTCGGCGGTGACGCGGTCGCGGCGGTCCTGATCGCGGGTCTGGACCGATATCGTCTCGGGCTAACGGCTACCGAACCGATCCCGCAGTTGCGGATCCGCTTCCCACCACAAGGTTTGGCGAGCCGAGCCTGGTTCGACGTGCTCGGTACGCTCGGCTTCATCGGCCTCGTCGGCCTCATCGGCGACCGCCTTCTCGTGTGAGCCCAAGGCTCGCATGAGCACCAGTAGGAACGGCAGGCCGAGAACGTCCCCGAGAATCCACAAGATGCCGGCGCCGATGGACTGGTCGGTCCGCATGCTCGGCCCCCAGGTTCGGCCAAGGCCTGCGTAATAGTCATGGGCGATCAGCGGGCCGAGCCACAACACCAGCCCGAGTAGCCCGTCGCCGAGCGTCTCGGCGACGCTGATCCCGATCGAGAGCAGCGGCGAGTAGTGGTGCGGCACCGGGTCGGACTGCAACCGTGCGTAGAAGTAGCCAAAGCCGCTGAGCGGCAAGAGTATCCGCGTCAGCGCCGCGACGACGCCGTTGGTCAGCGACGCCACGTACCACGGTGTCAGATATAGAAGCCACGGCGTCGCCAGCATCAAGGCCGACGTGACTGCGGGCGAGCACACCAACCGGGCCGGCCGGGACGCCAGCAATCCGTCGAGGCGGCGTCTGCCCGACGCGCTCGACGCAGCGCGCAGCGTCGCCACCGGCCGACCCATCGCCAGCAGGAACGGTACGACGAACAGCAGCAACAACACCTGCAATGCCCGCATCCAGAACAACACCGGCGCGTAGACGGCGATGACGCTCAGCGTCGCCAGCGCCCACAACGCCAGCCCACCACCGAAGCTCCAGACCTGCGCCGAAGTCGGCTCGCCGCTGCGCCGTGCCATCCACAGATACCCGGCACCGATTGCCAGGATCAGCGTCAGCGACAGAAAGTCCGGTGACCACGATCCGACGAGTGCGTGCAGGGGCGGCACGGCGCCGAAGCTACGCCGCGAACCTGGCAGGATTCAGTCAACGACTTGGATGTTCGCCTCGAGCACGCCCACGCACGCCCTGGCGATGGCCAGCTCCTCGTCGGTGGGAATGACGAGCACCGTCGTGGGCGACATGTCGGCCGTGATGCGGCGCGGCCCCCTGGCCGGGCTGTCGTTGAGGTGCTCGTCGAGTTCGATCCCGAGCATGGCCATGCCGCTCAACGCATCACGCCGAACGGCGGCGTCGTTCTCGCCGACGCCCGCGGTGAAGGTGATGACGTCGGTGTTGCCCAGCAACGCCAGGTAGGCCCCGATGTACTTGCGCAGCCGGTGGATGTACACGTCGTAGGCCAACCGTGCTGCGGCGTCACCTGATTCGATACGCTCGTGCAACACCCGGAAGTCGATCTCACCGCCGAGGCCCAGCACCCCGGAGCGACGGTTGAGCATGGACTCGATGTCCTCCAGGCTCATCCCCGCCGTCCGCGACAGGTAGGTGATGACGCCGGGGTCGACGTCGCCGGAGCGGGTGCCCATCACCAGGCCCTCCATCGGGGTCAACCCCATCGAGGTGTCCAACGGGCGCCCGCCTGCGATCGCCGACGCCGACGCGCCGTTGCCCAGGTGCAGCACGATTTGGTTGAGCGATCCCAGCGGCGCCTGCAGGAACTCCGCCGCCTGCTCGCTGACGTACTGGTGCGACGTGCCGTGGAAGCCGTAGCGGCGAATGTGCCACCGCTCGGCCAGTTCCCGGTCGATCGCGTACGTCGCGGCCGCGGGCGGTAGGTCGTGGAAGAACGCCGTGTCGAAGACCGCGACGTGCGGCAGGTCGGGCAACACGCGACGGGCGACCTCGATGCCGAGAATCGCCGGCGGGTTGTGCAACGGGGCCAGCGGCGAGAGCGTCTTCAACGTCTCGATCAGCGCGTCGTCGACGACGGTGGGCTGGTACAGGTCGGGCCCGCCATGCACGACCCGATGGCCGACCGCGACGAGCCCCAGCCCGTCAAGACCGTGGCCCGCCTCCGCCAGGATGTCGAACGCCGCCCGCAGGGCCGCTTCGTGATCGGCGACGCCGCCGTCATCGCCGATGCGCTCGACGATCCCGTCGGCCAGCTGTCGTCCCGAATCAGGTTCGACCACTGCATATTTCAGGGATGACGAACCACAGTTGAGCACCAGAACGGTGCGGGCCGAAGTCATTTTCCCTGCGCCTGGATCGCGGTGATGGCCACGGTGTTGACGATGTCCTCGACCAGCGCTCCGCGCGACAGGTCGTTGACCGGCTTGTTGAGCCCTTGCAGGACGGGCCCGATCGCGATGGCGCCGGCACTGCGCTGCACGGCCTTGTAGGTGTTGTTGCCCGTGTTGAGGTCGGGGAAGATCAACACGGTGGCGCGGCCGGCGACCGCGGAATCCGGCATCTTGGTGGCCGCCACCGATGGCTCGACCGCGGCGTCGTACTGGATGGGTCCCTCCACCAGTAGATCCGGTTTGCGTGTGCGCACCAATTCCGTTGCCGCGCGCACCTTGTCGACGTCGGCACCGGTCCCCGACGTGCCGGTCGAGTAGGACAGCATGGCCACCCTCGGTTCGATGCCGAACTGGGCTGCCGTGCGCGCCGAACTGATCGCGATGTCGGCGAGTTGCTCGGACGTGGGGTCGGGCACGATCGCACAGTCGCCGTAGGCCAGCACCTCGTCGGCCAGGCACATCAGGAAGATGCTCGAAACCGTGGAGACGTCGGGCATCGTCTTGATGATCTCGAAGGCCGGCCGGACGGTGTGCGCGGTGGTGTGGGTGGCACCGGAGACCATGCCGTCGACCATGTCGTTGTGCACCAGCATGGTGCCGAAGTACGAGACGTCGTGCATGATCTCGCGGGCCTGCTCGACGGTGACGCCCTTGTGCTTGCGCAGTTGTGCGTACTGCTCGGCGAACTGGTCACACAGGTGGCTGGTGCGCGGATCGAGCACGGTGGCCGCCGACAGGTCCACGCCGAGTTCGGCAGCGCGGGCCCGCACCGCGGGTTCGTCGCCGAGGATCGTCAATTCGGCCACCGACCGCTTCAACAACCGACCCGACGCCTTCAGGATGCGGTCGTCGTCGCCCTCGGGCAGCACGATGCGCTTGCGGTCCGACCGCGCCCGGTCCAGCAGCTGGTAGGTGAACATCTGCGGCGTCGTCACCGTTGGAATCGAGATCGACAGCTGGGCAATGAGATCCGCGGTGTCGACGTAGGCGTCCATCAGCGCCAGCGCGGTGTCGATCTTGCGCTGTGAGCTCGCGGTCACCCGACCTCTCGCCTGCGCGACCGCCCGCGCCGTCTCGTAGGTGCCGAGGTCGGTGGCCACGATCGGCAACCGCAGCCCCAGGCCGGCCACCAACGCCGCGATCGACGGGTGCAGCGGCAGTCCGCCGTTGAGGATGATGCCCGACAGCGACGGAAAGCCCTCGGCCGCATGGGCACTGGCGATGGCCAGGACGACGTCGGAGCGGTCGCCTGGCGTGATCACCGCCATCCCGTCGTGCAGCCGCTCCAGCACGTGCTCGGCGGTCATGCCGGCCACCAGCACGCCGGTCGCCTCCCTGCTCAGCAGGTCGTCGTCGCCGCTGATGAGCGTGCCGTGCACGGCCTCGCGCAGCTCACCGACCGACGGCGCCACCAGCAGCGGTTCCTCCGGCAACACGTAACTCTTGAGGCCCCTCGGCTCGACTCTCCCCAGCGCCTCCGCAACGGCGTCCAATTGCTCGGGGTCGCAGCGGTTGGCCACCACCGCGGCGGTGTGCGCGTGCTGGCCGGCGATCTCGGCGAGGCACAGCTCGACGACGTGCGCGACCTCGGCCGGAGTACGGTCCTTGGCCCGCACCGCAAGCACCACCGGCGCGCCGAGGTTGACCGCGATGCGGGCGTTGGCGCTCAGCTCGCTGGGCGAGGCGACGTCGGTGTAATCGCTGCCGACGATGACCACCGCATCACATTGCTCGGCCACCCGGTGGAAGCGGTCGACGATGTCGGCGAGCGCGGCGTCCGGGTCTTCGTGCAGCTCCGCATAGCCGACGCCGACGCAGTCTTCGTAGGGCAGACCGGCAGTGGTGTGCGCGAGCAGCAGCTCCAGGATGTAGTCGCGATCCTCGTGCAAACGGGTGATGGGCCGGAACACCCCGACCCTGGCGACGGTGGCCGCCAGCCGGTGCAGGATGCCCAGCGCGATGGTCGACTTTCCGGTGTCCCCCTCGGGCGACGCGACGTAGATGGCGGATGAGCGCTCGCGCGAAGACCATATTGCTGAGACCGCGTCGATGCTCGAGCTGGGCACGCCCGCAAGCCTGCCGTATCAACCGAGCCGGCGCAGCCTCGGGGTTGCGGCGACGACGGGAAGGCCTGTCCAGGAACAAAACGTGCTGCTCAAAGCGACTGCAGACAAAAGTGCGGGTCTCTGCCACTGCTGTATATTCGAGGTCAACGCCTCCCAGACCCCGAGGCCGCACGTGATCGCCCACCCCGTCCTGACGGGGTAGTTCTCGACGATCGGGCCGAGACCGGGGGGCGGGTCCAGC
>NZ_JAVRPS010000476.1:0-2717 GCF_032162105.1 Mycobacterium sp. | reverse complement strand
TCATCACCATCACCGGACCCGCCCAGCACCTCGTGGTCACCGACCAAAAGGGCAGACCTCTGAAGGCGGGATCGCTGGCCCGACCCCCGACCACACCCCCACCCGCGGTCAAACCATGTGCCGGACCAACCGGCGAACGCGCCGACTGGTGGTGGTACCAGCCGTTCCAACCCCAACCACCACCCACAACCAACTAGTGGCGTGACGCAGCGTCAGTGCGCGAACAGTTCGATGACCTGAACCTGGAGCTCGCCGACCAGACCGCCGAGGATGGCACCGACCGCAATCATCAGCGGTTCGTCGTCCTTGAAGACGGGTCGGAGGATCGACTCGTACTCCTCGTTGGTGAGCGCGTTCATCTTCTCCACGATGGTGTTCTCCAGGTCGATCACCTCCGTCGCGTAGTCCTGTGCGTCGAGCAAGGTCGTCGGCAGCCGCTCGAGGACCAGCGCCACCACTCGGTCCTTGACTGCGCGGTAGCGCTTGGTGCCGACGGCGAGCACGACGACGGGGGTCGCGATGCCCGTCTGTGCGTCGATCGCCGCGTCGATCTCCTTGGCGACGAGCGCGAAGAGCTTGTCCGCGCCCGGTCCCTTGATGATGCCGTCGAACAGAATCTCCGGGGTGAAGAGGTCGTCGGCCAGGATCTTGGCGTAGTCGCGGGTGATCTTGGCCCGCTGGGCGTGCAGCAGCCCCTGGAACGGAATGAAGCCGAGGAACTTCCTCGGTTGTACGGGGCGGAACAACATGTTCAGCGCGATGTAGTCACTGACGAACCCCACCGCGAAGCCGAACGCGGGCATGATCCACGGATTCTTGAACAGCGCCCACGCCACCATCTGGACCAGCCCGATGCCGAATCCGAAGACGATTCCGCTGCGCCGCACGAACGCCATCGCATCGGTGGTCATGCCGCGGAACAGCTTGACCAGCTTCTCCTTGTTGCGCACCAGCGTGGTGACGGCCAGGAATTGCAGGTCGACGTACCGGCTCAGGTCCGCCTTGAGCTCGATGAGCACCTTCTCGGTGATCCCCGGCACCTGGGCGTGAATCCTGGATTGGATCGCCTGCCTGCCCGCATCTGGAAGCGCATCCCACAGGCCGGGGCGGAGCTGCTCGGCGAGCTCCCGGGAGATCTCGTCGACCGCCTGGATCAGGGGCTTCCGCAGCGCCTCGACCGCCTCGTCGGCGTCGATGCGGTCCAGTAGCTCTTCGGGTTTGAGCAGATTCTCCGTCAGCAGCTCGATGGTCTTGGAGCCGACCTTGCCTGCCCGCCGTGGCACGATGCCCTGCCAGCCGAATGGCCCGATGCCCTTGAATTCCAGTGGCCGGTACAGCATCTCCAGCGCAACGATCTTCGTGCTCCACCCGACGAAGGCCGCGATCAACGGCATCGACAGGTAGATCAGCCAGTTGGCGCCGAAGTCATGGGTGATCTCCGACCAGCTGGACAGCGCGACGACGGACGTCGTCACTAAGCGTCGCCCTGCATGGTCGCCTCCCACAGCGACGTGCCGAGGCCGGACAGGCTCAGCACGTACTTCTCGACCTTCGCCGAAATCGGCCCCCGCGACGCGCTCTTGATCGCGGCGAGCACCATCGACTCCGCCATGAGTACCTCGTACTCGGTCTCGAGAGCGGGGTCCTCGGGCCCCTTCTCGACGAGGCCGAGCGACAGCAGGTGGCTAACGTACTGTGGGACCATCTGGGGCAGCGCGACATTGGCGGTGCGGCCGATGAGAGACGCGTTCTCCAAGGTGGCCCGCCCTGGCACCCGCGGCCGAGTCCAGCTGAACACGTTCACCAACGGCGACACCGAACCGTCGGACAGGGCCCCGATGATCCGGGCCTCGTCGGCCACCAACTGGTCGAGCAGGTGATGGTAGAGCTCGACCTGGCTGCTACGGGTGTTCTGGCCCAGTGCCCGGTCCAGCAGCCGAGTCATCTTGCCGGTCAACGAGTCGGGGTCCGGTTCATCGGTGACGGGAGCCGGTTCCGGAGCCGAAGCCTTGGGAGCGCCATCGGGGTCCAACGCGTCGAGTCCGCTGCGCAGTGCGGCCACGACCTGTTCCTCGGCCCAGTCGTAGACGTTGATGCCCACGCGGGCTGCGCCGACGGCCCGCCCCAGCAACCCGCGCGCATCGAAGGAGAAGTCCACCCCAGAAAGTTAATGGCGCGAGGCGCCCAGACACGCGGCTTCGGCACAATCTCACACCCGAAGTGCCGTTGAGTGCGCCCGAAGGGATTCGAACCCCCAACCTTCTGATCCGTAGGCACGGGCGGGTGACGTGACTAGGCACGACGCGCGTTTAACTGTCGCGTAGTCGAGGGTGTCTGGAAGCCCGACTGTCGTCATCGTTGTCGTCAGAACTGTCGTCAGCTCACAAGGGTGGAACAGCGTCACTCCCGCCTCCTCGTACCCGGCGATCCTGCGTTGACGATTTGATGTGTCAAGGGTGGCGAGGCATCAACGTGGTGACGTCGAAGACGCAGGGAGAACGTGTCCAGCACGACCGCGCAGTACACCTTGCCCTCATAGGTGCGATGCTCGGTGATGTCGGTGACCCACAACCGATTTGGAGCGTCGCGGGTGAACGTCCGCTCCACCAGATCGTTGGCAGTCGGCGTCTCGTGCTGGGGCCCGGGACGCCGGTTACCCGGCAGCCCCTTGATCACGGCGCGGGCCATCAGTGCCCTCGACCTGGTTGTGGCGCATC
>NZ_JAVRPS010000475.1:0-4238 GCF_032162105.1 Mycobacterium sp. | reverse complement strand
CATACCCATCGACACCGGGATGGTCTTCTCCACCTTGCCGTTACGCGAGATGGTCATCTGGTGTGTTGCGTCGTCGATGGTGGCCACCAGCTGCTCGGGAACGGTGAAACTCGACCTGGTGCCGCCTGCGTCGATGGTGACGACGGTGCCCGCGGGCCAGAAGTCCTGCGGCCGCCAGCGCACCTGGCTGTCGCTGGTCCAGTAGAACCGGCCAGGCACCGGCGGAACCGACGAGACGTGGATCGCCTGCTCGGCCAACGCCCGGTTGGCGATCGGCCGCTGGAAGTTGATGTAGATCGGCTTCGCGGCGCCGACCTTGGAGCCGTTCGTCGGATTGAAGGTCGGCGGCGCGAACACCGGCTGCCCGACATACGGCGTCGGGTTCTGGCCCGCAGGCGTTCCCTCGGGGATGACCGTAGGCTGGTTGGCGAACGGATCCGCAGGCGGGACGGCGAGCGGGTCCACCGGTGGTGGCGCCAGCGGATCGACCGGCGGCGGGGGCGGCGGGAAGGCGGCCGGGAACTCCTCCGGGGGAGGCGGTGGCGCGGGCTGCTCCAACGGCGGTGCGTCGACGGCAGCGGGGTCCGGATTTACCTCCGGATCAGCCCACGCAGACGGGCTGTTCAGGGCCAACCCACCGACCATTGCGGCCGCGAAGATCGCGGTGACCAGTCTGTTCATCTTCCCCTGCGGCATGCGCCACCTCCAATAGAATTGTCAATCCAGTGTGGCACAGCGCGAGGGCCTGCCATCGCCGCCGACGCTCGCCGGCGCCCGACCAAAGTGCCGGGAAAGGGCACTGAGCTGCTGTGTTGATCGCCGCGGAGAGGCCGAGCGTTACTTGGACCCCGGCCGGAGGCGGGACCTGGTAACGACGAATTCGGTTTCGGCGTTGCACGGCGCGTACGTACGTCAACTGAGAGGAAACTGCCGTGGTCGCGATACCCGATGGGTACGAGGATCTGCTGGAACGCCCGCTGTACGGCCACCTGGCGACTACCCGCCCGGACGGCACCGTCCAGGTGAACCCGATGTGGTTCGACTGGGATGGAGAGCTGTTGCGGTTCACCCACACCACCAAGCGGCAGAAGTATCGCAATGTGACGGCACATCCACAGGTGGCCATGTCGATCGTCGACCCGGACAACCCCTTCAAGTACCTCGAGGTGCGGGGCGACGTCGAGCGGATCGTGCCCGATCCCAAGGGTGACTACTACATGCACCTCAACGACCGCTACAGCGGACCGTTGACCGAGCCGCCGCCCGATCATCCCGACCGGGTGGTGTTCGTGGTGCGGCCGACGTCGTACAGCAAGCAGTAGAGGTCAGGAGCGCACCAGCCTGGCGATGGCCGCGGACGCCTCGGCCAGCTTCTTGTCCGCCTCATCGCCGCCCTCGGCGACGGCGTGGCTGACGCAATGGCCGAGGTGTTCGTCGAGCAGTCCGAGCGCGACGGACTGCAGGGCGCTGTTGATGGCGCTGATCTGGGTGAGGACGTCGATGCAGTACTTGTCGTCCTCGATCATCTTCGCGATGCCCCGGACCTGACCCTCGATGCGGCGCAGCCGCTTCGAGTAGTTGTCCTTGTTCGACGAATACCCGTGTGCAGCAGTCACATTAGCCTCCCAGCATCTGTTTCATCTGGTTGATCTCGGCCTGTTGCGCAGTAACGATCTGCTGCGCCAGGTTCTTCGCGTCGACGTTGACGCCGCCGGCGATCTCGGCGTTGGCCATCTCGATCGCTCCCTCGTGGTGGCTGATCATCGACTGCATCCACAACTTGTCGAACTCGGGGCCTTTCAGCGATGCGAGATTCGCGATTGCCGCGGCGTCGATCATGCCCTGCATCTCCATGGGATCCATGCCGCCGTGGCCCCCATGACTGTCGGGGCTCCCCGAGGTTTCGGGGGCTTCCGGGTTGGTGTCGGTGCCTTCCTTCCACTGCACCAGGAACACCTTCAAGGTCTCGATCTCGGGACCCTGCGCCGCCGAGATGTCGGCGGCGAGCTTGAGCACCGCGGGATTGGTGGACCGGTCCGGCACCAACGCCGCCATCTCCACCGCCTGCTGGTGGTGCGGAATCATGTTGGTGGCGAACTCGACGTCCTGGTCGTTGAAGCCGGCGGGCTGTGCGGATGCGCTGGATTCGCTGCCTTGCGGGTGGCCGGTGTGTCCGTCGGTGGCCGGGCTGCTACACGACGACAAGAACAGGGCGGCGGCCGCGACGGCCAGCGCGGCGATGAACGACTTCATGAAATCCACCGTACCGGATACCCCACCGGGGTATCGATAACGGTTTGGCCGGCTAGTACCGCGAAGGCATACTTGACCAATGTCCCCAGCGCCCTCCGGTAGCACACCCGACATGAAGCCACGCAGCCGCGACGTCACCGACGGCCTGGAGAAGACCGCTGCCCGCGGGATGCTGCGCGCCGTAGGCATGGGCGACGACGACTGGGTCAAACCGCAGATCGGCGTCGGCTCGTCATGGAACGAGATCACGCCGTGCAACATGTCGCTGCAGCGGCTCGCACAGGCCGTCAAAGGCGGCGTGCACGAGGCAGGCGGCTACCCGCTGGAGTTCGGCACCATCTCGGTGTCCGACGGCATCTCGATGGGCCACGAAGGCATGCACTTCTCCCTCGTCTCCCGCGAGGTGATCGCCGACAGTGTCGAGACCGTCATGCAGGCCGAGCGCCTCGACGGTTCGGTGCTGCTGGCGGGCTGCGACAAGTCGATCCCCGGCATGCTGATGGCTGCCGCCCGGCTGAACCTCGCGAGTGTCTTCCTCTACAACGGCTCGATCATGCCGGGGCTGGCCAAGCTCACCGACGGCACCGAGAAGGAAGTCACCATCATCGACGCCTTCGAGGCTGTCGGGGCATGTGCGCGCGGGCTGATGTCGCGCGAGGACGTGGACATCATCGAGCGGGCGATCTGTCCCGGCGAGGGCGCATGCGGCGGTATGTACACCGCCAACACCATGGCTTCGGCCGCTGAGGCGTTGGGAATGTCGTTGCCGGGCAGCGCATCCCCCGTGGCCATCGACAAGCGGCGCGACGAGTACGCACGCAAGTCCGGCCAAGCGGTGGTCGAGATGCTGCGCCGCGGCATCACCACCAGCGACATCCTCACCAAGGAGGCGTTCGAGAACGCCATCGCCGTGGTGATGGCGTTCGGCGGCTCCACCAACGCCGTGCTGCACCTGCTGGCCATCGCCTGGGAGGCCAACGTCAAGCTGACGCTCGCGGACTTCACCCGCGTCGGGCAGAAGGTGCCGCACCTGGCCGACGTGAAGCCCTTCGGCCGGCACGTGATGAAGGACGTCGACGAGATCGGCGGCGTGCCCGTCGTGATGAAGGCGCTCCTGGATGCCGGTCTACTGCATGGGGATTGCCTCACCGTCACCGGCCAGACCATGGCCGAGAACCTCGCCCACATCGAACCGCCGGACCCCGATGGCAAGGTGCTGCGGGCGATGAACAACCCGATCCACCCGACAGGTGGCATCACGATCCTGCACGGGTCGCTGGCTCCCGAGGGCGCCGTGGTGAAGTCGGCAGGCTTCGACTCCGACGTGTTCGAGGGCACCGCAAGGGTTTTCGAGCGCGAGCGCGCAGCGCTCGATGCGCTCGAGGACGGCACCATCACGCACAACGACGTCGTCGTCATCCGCTACGAGGGACCCAAGGGTGGACCCGGCATGCGCGAAATGCTGGCCATCACCGGTGCCATCAAGGGCGCGGGCCTTGGCAAGGACGTGCTGCTGATGACCGACGGGCGGTTCTCCGGTGGCACCACCGGCCTCTGCGTCGGGCACATCGCGCCGGAGGCTGTCGACGGCGGCCCGATCGCCTTCGTCCGCGACGGTGACAAGATCCGCCTCGACGTCGGCAAGGGCACGCTCGACCTGCTGGTCGACAAGGACGAATTCGAGTCGCGCAAGGTCGGTTTCGAGCCGCTGCCCCCGGTGTACAAGACCGGTGTGCTGGCCAAGTACACCAAGCTGGTCGGATCGGCTGCAACGGGCGCGGTCTGCAGCTAGTTGGTCGAGGGTGGTGGTTGGGGTTGGAACGGCTGGTACCACCACCAGTCGGCGCGCTCACCGGTAGGTCCGGCACATGGTTTGACCGCGGGTGGGGGTGTGGTCGGGGGTCGGGCCAGCGATCCCGCCTTCAGAGGTCTGCCCTTTTGGTCGGTGACCACGAGGTGCTGGGCGGGTCCGGTGATGGTGATGA
>NZ_JAVRPS010000474.1:0-10838 GCF_032162105.1 Mycobacterium sp. | reverse complement strand
CCCGCACCCAGCAGCGCTGGAGGCCCTCGGGGTAGGCGTAGAACGCCGCAAGGCGGCCGTCGTCGTCGGTGTCGAAGGTGGCACCGACCGCCGTGATCTCTGTGAGCTGTGTCGCAGGGTCGGCGTCGGGCACGGGACAATTTCAACACGTCGATAAGGTGCCTGCATGCACGGGGCCAGCGCTGTCGCTCATCTGACCGATCGGCATCCCAGCGTGACGCCCGAGCGGCTCATCGCGCAGCTGGTGCCGCCGCCGACTTTTGCTGACGTCAGCTTCGACACCTTCCGGCCGGATCCGGCCGAGCCGTCGCAGACCGCGGCGGTGCAGGCGTGCCTCCAGTTCTGCGATCAGGCCATCCAGCGGCGGGCAGGCAAGAAGAAGATGTTCGGCCGCCGCGAGGTGCTTCCGGGCGTCGGGGTGTACCTCGACGGCGGGTTCGGCGTGGGCAAGACCCACCTGCTGGCGTCGACGTACTACCGGCTGGCCGCCGCCGATGCGGGCGCCCAGCCTTACAAGACGGCGTTCGCGACGTTCGGTGAACTCACCCAGCTGGCTGGGGTTTTCGGCTTCGTCGAGTGCATCGAGCTGCTCGCCGACTACGTGGTGGTGTGCATCGACGAGTTCGAGTTGGACGACCCGGGCAACACGACGCTGATCTCGCGGTTGCTCTCGCAACTGGTCGAGCGCGGCGTGTCGGTCGCGGCGACGTCGAACACGCTGCCCGAGCAGCTGGGGGAGGGCCGGTTCGCCGCGCAGGACTTCCTGCGGGAGATCAACACGCTGGCACAGATCTTCACCACGGTCCGAATCGAGGGTCCGGACTACCGGCACCGCGATCTGCCGCCGGCTCCGGCTCCGCCGTCCGACGACGAGGTGCGCGGGCGCGCCGCCGAGGTGATGGGCGCGACGCTTGACGACTTCGACGCGCTGTGCGCGCACCTGGCGACCATGCATCCGTCGCGCTACCTGGCATTGATCGAAGGTGTCGCGGAGGTTTTCGTTACCGGCGTGCATCCGCTCGACGATCAGAACGTGGCCCTGCGGGTGGTGTCGCTGACCGACCGGCTCTACGACGCGGGCATTCCGCTGGTGGCGTCGGGTGCCAAGCTGGACACGATCTTCAGCGAGGAGATGCTGGCCGGTGGGTTCCGCAAGAAGTACCTGCGGGCCACGTCGCGTCTGCTGGCGCTGACCCACGCGGGTCAGACCGGACGCACCATCACGTAGTCGTTCTCGACGCTTGCGCCGAGCCTGAACGTCTTGGTGCCGCTCGTCACGAAGCCGTGCTTGGCGTAGAACCGTTGGGCCCGTTGGTTTTCCTGGTTGACGCCGAGCCACACGCACGCGGCGCCGAGTGTGCGTGCCTCGTCCAGTGCCGCGGTCATCAGGGCGGCTGAGACGCCCGCGCCGTGCACGTCGGGCAGCACGTACATCTTGGACAGCTCGACGGCGGGTCGAAGCGGTACCGCGCGCTGGACGTCGCCGTCGTCGATGACACCACGGATCAGCATGGTGTAGCCCAGGATTGGGCCGTCCGAGCGGGCGGTCAGCACCGCGCGCGCCGGGTCGGCGAGGTAGTCGGAGAAGCGGGTCTGCGACAGGTTCTCGGCGATGAACGCGGCGACGTCGTCGGGTCCGGTCGACGGTGGGCAGGCCAGCGGGAAGGTGCGCGCCGCAACGTCGGCGAGATCGGGTAGGTCGTGCTCAGTTGCCGACGTGACTTGGACAGCCATACCGCGTCAGGGTAGCGGCGTTCCCGGCTGCCAGATGTTCCACTGCGCGAGGTGGGCTCCGGTTTGAGGATTGATCAGGACGACGTTGGTGACGAGGTCACGGTAGACCTGCCAGTACACGGCGCCGTTGACCGTCGAGCCGGGCGGCGCATTCTGCAGCGCGGTCGACAGGGCGTCGGGCGCGTCGGTGTTCTTCGGTGCGTACGCGTCCGCGTAGGGCGTGACGCCGTTGAACGCGAACAGGATGGACGCAACGAACGGGTTCGGCGCCTGGATCATGTGGACGGTGATCGGCGCACGCCACGGACCGCCCTGGTCGCGCCAGCGCGGCGAACCAGTCGGCGTGTAGCCCGGAGGAGGGTCGGTGGGGAGCACGTCGTGCACCGTGATGTCGGCGACGATGCCCTTGAACTCGACGCGCAGCGTGTCACCGAGGTTGCCGATCGGTATGACCGCGGCGGCGGCAGGTGGGGCCACGCCGATGCCGACGGCGGCCACCACGGCGATGAAGAACACCAACCAGGCCCTTGTTCTGCTCTTCGCGCGAGCGCTCATCGCCGCATGCCTCCCGTCCCTTTTGCTGCCTCGCATCTTGGCACACCGCTAGCGCGACGGGGGACGATCGGTGGTCAGGCCGTCCAGGGGCCGAGGCCGCCGACCTTCTCGATCCGGATGCGGGTCAGCAGTCCCGCCGGCGCGTTGGGCGGCGGGAAGTGCTCGCTGGACCCCAGCATCACCTCGGCCAACTCGCTGAGCAGCTCCGGCGCGCCGCCCTCGACGATCCGTGCCGTCCCGGCCACCGACAGATATTGCGTCTGCTGGCCCGGGCTGGCGGGGCCGAGGATGGTGAGGGCCACCCGCGGTTCGCGGCGGATGTTGCGCGTCTTCTGATACTCGCTCAGGTGCGCGCTGACGAGTTCGTCGCCGTCGGGTGTCGACTGCAACGCCACCCAGACCACGGATACCTGCGGGCTGCCATCGGGGTTGATGGTGACCAGTGTTGCGTCAGCGCCTCTTCCGATGAGCGCGCGGGCAGAATCGTCGAGTTTCATGATCCTGTTCTACCGCCACCGGGCCGGTTTCATTCCCGAATCACGTCTCGGTCAGCGAGCGGAGCACCTCGACGACCTCGTCCTCGGCCCGCTGCTTGTCGAGGCCGAGCGCGTGAAGGGGCCCGTCGCCCGCCTCGGCCTCGAGCAGAGCGAGCAGGATGTGTTCGGTGCCGATGTAGTTGTGGCCCAGGCGAAGTGCCTCGCGGAACGTCAGCTCCAGCACCTTGCGTGCCGCACCGCTGAACGGAATCAGCGCCGGCACGCCGTCGGCTGCTGCCGGCGGCAGCGGAACCGCGGCAGTGGCGGCGTCCGCATCCACGCCCTGCCCGGCCAGCAGTCGGGCGGCCAGCGAGTCCGGGTCGTGGAACAACGCGAGCAGCAGGTGGGCGGGCTGGATTTCGTCGTTGCCCGCCGCGTGGGCCTTGTTCTGGGATTCGACGACCACGCTGCGGGCCCGCGGGGTGAACCGGGTGAAGCCTTCGCTCGGGTCGATCGGGTCGGCTTTCGTAAATGGGCCGGCCTTCGGCACGAACCGCTTCTGTGCGGCCTGTTTGGTGACGCCCATGCTCTTGCCGATGTCGGTCCAGGACGCGCCGGACCGGCGGGCCTGATCGACGAAGTGACCGATCAGGTGGTCGGCGACTTCGCCGAGGGCCTCGGCAGCCAGAACGGCGTCGATCAACTGTTCCAGCGGGTCCTCGTGCACCTTCTTGATCGCGGTGATGAGGTCGTCGAGACGGACGGGGTTGGCGATCTGACTGGGTTCGACCATACGTCAACTCTAGGTTGACGACATAGATTCGTCAACCAGCGGTTGACGAGTTGCTACTCGACGACGAAGACCGGGATCTGCCGCGTCGTCTTCGTTTGGTACTCGGCGTACGGCGGATAGGCCGCGACCGCAAGCTCCCACCACTGCTCGCGTTCGGCGCCATCGATTTCGCGAGCGGTCCCCGTCACGACCTTGTCGCCGTCCTGAACCGTGACCGAAGGGTGTGCCTTCACGTTGTGGTACCAGGTCGGGTGCTGCGGATCGCCGCCCTTGGAGGCCACCATGGCGTAGTGCCCGTCGTTCTCGACGCGCATCAGCGGCACGTAGCGCTGCTTCCCGGACTTCGCGCCCGTGGTGGTGAACAACACGATCGGTCGGTCGAGGATTTCGACCCCGTCGGTCGTGCCATTCTCCAAAATGCGCTCGGTCTGCTCGCGTACCCAATCAGTGGGGCTCAGTTCGGCGTGTTCAGTCACGGTGGACGCAACATCGTTGGATCCGGGGCTATTCCACGCCGCTAGCCCGCGGGTAACCGCGGCGCACCGTACGGTCGAGGATGCCCAGCGTGGCACGCAACGCGCCCTCGGAGATGACGGGGAAGATCCCGGCGTCGCGCCAGTGCTGGTCGATCTCGGACCAGTCGTAGAACGACGTGACCACCGTGCCGTCACCGTCGGGCTCGAGCCGATACCCGTAGACGTGTCCGATGTTCGGGCGGATCTGGCCGACGATCGTCCAGGCGATCAGCCTGTCCTTCTCGTACTCGCCGATCTGCACGGTGACGTCGTACCTGCCGAGCGGAAAGTCGTTGAGCGCCTCGCGGTCCATGTGCACGACGAAGCTGTCGCCGGCGGCCGTCACCGACTCGCCGTCGGCGTCCTGGAGCATGCCGGTGGCGTCGATCGCGACGTGCCCCTGCGGGTCGCACAACACGGCGAAGACGTCTGCTGCGGGGGCGGCGATCGTGCGCTGGACTTCCATGCGGTCGGTCATGCCCCGATGGTGTCAGGACGGTGGCCGCGCCGTCGGGCATTCCCGTCCGAGTCGCACCGGCTAAGCGTCGGAGGCGCTGAGCTGACTGAGCTCGCGCTTGGCGCCGCGTTCGACGAACAGCGGCACGAACTCCCGCAGGGGCCGTTCGTCGAACCGCGAGTGAATGGTGTGCACCACCTCGGCCACCCGCTCCGGTGGCACCGACGGATGCGTCGTGGCAAGCCTCGCGACGAGCTGGTCAATTATTTTTTGTTCATTCGGCTCCGCCACCCCCATAGGATTCCTCGCGTTCACCCGTAGGTCAATTGGAAGCCGCGTGACGTCCACCGCTTCGCCGTTTCTCAGTGATGTCGGAGTGTGTCCCAGTCGTGCTCGTCCTCCAGCTTGGCGATCGCGCGGGCGGTGCGCTCCTTGAGCAGCAAGGTGACGATCACGCCGATCACCACGGCGACGAGGAGTGCGACCCAGGAGAACCGGGAGAGCCATTTCTCCGCCGCCAGGCCGAGGTAGTAGACGACGGCGGTGGTGCCTCCCGCCCAGAACAGTGCGCCAGTTGCGTTGGCGGCCAAGAAGTGTCGATAGCGCATTTTCAGTGCGCCGGCGAGCGGTCCGGCGAAGATTCGTAGCAGTGCGATGAAGCGGCCGAAGAACACCGCCCACACGCCCCATCGGGCGAACAGTTGCTTGGCCAGGGCGACGTGTCCCGGGCCGAAGTGTTTCGGGAAGCGCCTGCCCAGGCGCTCGAAGAGTCCCATGCCGAAGCGGCGACCGATGCTGTACCCGATCGTGTCGCCGATTATGGCGCCGGTGATCGCCGCTGCGGCGACGCCCACCGGGTTGATGTCGAGGGTGTGGCGCGAAGCCAGCAGCGCGGCGCTGACGAGTGCGATCTCGCCGGGCAGCGGGATGCCCAGGCTCTCCAGGCCGATGATCACGCCGACGACGATGTACACCGCAAACGGCGGGATGGTCTGAAGCAGGGAGTCCACGTCCACTGGCCAAGGATGCCTCATTGCTGGGGGGAGTGTCCCGAGGACGACCTGGATCGAGGTGCAGGGGATACCTCCAGACGCAACTCGGCCCGCCATCCCTTGTGCGGGATGACGGGCCGAGTACATGTCCGGCGTGTTCGCTTACTTGAAGGCGTCCTTGACCTTCTCGCCGGCGTCCTTCAGGTTCGACTTCACCTGATCGAGCTTGCCCTCGTTCTCGGTGCTCTTGTCACCAGTGGCGGCGCCAGCCGCTTCCTTGGCTTGCCCGCCCAGGTTCTCGACCTTGTTCTTGGCCTTGTCCACAGCACTCATGCGATCTCCCTTGATCTCGTGTCCGGGCTGGGTGTCCGAACCTGGCTAGAGGGTTCCTTGGCGGGCGGGTCGCGAAACTCATTGCCGTTCTCGTCACAGAATGGTTATTCGGGCCTGGCGAGGGGCAGTGGCGTCATCGCCCCTATTCAGAGGCACTCTTCGAGGGGCGTGGCTCTGGGCGGTTGGTGGTCGGGTACCTGGCATCCAGGCGTTGCAGTTGCGCTCGTTCGTGAGCGACTACGGCTTGCGCATATTGCATGTTCATCGTGGATGCTCCTGGTCTGGTGTTGCGTGTTGCGTTCACTGTTAGGAGCGCCGAGCCGGCCCGAGTCCGACACTTTTTCTGGGGCAGCTTCCGCAGGCAGCTCGCCAGGCCCGGATCCCCGTCGGCGAATGGCTTCCGTTGCCAGGGCGACGACCGCCATCTGCGCAGCGCCCAGGATCAGCACCGGCCAGACCGCGCCAGCCGCGATGCTCAGCGCGATCGGATGCGGCTGGGGGCGCGCCGGATGTTGCAGCCGATGCGCGGTCACCGCCAATCCGATGCTGGTCAGGACCCATCCCGTCAGATAGCCGTAGAGCAATGTGTCGATCACGAGAACCCCTCCTGGGTTGGCTCGGGTCGCGCCTGTGTGACCCGTTCACCAGGTAGGAGCGACTAGCCACCCCGATTCGCACACTTTTTGGGAGGGAAATTCCGACAAGCGTCGGCCCGGCGATCCTTCCACGACCTTCCAAGAATCCTCCAAGAGGCCTGCCGCAATCTGGCTGTGACCGGCCAATACACCAACACCGACGGGGCGGCCCTTCACGATTAGGGAACGAACCATGAAACCGAATTTCGCAATTTCCGCGTCTTCCCAGTGCACGCGGGAATAGCCTGCCGCCTGTGAAGCGACTGGTCGTCGGGCTAGCAACGGCTGTGCTGCTCGCGGGCAGCGTCGCGGGGGTGGTGGGCCCCGGCACCGCCCAGGCCCTACCCGGTGCTCCCGTGCCGCTCAACGCCTGGCCGGGCTGTCCGGAGGACAACCCATCAGGCCCATGTCGTTGGTGCCCAGGGGATCCGCCGGTGCAGACCGGCAATCTTCGGGTGTACCCAGTGGTCTGGGATGCGAACATCTGCCACACCTACTGGTACGTCCCGTCTGGGCAAGGCAATGCCGCGCACAACATTTGGGATGGAGAGTTTCCCCCTCCGCCGCCGCCACCTCCACCGCCGGGCATTTCCTTCCCGTGCCAGCCCTGGTGTCTGTGGGCTAGTGCGCGTTGACGGCGGGAGGTACGCGTCGTTCTAGATCGCCATCCGTTGGTCGTCTGTCCCATGCCACGCATCGACGGCATTCTGCAGGGGCAAGCCGAGCGCATTGCAGAGTCCGATCACCGTGCCGAAGCTCGGGCTGGGCATTCTTCCGACCTCGATCTTGCGCAGCGTCTCGGGTGAGATGCCGGCGGTGCGCGCGATCGTTTCGGGGTCACGACCGGCTCGGGCCGTCCTAATCAGCGCGCCGAGACGTTGCCCGGCTCTCACCTGCTCTGGGCTCAGCGGTACGCGCACCATGCCGGTCAGCATAGCCGGTATTCAAATACCGGTCCTGATACCGTCGTGGCGGTATAAGAATACCGATGCTGGACGGAGTCGAACATGATCGAACTCAAGACTGCCGACGAGGTCGACAAGATGGCGGTGACTGGTGAATTCGTCGCGGAGACGTTGGCGACGCTGTCGGTCGAGGCGCAGCCAGGAGTGAACTTGATGCAGCTCGAGCATCATGCCCGCGGGCTGATCACCGACCGCGGTGCGACCTCGTGTTACTGGGATTACGCGCCGTCATTCGGTCGCGGTCCTTTCCGGAATGTCATCTGCCTGTCGGTCAATGATGCTGTGCTGCATGGCATGCCACGCGACTACGTGCTGCGTGATGGCGACGTGTTGAGTCTGGACTTCGCCGTTTCGATCGACGGTTGGGTAGCCGATTCTGCGGTGACGGTCATCGTCGGCGACGGTGCCGATGCCGATGACAGAACGCTGATCGAGTCGACGCGACGAGCCCTTGACGCAGGGATTGCCGCTGCGGTACCCGGCGGTCGCCTCGGAGACGTCTCCGCTGCGATCGGCGAGGTCGCCACCGAGGCCGGATATCGCGTCAACGCCGAGTTCGGCGGTCATGGATTGGGCCGCACCATGCACGAGGATCCCCACGTCTCCAACCGTGGGCGGCGTGGGCGCGGATTGCTGCTGCGGCCGGGCATGACCCTGGCGCTTGAACCGTGGTGGGCACGGGGCAGTGATCGTCTGGTGATGGATGCCGACGGCTGGACCCTGCGCTCGGCAGACGGGTCGAACACGGCGCACTCCGAGCACACCATCGCCATCACCGAATCTGGTCCGCGCGTACTCACGCCTGCGCGATGCGAAGTGACGTAACGCTTGCGCCCAAGGATTGACCGTTGGCGGCGGCGGCCATACTTGGGCAGATCCCTCCAGGATTTCCGCGGATCCACCTCCAGGCCAGCCAGCTACCAGCGGTACCGACTGCGCGCACGGGCAGTGCGTGCAGTACAACGCAGGGCGGCGCACCCGACCATCGAAGAGCTTGTAGGAGTGAAGGTCCTCACTGATCTCGTGATTGGTGTGATGGCACGTCGGACAAGCGTGGGTCTGGTTGAAGTTGGTCGTGCTTCCCCCGTTCGTGTACAGCAGAATCTAGGCCGGTCTGCCGACATTCAGCTGGCCGAAAACATGTGGAGACGAACAGATTTCGATGGCACCTGACGTACCTGCGATCAGACGGCGGTGCGCATCGGCAACGTCTCGCCCGCAAGGCAGCGTGTAACCGTCAGCCTCCGGGGACGCCGTTCCGTGGCAGCTTGTCCGAGCAGTAGGCCTGCATTCCCGTACCGAATATGTCTTTTGCCTGGATGTCGGTGTAGCCGATGCGTTGCAGGCCGGCCAGCTGGTCGACGACGAGTTCGGGTGTTCCGTAGTTGTCGCAGGCGGCATGCCCGTCAGCGATGAGTTTGTCGGGATCTCCGCCGACATTGCGTGATTTGAGGCCGCCGAGGTATTGGTCGTCTTGGGGGGTGGCGTTGGCGACCGGGGCGAATGCGACGAGAGCCGCGACGGCGATGATGAAGGCGCGCATGGTGGTCACGATAGGACCCGCCGCTTCGCGGCAATTGGATATTGCGTAGTCGCGGTCCCTGGCCTCATTCAGAGCACTCGCTCGAGCGGATTGACGCCTCCCCCGTGTCGGTTGCTCCGCAGCCGGCGTCGTATCTCACCGGGCCTATTGCGCGACGATTGCGCGGAGACAGCGAAGGCCCGGTAGAAACCGGGCCTGACCTGTGTAAAGCTTGGTGCGCGATACTGGGATTGAACCAGTTCAATCAGCTTGCCAGCTTGGGTGTCGTGACCAGCGCACATACGGGTCTATTGTCGATTTCCGGAGCCACGGTTTCGTTCCAGGCGTACTCAACCTCGCCGACATGGTGACGGGCGGACACTCGAGCTCAAACGGCAATGGGGAGCGTGCGCTGCCTCCCCGACAACGCAAGGAATGCCTCACCCACTGCCTCGCAAAAGACAGCATGGACGCAATCAGCCCTTGGACCGCCCTCCGCTAACTGATGAGTTGCCGCGTGCGACCGACAGCAAACCTAAAAGAGTCAAGTGTCACAGTTGCAGCGAGTTTCCACATCGTTCTCCAATTATCCTCTCAGGGAGCCCAACTAGCTTGCAATTGGGAGCTGGCCCCCCATGGCTCCTCGATGTCTCGGCCCCGTCACCTCCCCCCTGGTGCCGGGGCCGAGTTTCGACAAGGGTCGCGAAAAATGGTTCCGCCAGTCGCTGGAGAGTGGTGACGGACGTCGGGGTTTGTGGCCCCGGGGCGGCGCTACCTTCAGTGGACCCGCACCTGGCCAGCCCCGGGGACGTACAACGCTAGCAAACTTTGACGGACTGGTCAACGCGGTGTCTCGTTAGAGACATACGCCCCACCAAGACCATTTCAGCTAATGACGAACTCGATGAGCATCGGAGCTCGGCCCGCTACCGAAGAGTGGTGACGGGCCGAACAGTAGGTAGGACGCGGGTTTGGGTCAGTCGACCGTCCACTGCTTATCGCCATGGACACCGGTGACGATCTCGCACTCATACCGAATCTCGTTGGCGACGCGGGCTAAGCACGCGATGCTGGAGATGCTGTAGGCGGCGACGTCGCATACCCCGCCTTGTTCTTCCAGGCCGTCGATTCGGGCCTCGTAGCCTACTTCTCCGTCGTCGCCGATCCAACGCAGCAGTTGGCCTTCGACGTCACCGGCATTCACGGTCACCATCGTGTGGAACACCACGCCGTCGATCGTGCTCGGATCGATGTCCTCGACGGGCGGCACGCCGCGGTGGCGAAAGACGTGGTTGCCGCGGACCGTGCACCCACCGGGGAAAACCCTCACCGAAGCGGTCATCGGGACACCCACCCGTCAATCTCGGCTGCCGCCTCGAGGAGCATCGCTGCAACCTGACGTGCCTCCGCGCTGCTGAGTTCCTGGCTGTCATCGATGGTGACGGCGGGCGGGTCAGACAGGGAGATGCTGCCGGTGCGGAGCTGAAGCGCGCAAATGCATATCTCCAGCCCCTCAACGCGGCGCTCGGTACCGGTGATGATGCGGGACTGGCCGTCGCTGGCTTCTGGTCTCAGAAACCACCTTTGACCTGCATCGAACTTGGTGCGCGATACTGGGATTGAACCAGTGACCTCTTCCGTGTCAGGGAAGCGCTCTCCCGCTGAGCTAATCGCGCCGGGTCATTCTTGGAGGTGGAGACGGGAATCGAACCCGTGTGCACGGCTTTGCAGGCCGTTGCCTCACCACTCGGCCACTCCACCGTCGGGGTTGATGCCACTGCACCTTCGAGCGGATGACGGGATTCGAACCCGCGACCCTCACCTTGGCAAGGTGATGCGCTACCAACTGCGCTACATCCGC
>NZ_JAVRPS010000473.1:0-5483 GCF_032162105.1 Mycobacterium sp. | reverse complement strand
TCAGCCCCGAGCGAGACGACGACTTCAACCACTGGTACGACGGAGTCCACCTCCCCGAGGTGCTGGCCGCCGACGGCTTCGTCGGCGCGTCCCGCTACCGGGTCTCCGATGCCCAGGCCAAGGGCGTGGCCACGCCGGAGCACCGCTACGTGTCCGTCTACGAGGTCGATACCGACGACCTTCAGGGCGCGCTCGACGCGCTGCTGCGTTCGGCACGGAACCTCGACATGGGTGACTCCCTCGATCCCTCGACGGCATCTGCGGTGCTCTGGGATGAGATCACGCCCCGCATCGCGGCCACCGGCATCTAGATACCTGGGACATTCGATATTCAGGGGTTCCCCAGCCGACGGCCACTCCACCGAGATCAGCAGGGGCCGGCTGGTCCACCTTTGGGACAGTTCGGGCGCTTCATCGCCAGGGTCCGAAACCGCTGCGGCGGTTGACGTGAGCGCCTTATCAGCATAAATGTAGTAAGCACCCACTCCAATAGTTGAATCGAGGTGGCGGATGGTCGTCCGGGCAACAGCCATTGACACGAAGTGAGTACTTACTAGTAAACTGACGCAGTGTACGCGTAGCTCGCCTAGCTGTCCGACTACGACTGGATCGTCGACGGCACCACAGTGCCGCCCGCCGTTGTCGGAGCCCACCACCAAGGAGAATGCGATGCCTCTTGATCCGAAAGCTCAAGCCTTGATCGACATGCTGGCGGCCGCCGGCTTTGAGGGGATCGAAAACCTCCCCATCGAGACGGGGCGCCAGCTCGCCGGTGGTTTCGCGGCCATGGGCGGCGACCCGCCGGACATCGCCGAGGTCCGCGAGATCACCGTCCCTGGGCCGACCGGCGAAGTCTCCGCCCGGCTCTACCGGCCCTCCGGTGACATGCCCCTCCCAGTCTTCGTGTGGCTGCACGGAGGCGGCTGGGTGTTCGGCACGGTCGACCTCGATGACACGTTCTGCCGGATCGTCGCCAACGCGGTCGAGGCCGTCGTGCTCAGCGTGGGGTACCACCTGGCACCAGAACACCCCTATCCCGCAGCGCTCGATGAGGCCGAAGCCGTGGTGAGCTGGGCCCAAAACCACAGCGCCGAGGTCGGGGGCGACCCGAGACGGGTCGCGCTCGGCGGCGAGAGCGCCGGCGGGAATCTGGCCGCCGCCACCGCGCTGCGCCTACGAGATTCCGGCGCGCCACCGCTCTCCCTCCAGGTTCTCGTGTGCGCGATCCTCGATTCCACGATGACCTCGGCGTCCCTCCAAGAGCACGGCGAGGGCAAATTCCTGACCAGGTCTGTGCTGGCGTGGTCTTGGGACCACTACGCCAGGGGTCACCTGCAAGAGCCCTATGCGTCGCCCATGCACGCGACGGACCTGAGCGGCGCCGCGCCGGCATTGATCATCACTGCCGAGTGCGACCCGCTGCATGACGAGGGTGTCGAGTACCGTCGTCGCCTCCTCGATGCCGGAGTGGGCGCCGAGTGGATCGACTATGACGGGATGATCCACGGGTTCTTCGGTATGGCCACGCAGTTCCCCCAGGCTCACGAAGCCGCGGAGGCCGTGGTACAGGCGCTGACGAAGGCGTTCGCGTGAGGGTCGAGGCCCAGGCGCCGACCGTTGTCTCGGGCCTGCTGCACCAGTGGCGAGAAGATGGCTGCCTCGCGGGGCTGGCGATCCGATGACCGCTCGGTTGGCAGGCAAGGTCGCGCTCATCACGGGCGGGTCGCGGGGCTTGGGGGCGGCCGAGGCCCGGCTATTCGTGGAGCACGGCGCCGAAGTCGCGATCGCCGACGTGCTCGATGCCGAAGGAGAGGTGCTGGCCAAGGAGCTGGGGCCCAGCGCGCACTACATCCACCTCGATGTGACCGACGAGCAGTCCTGGGCAGCATGCGTAGACGACGTCGTGCAGTCGTTCGGCGCCCTCGACGTGCTCGTGAACAATGCCGGTATCGCGTCCCTGGCGCCCATCGTTGACACCACGACCGAGGAGTACCTGCGGGTCGTCGGCGTGAACCAGCTCGGTGTCTTCCTCGGGATACGCACCGCGATCCCGGTTATGACCACGGCCGGGCGCGCGTCGATCGTGAACATCTCCTCGATCGAAGGCATCGGGGGCAGCCCGGCGACGATCGCGTACTCGGCGAGCAAGTTCGCCGTGCGCGGGATGACGAAGGTGGCGGCGGTCGAGCTCGCGCCCTTGGGCATCCGGGTGAACTCCATCCACCCCGGAGGGGTGCGAACACCGATGCTCGACCCGATTGGTGGGGTGGACCTCGTCGGGAGGGTCGAACCGTTGATCCCGATGAAGCGGCTGGCCACGCCCGACGAGATCGCCTTCCTCGCGTTGTTCCTAGCGTCCGATGAGAGCAGTTATTGCACCGGTTCGGAATTCATCGCCGACGGCGGCATCACCGCCAGCGTCTTGTTCAGCGCTGGTGACCACTAGAGAGGAATACATGTCCCAGGTACAGGATCTAGCGGAGCGTTGGCTCGGGGCGCTGCATGCGCTCGACATACCCGCCGCCGTCGAATTGTTGGCCGACGACGCGGTATTGGAAATGCCGCTCGCGCCGCCGGGCCTTCCAAATCGTTTCGAGGGAAAGGCAGCAATCCGTGCATTTCTCAGCGGCAGCCAGCTCTTCTCGAAGCTGGAGTTCCACGACGTCGAGGTCCATGCGACCTCCGACCCGGAGCTCGCCGTTGTCGAGTTCCGGTCGACTGGCACGTTCGAGGCCACCGGCCTCGAGTACGCGAACCGCTATGCGCTCATCGTCCGTGCCCGAGCGGGTCGGATCGTGCTGTATCGGGAGTACTTCAACCCATTGGCGCTTGCCGGCGCCCTAGAACGCTGAGGAGTCATCATGTCAACACTCACACTTGCGGATCGGGTCGCGATCGTGACCGGCGCCGCGTCGGGCATCGGGGCGGCCACCGCATCGCTGTTAGCCGAGCGGGGAGCCAAGGTTTGTTGCGCGGATCTCGACGATGCCGGCGCCAAGGTCGTAGCCGATGACATCACTCAGGCCGGCGGTCAGGCCTTCTCGATCGCCGTGGACATCGCTGACCCCGAGCAGAACGAGCGGATGGCCGACGCCACCGTCGAACACTACGGCGCCCTGCACATCGCGGTGCTCAACGCCGGCGTCGCCGCGGCGCGCTCCCTGCTCGATATCCCGGTCGCCGAGTGGGAGCGGACGATCGCGGTCAACCTCGGCGGTCCGTTCCTGGGGTTGCAGTCCTGTGGCCGAAGGATAGCGGCATCAGGGGGCGGGGCGATCACACTCACGTCGTCGGCGATGGGGATCCTCGGGACCTCGACCGGCGCCGCGTACTGCGCGAGCAAGCATGGCGTTCTAGGACTGATGAAGAGTGCCGCCGTCGATCTCGCGCCGCATGGCATCAGGGTCAATGCAGTGTGTCCCGGAACGATTGACACGCCGATACTCGGCCCCCTCCACGACGCACCGGAGCTGCTCGCGCAGTTGTTGGGTCCGACGAGCCCGAGCGGGCGCGTGGGAGCCCCAAGTGAGATCGCCGAGGCCGTCGCGTTCCTCGTGAGTGACGCCGCGTCGTTCATGACGGGCGCCACGGTGTGCATCGACGGCGGGATGACCTCGACGATGGGACCCTTCGGGACACCGGCCGAGGGTATCGGCGCGCTGATTGGCATCGACTGATGTCGCCACGGTGCGCTGACGATGCGCCTTCGTTTCGACGAGGTCGTCTACACCACGAGAGCCATGCGCCGGCTCCTGCCCGACCCGATACCGCAAGAGCTGCTGTCGCACATCGTGGAGGCAGCCACCATGGGACCGTGCGGCAACCACGTGGAGAACTGGCGCTTCTATGTGCTCACCGATCGGGCTCGGATCGCGCAGCTCGCCGAGCTCTGGGCACGGATTTTCGACCGGGTGAAGAACCAGACCGGCTCCATGCCCGCACTCCGGCGGTCATGCGAATACATGATCGAGCACTTCGCCGAGGTGCCGGCGGTCATCCTCCCCGGCGCAGTCGGCTTCCCAGGACCTGGGGCCAACGTGGTCGAGACGGTCACCTGGTACGCCAGCATCCTGCCGGGCCGTGCAGAACCTCATGCTGGCCGCCCGGGCCCGGGGGCTCGGCGCGACGTTGACCACCGTGCCGCTCGCCGCCCACGATGCCCTTCGTGGAGTCGGAGGAGTGGCCGATGACGTGACACTTGTCGCGTGCATCCCGCTCGGCTACCCGAAGGGCCGGTTCGGGCGACCGCCCCGCTTGCCCGTCGATGCCATCGCCTGGCTCGACGGCACTCCACTTCCGCCGCCCTTGGTCAGTTTCACCCAGACTGAGATCCCTGCGCCGAAGGCATGATTCGGCCAGGGCATCGCCACAGGCATCGGCCGACACGACCCTCAAGCGGCGCGGCGACGAACGTTCGATTGATGCTCGAGTACGAGACTTGCGGCCTTGTTTCTGGCTCGACATGAAGATAGTATGTACTTACTTGTTGACAATGAGGGAGCGAGCGTGGAATTCAACCTGTTCAGTCCGGAAATCACCGAGGACCCGTACCCCTTTTTCAGCGAGCTCCGCGCTGTCGGTCAGCCGGTGAAGAACGACCTCTTCGGGTTCTGGATGGTGGGGACCCATGAACAGGCCACCGCCGTCCTGCGGGATCCGGGACGTTTCTCGAGCGCGGCGATGGGAAACATCGGCCGGATCGGCGAGGCGTTCGCGAAGGAAAGCATGGCTGCTGCGGATCCGCCGGAGCATCACCGCCTCCGCAACGTGGTGCAGCGCGCATTCACACCGAGGGCGGTGAACAACCTTCACGAGTACGCCGAAATGCTCAGCAAGGAGCTGCTGGCGGACATCGAGCCTGGAGAGCCATTCGACCTGCTGTCGACGATGGCCGACACGCTGCCGCTGCGCGTTATCTCACGCATGATGGGCGTCGCCGGCGCGGACGAGAATGCGTTCCGCGGCTGGGCGAGTGACCTCGTCCTCGGCAACGGGATCATGGCGAGTCCGGAGCAGGCCGAGGCCGCGGTCGTTGCGGGCGAGTCACTTCGGAGGTACTTCTCGGAGCTCATCCCGGAACGTCGCGCCCACCCTGGCGACGACCTGGTCAGCGGTCTCATCGAAGCAAACGAGAACGACGCGCTGGCCCACAACGAGCTCCTCGCCGCCTGTGTCTTCTTCCTGTTCGCTGGCATGGAGACGACGACCAACCTGATCACGAACGCGGCCCTTGCCCTTACGGAGTTCCCCGAACAGCACGCCCGGCTCATGGCCGAACCGTCTCTGATGCCGTCCGCGATCGAAGAGTTCCTCCGGTACTGCAGCCCGCCTCAGGCGGTGCTCCGGACGGCGACCCAGGACGTCGAGATCGCGGGCCTCACGATCTCGAAGTCCGACAACGTCATCGTGCTGATCGGGTGTGCCGACCGGGACGAGGAGGTCTTCCCTCGGGCGGATCAGCTGATCTTGGATCGAGACGCGAA
>NZ_JAVRPS010000472.1:0-10412 GCF_032162105.1 Mycobacterium sp. | reverse complement strand
CGGGCGATGGCGACCTTGTCGTCCTCGGTGTAGCCGTCGATGCTGACCAGTTCCATGCGGTCCAGCAGCGCCGTCGGGATGTTCTCGATGACGTTGGCAGTCGCCAGGAACACCACGTCGGACAGGTCCAGATCGAGGTCGAGGTAGTGATCTCGGAACGTGTGATTTTGGGCGGGATCCAGCACCTCGAGCAGCGCCGCACTCGGATCTCCGCGGTAGTCGGAGCCCACCTTGTCGATCTCGTCGAGCAGCACGACCGGGTTCATCGAACCCGCCTCGCCGATGGCGCGCACGATCCGGCCGGGCAGGGCGCCGACGTAGGTGCGCCGGTGGCCGCGGATCTCGGCCTCGTCGCGCACGCCGCCAAGGGCGACGCGAACGAACTTGCGGCCCAAGGCCCGTGCCACGGACTCACCCAGCGACGTCTTGCCAACGCCGGGAGGGCCGGCCAGCACCATCACGGCGCCGGAACCACGCCCGCCGACGACCTGCAGTCCGCGCTGACCACGCCGTGCGCGCACGGCCAGGTACTCGACGATGCGGTCCTTGACGTCCTCCAGCCCGTGGTGGTCGGCGTCCAGGATCTCCCTGGCCGACTTCAGGTCGGCCGAGTCCTCGGTCGTGACGTTCCACGGCAGTTCGAGCACGGTGTCCAGCCAGGTGCGGATCCAGCCGCCCTCGGGGCTCTGCTCGCTGGAGCGTTCCAGCTTGCCGACCTCGCGCATCGCGGCTTCGCGCACCTTCTCGGGCAGGTCGGCGGCCTCGACCCTGGCCCGGTAGTCGTCGGACCCGTCGGGTTCGCCCTCACCGAGCTCCTTGCGGATCGCCGCCAGCTGCTGACGCAGCAGGAACTCCTTCTGCGTCTTCTCCATGCCGGAGCGCACGTCGTCGGCGATCTTGTCGTTGACCTCGACCTCGGCCAGGTGGTCGCCGGTCAGGTCGATCAGCACCCGCAGCCGCTCGGCGACGTCCTCGGTCTCCAGCAGCTGACGCTTCTCCACGTCGGACAGATACGAGGCGTAGCCCGCGGTGTCGGCCAGGTCCGACGGGTCGGTGATCTTGTTCACCACGTCGACGATCTGCCAGGCCTCGCGACGCTGCAGCATCGCCAGCAGCAGCTTCTTGTATTCGGCGGCCAGCGCCTTGGTGTCGTCGGTGATGGCGGACTCGGTCACCTCCGTCACTTCCACCCACAGCGCGCTACCCGGCCCGGTGGTCCCCGAGCCGATGTGGGCACGCCGTTCACCCCTGACGACCGCGGCGGCACTGCCGCCGGCAATCCGTCCGACCTGCACGATCGACGCAATGACGCCGTAGGTGGGGTAGCGGTCGTCGAGCCGGGGCGCGATCAGGAGCTTTTCGGATTCGCTGGCCTGGGCGGCGTCGACGGCGGCGCGGGCTGCGTCGTCGAGAGCGATCGGGACCACCATTCCTGGCAGCACGATCGGGTCGCTGACGAACAGGACGGGAACTGCGATGGCTTCTGACATCAAACCTCCAAAGTTGAACCTGGTGGGCTCAACCCTGGAGTGAGGTGGTTTGTTCCCAGCGGTCGCGGGCCCGCCGCCCGTACCAGAACGTCACGGCCAGCAGCCCGGCCACGAGCGCCAGCGATACCACCGTGACCACACCGTTCGCGACGTCGACGGACAGCGAAAAGATGATCGCCAGGCTGATCAACATGCCCACGAGCAGGCCGATGCCCCACATCGCTGACAGCTGAACGTGCACCCGGTGGATGAAGTCCTTCTCGCCCGGCTCCGGCTCATCGCCGTCGGGCTGCACGCGTTCGGAGACCACCTGCGTCAGCGGCTTTCCGATCACACACGAGCCGAGGAAGATCAGCGCGCCGAGGCCGCCGACGAGCGTGTTCCCAGCCATCAGCATTCTGGCCTCGGAGGTGGCCAGCCCGACAGCCAGGCTCAAGCCGAAAGTTCAGCATCAGGTACCCGGCGAACGGATCCAGCCGCCGGGCCCGGATCGCGTCTTAGCCGACCTTCAGCCCGGCGAGCACCGTCGCCGACAGCAGCGCGACGTACTGCGACTCTCCGAGTGCGCGTAGCCCGTAATAGGCGATCAGCGGCGGCGCGACGTCGAGCAGGATTCCGCGCAGGACGGGGCCGTTGGATCGAGTCCTCTTGATTGGAGCCGTGGTTGGTGATGCTTCGGGCAATCGCGGTGCCTCGCTACCGGATTCACTCATCGGCTCGATCATATGTGTCCCGGCTGGGCGTCTGTTGTGAACCATCGAGCTGGGTGGGAGGAATAGCCTTACGGCCATGGCCATCACACCAGGCACGGTCGTCGCCGTCACGGGCGCTAGCAGCGGGATCGGGGAGGCGACGGCCCGGCTGCTCGCCGCACGGGGCGCCTCGCTCGTACTTGGCGCGCGCCGCATTGACCGGCTCGACCAGATCGCCGGCGAACTACGCGCCGATGGCGCCACCGTGGTCACCGTTGCCATCGACGTCGGCCTCCGCGAGGATCTGGAGAGTCTGGTCGCGCGCACCGTCGACGAGTTCGGCCGCCTCGACGTGCTGGTCAGCAACGCAGGCATCAGCAAGATCGGGCCCATCGCGGACGGCGACGTCGACGGCTGGTCGGCGATGATCGACGTCAACCTGCACGGCGTGCTGTACGGCATCGCTGCGGCGCAGCCGGTGTTCCGGCGCCAGGGCCACGGCCACTTCGTCACCATCGTCTCGACGGCCGGGCTGAAGGTCGTGGAGAACATGGCGGTCTACGCCGCAACGAAGAACGCGGTGCGCACCGTCATGGAGGGTCTGCGGCAGGAGTCGAAGGACGGTGTGATCCGTACGACGTCGATCTCACCGGGGTTCGTCCGGACCGAACTCGACGGTTCGATCGACGATCCCGTGATGCGTGCCCAGATCCGTAGCAACATGGATGATTTCGGTCTTCCACCGGAGGCGGTGGCCAGGGCCGTTGCGTTCGCCATCGAACAGCCGCACGACGTGGAGATCGGTGACATCACCATCCGCCCGTCGGTGCAGGGTTAGGTCCCCGGAATACGGCACACAAGAAGGGAGCCTGCCGTTCGGGGGGGTAACGACAGGCTCCCTGGTCTTGCGCTGGTGTCGGGCAGCTCCTAAGCGGCGGCCTGAGCTCCCAGTGTGCGCTGGATGTCGGGCAGCATCTGCTGCAGCTGCTGACCCCAGTAACCCCAGCTGTGCGTGCCGGTGGCCGGGAAGTTGAACACGCCGTTGGTCCCGCCCGCGGCAATGTAGTTGTCCCGGAACGACAGGTTGGTCCGAAGGGTGAACCCTTCGAGGAACTGCGCCGACATCAGGTTGCCGCCGTCGGTGCCGGAATCCAGATCCGACGGCGTACCGGTGCCGCAGTAGATCCAGACCCGGGTGTTGTTGGCGACCAGCTGGCCGACGTTGACCATCGGGTCGTTGCGCTTCCATGCCGGGTCATCCGAAGGACCCCACATGCTCTCGGCGTTGTAGCCGCCCGCGTCATTCATCGCCAGGCCGATCAGCATCGGCCACCAGCCCTCGGACGGATTCAGGAAGCCCGACAGCGACGCTGCGTAGACGAACTTCTGCGGGTAGTAGATGGAGTAGGTCAGCGCGGTGCCGCCCGCCATCGAGAGTCCGACCGCGGCGTTGCCGGTCTGCGACACGCCCTGGTTGGCCTCAAGGGAGGCCGGCAGCTCCTGGGTCAGGAACGTCTCCCACTTGTAGGTGTAGTCCTGGCCGTTGCCCTGCGAGGGCCGGTACCAGTCGGTGTAGAAACTCGACTGTCCGCCGACGGGCATCACGACCGACAGACCCGACTGGTAGTACCACTCGAACGCCGGGGTGTTGATGTCCCAGCCGTTGTAATCGTCCTGCGCGCGCAGACCGTCCATGAGATAGACGGCATGCGGGCCGCCGCCCTGGAACTGCACCCGAATGTTGCGGTTCATCGACGGGGAGAACACATCCAGGTATTCCACCGGAAGACCGGGCCGGGAAAATGCTCCAGCGGTAGCCGAACCCCCGGCGAAGCCGATCAGCGTGGGCAACATCGCCGCCGTGACGGCACCCACCGCCAGCCTGCGCAACCACGTTCCACGAATCTTTCTGACGAACTTCATAACGGCAACCGACCGCCTTTCTTCATGTCCTGTCAAGCAATCGCCGTTGCTTTGCGGTCGTTAGTGAATCACGTCGATGTGGTTCGCTTCGGCTCTCAACACCGAGATGTGACATCGCAGTTGGCTAACGATTCCGACTCGGCGTCGAGACCGTGGGCGCCGATTTGATCTGTGACCAGTGGGAATGAAGTGAAAGCTGCGATTACGACCCTTGGGGCAACTCGCCGCGCGCGAAACGGTGCAGCTGCGTGACGTGGCGCGGCGTCAATTCGTCCAGACTCGTTACCCCGAGCAGTCTCATCGTGCGGCTGACCTGCGCCGACAAGATCTCGATGGCACGGTCGACACCGGCCTCACCGCCGGCCATCAACCCATAGAGGTAGGCGCGCCCGACCATCGTGAACCGGGCACCGAGCGCAATGGCGGCGACGATGTCGGCGCCCGACATGATGCCGGTGTCCAGCAAAACCTCGCACGACCCGCCGACCTCCCTGGCCACCGTCGGCAACAGATGGAACGGCACTGGCGCGCGGTCGAGCTGCCTGCCGCCGTGGTTCGACAGCACCAGACCGTCGACACCGAGGTCGGTCACCGCCCGTGCGTCATCGAGGGTCTGAATTCCCTTGACCACCAACCGGTTCGGCCACTGCGACTTGATCCAGGCCAGATCCTCGAAGGTGACCGTCGGGTCGAACATGTTGTCGAGGTACTCGGCGACCGTGCCGGGCCAGCGATCCAACGACGCGAACGACAAGGGCTCGGTGGTCAGCAGGTCGAACCACCACCGGGGGCGTGGGAGGGCGTCGAGCACTGTGCGCGCGGTGAGCGTCGGCGGGATCGACATGCCGTTGCGGGTGTCGCGCAACCGCGCCCCTGCCACCGGAACGTCGACGGTGACCAGCAGCGTGTCGAAGCCCGCCGCGGCGGCACGCTCCACCAGCGCCATCGACCGGTCCCGGTCCTTCCACATGTAGAGCTGAAACCAGTTGCGGCCGTGGGGGTTCGCTGCCCGAACGTCTTCGATGGCGGTGGTGCCCAGCGTCGACAGGGCGAACGGGATGCCCGCGCGCGCCGCGGCGCGGGCGCCTGCGATCTCACCCTCGGTGTTCATCAGCCGGGTGAAACCCGTCGGCGCGATGCCGAACGGCAGCGCGACGCGGTCGCCAAGAACCTGCCTGCCCGTGTCGACCTCGGCAACGTCGCGCAGGATCGTCGGATGAAACTCGACGTCACGGAACGCCTGCCGGGCGCGGGCAAGGGACAGTTCGTCCTCGGCCGCACCGTCCGTGTAGTCGAAGGCCGCTTTCGGCGTGCGGCGCTTGGCAATTCGCCGCAGGTCTTCGATGGTGAGCGCATCCTCCAGACGCCTGGCCGTCGGGTTGAGGCGCGGCTTGCGGAACTGGAGCAGCGGCGCCAACTCACTGGGCCGGGGCAGACGTCGTTTCATGCCGCTAGTCCGCGGCCGCCGCGGCGAGCACTCGCCGGATGTTGGCCCGCCGCTCTTCGATCGCACGGCCGATCTCCTGCAGCAGCAACGGCTTTCGCAGGACGAGTACCTCGATGTGCTCGCGGTCGATCTGCAGTGCGGTAACCTCCCCGATCGCCGTGGCGGTGGCCCTGACGGGCTCCCGAGTCAGGGCGGTCTGCCCGATGAAGTCGCCTTCGTCCAGCGTGCGTACCGGCACGATCGCCCCGTCTTCGCCGGTGACCGTCAACCGCACTCGTCCGTTCACCAGAAATGTCATCCGCTTGGGCGTTTGGCCGGCGAACTGCAGGGTCTCATCGGCTCCGTAGCGGGTGATCCGGGTGTGCGGGTGCAACTCCTGTTGGTCGGTGTGGCTCAGCCGCAGCGCCGCCGCCACGGCGCGTAGAGCCTTCTCCACCCGTTCCGGCGTGGCGAAGTCATCGCCGGCCTCATCGAGGTGAAGATCGGCGCGCCGGGACGCGTACCAGGTCCACCTCAGGAACGTGGCGCGGGCCGATCCGTCGTCGGCGGGGGACCGCAACGGAATCGACGTCTTGTATTCGTTACCACCCATCGGAACGGCCTTCGGCAGCGCCTCCGCGCGTAGGTGCGGCAAGTTGCTGGCGACCTGGTTCAACATCGCGCAGACCTCCTCCGGCGGATCAGTGGACGAGAACACCGTCACCACGGAGATCGAATGTGCTCCTGGCGGCCGGCTGAGGTTTGTGAAAGACGCCGCGGCCAGCACCGAATTCGGCATGATCTGCAGGCCCCCACCGGTGTCGATGTGCGTCGCGCGCCAGTTCACCTCGACGACACGGCCGCGCGCCGACGGCGTGTCCAGCCAGTCACCGATCTGAAAGGGCTGCTCGAAGAGCAACAGCAGACCAGAGATGACCTGGCCGACGGAATTCTGCAGCGCCAGGCCCAGGACGATGGAGGAGATACCGAGGGCGGTGAACAGGCCACCGACGTTGGCGCCCCAGACGTAGGCGAAGATCATCGCCAGGCCGACGGCGATCACCGCGAATCGGGCCACGTCAAGGAAGATCGACGGGATGCGCCTACGCCAGGTGCCCTCCGGCGCACCCTGGAAAAGGGTGGCGTTGAGCCCGGACAACAACAGGATCAGTACGACGAAGCCGAACACCGTCGCGACGATTCGCACCGGTGTGGCCTCCGCGGAAACCTGGGTCGCCTTGACCAGCAGCACCAGCAGCGCACCGAGCGGCAGGATGTAGTTGCGCAGCAAGCTGATCGGACGGGCGAGTACGCTTCGCCGACGCGCCAGCCCATTCTGAAGTTCGGTGAGGATCACCAGGCCAAACGGGAGGCCAATGGCCACTCCGATGGCCCAGTAGAACCACGGCGCATCCACCACGCTGCTCATGAATGGCGGTCCGCGAGCCGCCAGACGGGCTCGTCTGTACCGTCGATGTTGACCGTGCCGGCGGCAGTGAAAGTGCGGGTGTCGCGCATCGCGTCGTAGACACCGGACGTGACGTAGATGCCAGGTTGCGCCGACCCACTCTGCAGCTGATAGGCCAGGTTCACTGCCGATCCCCACATGTCGTAGGCCAAGCTGGCCCTGCCTACGAGGCCGCTCGTGACGGTGCCGGTGTCAATCCCGGCCCGCAGCTTGAGCTGGCCGCCCGTCTCGGCGTTGAAGCGGTCGACGATGCGTTGCATTTCCACCGCGAAGTCAACGGTTCGACGCACGTTGTCCAGCCGCGGCACGTTGAGCCCGCTGCTGGCTAGGTAGCCGTTGTGCAGGGTCCGCACCTGCTCGACGCCGAGGTTCTCAGCCGCGGCATCGAACTGTCGGACCAGCTTGTTGACGATGGACAGCGATTCGTCCGAGGACAGCTCCGTGGACATCTCGTCGAGACCGACGATGTCGGCGAAGATCACGGTGACGTCCTGGTGATCCTGGGCGATTGTCTCCTCACCCTCGCGGTATCGCTGCACCACCGATTCGGGCATCAGCGACAGCATCAGGCGATCGTTCTCCTTGCGCTGCTCGTTGAGCAAGTCCTCCTTGATACTGAGGTTGCGGCTCATGTCGTTGAAAGCCACCGTGAGGTCGCCGAATTCGTCGCGCGACTGCACGGTCAGGGCGACGTCGTAGTCGCCAGAGCTGATCTGCTGGGCGCCGGCTTCGAGCCGGCGAATGGGTCGCACGAACAATCTGGCGAGCAGCATGGCGGCCACGCAGACGGCGAAGATGATGGCCACGGTCGAGAGCACCAGCGTGCGGGTGAACGCCGACACTGGCGCGAATGCTTCTGCCGTGTCGATCTTCGCGATGATGGCCCAGTGCAAGCCGGGGAGATCGACGGGCGCATAGGCCTGCAGAGTCTCGCGGCCGAGGTAGTCGGGCTCGATCTCGGTGCCAGTCTGGCCCCGCTGAGCAGCGCTGGTGGCGGCATCCGCGACCGGCTGCACCAGCGTCGTACCCTGCTGGCGGATCGATTCCTCCGCGACGTCCGGTGGGGTTCCGGCGTCGATCACTTCGCGTTTGAATGCCTCCGGGTCCTCCAGGAAGAGCCGCGAATCCGACCGCATCAAGTCGTCAGGTCCTACCAGAAAGGTCTCGCCGGTCTTGCCCATGCCGGCCTGCTCCCATTTCTTGTCGGCGGTCATCAATTGATTGATCCTCGAAATGGGGAACTGCAGCGCCAGAACACCTTCCACCCGGCCCTGGGGGCCGACCGGGGACACCAGCCATGCGGTGGGCTGGTTCGCGGGTTGGTAATCGCCGAAGTCGGTGATGCCGACGTAGTCGACCGCATTCGATGCCATGGCCTTCTGGTAGGCCTCGGTGAGATCACCGCCGTGATAGGGCCCGGTGAGGATGTTGGTGCCGAGATCGACGCCCTTGTACGCGCTGTAGACGATGTTGCCCCTGGTGTCGAGCAAGAGGGCGTCCTCGTACTGGAAGCGGGTAACGATCTCTCGGAAGAAGTCGTTGAAGCGTGCGTTGCCGGCCGACCACGGGCTGCCGTCGCGGGCGTCGTCGAGCTTGATCGACGCGTTCCAGTCCGTGAATGGGGTGGTGTAGTACGCCTGCAGGTACTTCGCGGCGTTCGACGTCGGCAGGAGTGCGCTGACATCCACGTCATTACCGGTCTGCTCGTCCTCGGCTTTGGCGAATTGATTGTTGTAGTAGTTGACGATCGACTGCTGCTGCGCGGCGTCGATGGTCGCGTCGTTGAGTTGGTCGAAACCGGCTGTGAATGCCTCGATGGCCTGGGTAGCCGTCGATCCGCGGGAGTAGATGACCAGGGAGTTCTTCAAATCGGAGAAGGTGCTCTGCAATTGCCGGGTCTGCGACGAACGAACTTCGGTCAACCGGTCGAATACCGATGCGCGCAGGGAGCTGCGCCCGGACTGGTATCCGATCAAACCCACCACCGCCGCGGACAGGATGCTCGTGACGAGCAGCATGACGAGGAGCTTGGATTGGATGCTCACGCGAGACAGCAGGCGGCGACGACTCCGCTTGGCGGGCTTGGTCGAGTCATGCGTATCGACCTGGGGCGCGGTTTCGGTCGGCGTCGTCATCGGTTGCAAAGACTAGCTTGCAAAACTAACTGATTCAGCCGAGTCGGCGAATGTTCAAGGGTCGTCGACACCTAGACTTCGGTGCGGCACGGTGGAGTGATGGCCGATCCCTACGACCTGGCGCGCTTCGTCGAGGCCCAGGACCCGGTGTACCGCACGGTGGTCGACGAACTGCGCGCCGGACGCAAGCGCTCCCACTGGATGTGGTTCGTCTTCCCGCAACTTCGGGAGTTGGGCCGCAGTGCCACCGCCGTGCACTACGGCATCGGATCCCGCGCCGAGGCGGTCGCCTACCTCGATCACGACATCCTCGGACCGCGGCTGCGGGAATGTGCGCGACTGGTGGCCGCGGTCGACGGCAGGTCGATCGAGCAGGTGATGGGCCAGGTGGACGCCCTCAAGTTGAGGTCGTCGATGACACTGTTCGCTTCAGCGACCGACGACGACCGCGACTTCGTGGCCGTTCTGGAGCTGTTCTACGGCGGCGAGCTGGACCCGTTGACCGTCGAACTACTAGGTGCGCGCTAGAGGGCGACGATGGCCCAGCCGTGTGGGGCGACCTCCACCCGGTCGACCGTCGCCTCGACCGGCGCCCCCGAACCCGCGACGAGGCGTCCGGTGCCGATACCCAACTCCGGCAACGACACCGGCAACGACGTGTCATCGACGTTGAGCGCGACCACCATCGCGTCGTCGCCCGCCTGGGTCCGGTACACGAACTGCCGGTTGGTCAGGTGCAGCGCCGAGGTGCGCGCCTCGTGCAGCCACGGGTTTCTGCGCCGCAACCCGATCAGGTGCTGGTGCAGCCGGAACACGTCCTGGCCGAGGGATTCGTCGTCGGAGGGATGCGCGGCGAACTCTGGCCGCACGGCGTCGTCGCCGCCGAACCGCTCCTCCTTCACGCCGCGGTAGGCCCATTCGTCGCCCGCGTAGATGCTCGGGACGCCGCCGGTGGTCAGCAGCAGCACCAGTGCGTGTTCCACGTGCCGGGGGTCGTCGAGCATGCTGGCGACGCGGGTGACGTCGTGGTTGCCGACGAAGGTCATCGGCGCGAACGCGTCGAGGAACTCGTCGTGACGGCGCAGCGCGTGGTCGAGTTCGTGGAAGTTGCCGTCGTTGAGGCTGCTCCAGGTCGCCTTCCACAGCTCGTACTGCGTGACGGAATCGAACTTCGCCGCGGCAACGATGGCGGGGTAGTCGCCGTGGATCACCTCGCCGACGAACCACGCGTCGGGAAACGATTCACGGACCCGGGGCAACACGTGCGCCCAAAACCGT
>NZ_JAVRPS010000471.1:0-3921 GCF_032162105.1 Mycobacterium sp. | reverse complement strand
ATGCGGTCCAGCTCGGTCCAGGGTCCAACGATGATGGCGTAGACATCCGGATGTGGCCGTCGGAACCGGAATCGGGGGGTCCACCGCTTCTCATCGTCCAGTGCAAGCGTCAGCGGCAAAAAGTTGAGAAAGTCGTCGTCAAGGCGCTTTGGGCGGACATGCAGGCTGAAGGCGCTGTGCGCGGAATGGTGGCTACGACTAAAGCAGTCTCGCCAGGTGCGAGAGACACGATCTCAGCACGCGGAGATGCAATCGACTCAGCTGATCATCTAACAATTGCCCACTGGCTGGAAGTCATGCGTACTCCAGGACAAGGACCTGTCCTGGAGTAGGTTGAGTACAAGTACCGCGTGAATAGGCGGAGGTGCCAGAAGACTCGGGCCAACCGAAGATAGTTCGCTGCGATCGCTTCAACCGTAGGCGCAATCAGTCGATCGCTCCGTGCGGCCCCCTCTCCCCCACCTCATCTCAGCTCGATCGCTGCCCCCACGCGAGAACAATGTGGCGGAATCGAATATGGCGGGTTACCAGTAAACTGCCGCATATTCGTTAATGTGTTGTACCCCAATATGTTTAGTGGCATCCGGGCGTGCCGATACTTCGCGCCATCTGCGGCATGCCTTGTACGCCAGTTGGTTCTGAGTCGTCGCGGTCGAAGTCTCGTTGTGTCCGCGATGATTCGTCTGATGCATCAGCTCGCCTCAGCCAAACAAGCGGCGTCCGGACGGCTTCAGCTGGGCAATGCGCCCACGCCGCCTCCCCGCCGGGGGATTGCGCCAGCACCGATCTAGTGGACGCTGTCTATCGCTCGGAGGTCACATACCTCACCCTTTGCTCATGATTGCACCACGAATCCCGCACCCACTCGCTACGGTCGCCGCATGGTGCAAAAGAGGCACGCTACTGGCTGGCACGATCCCGCTACTACGCGTCATCCTCGAGCACTTCCGCACCAAACAGGTCAACGAAAAATTCGATTTGTAGCGGCAGTCCCGCCCGCGCGAACGTTTCAAGTCGCATTGCCACTCGCGGCAGTGGTCGTGGTCGGCGTGGCGCTCCGCACATTGGTGTGGTGGCCGTCGCACAACCTATTCGGCGTGCTCGAGTACGACGACGGCGTCTACTACGCGGCCGCGCGACTGCTGCTCGATAGCTACCTGCCCTACTCCGACTTCTCGATCGTCCACCCGCCCGGGGTGTCGATTGTCCTGCTGCCCGCGGCCGTCTTCGGGTACCTCCTCGGCGACCCGATCGGAATGGTAGTCGGCCGGGTCGAGATGCAGCTGGTCGTAGCGCTCAACATCGTGCTCGTGTACCGGCTCGCCGCACTCCTCCCCGGTGACCCGGTGACTCGCAGCCGACGTGCGCTCGTCGCGGCCGCCCTGTACGCCGTCATGCCGAACGCGATCGTGGCCGGGCAGACGATCCTGCTCGAGCCGCTCGCTACCTGTGCATGCCTCACAGCGGTCTGGTTTCTCCTACGCCACGACCAACCCACACGCTTCGACCTCGTTACCTGCGGCATGTTCCTCGTCGCCGGTGTCTCGCTGAAGCTATTCGCACTCGCCTATGTAGTCGTGGTCGTCGGGTACCTTCTGTGGACACGACGGCTCGGATGGCTGCTACCGCTAGCTGGCGGCGGGCTCCTTGCCATGGCTGTGGTCATCGCGCCGTTCGTCGTCTCAGCTCCCGCCCGTGCCTGGCACGACGTCGTCGTCACTCAGCTCAGCCGCGCGCGCAACCCCTTCGTACCCGACGGCCTCGACCGTGTCGTCAACATGGTGGGGCTCGCAGACATCACGATCCCACTCGCCCTGGTGCTGATCGCGCTGCTCGCGGTCATCAGTTTCCGGCGATTCGACCCGCAAGTCGGGCTGTGGGTGTCAGTGCTCGTGATCACCGCCCTGGCGTTCGCGACGTCACCGACTTACTTCACGCACTACGGCGAATTCCTCGGTCCCGCAGTCGCTCTCTTGGTCAGCCGCGCCCTCGACATACGAAGAGGCGCTCTGATCCCCATAGCATTCGCCGGCGCGTTCGTGATCGGCACCGGCGTTCAACTCAGCGATCTTCGGGGCCAAGAGGACCTGCGCGCCGCCACTGCCGCCATTCCCAACGGCAGTTGCGTCTACTCCGACGCGATCAGCCTGCCCCTGATGGCCGGCGTCTACACCGCGCCAAGCCCCCGCTGCCCGTCATACGTCGACGGACGCGGCGTCGCCCTGACCCAAAACACCACTTGGGACAACCGCGTGAGCTTTTACCCGGACGGGTTCGTCGCCGACAAATGTTGGCAGGAAGCCAATGTCGAACAAATGAGGTACGCCGATTACCTGCTCCTACGGTATTCCCCACCGACGTTTCCGGAGTGGGACGGGTCGACGCGTGCTTACGGTTTGAGCCACTTCACGTTAGCCGTCAGGCATCCAAATGGCCGGCAGCCGTTCGAGTTGTGGAAGCGCACGACACCTCGGGCACATGGTGGCGCCGCGCCGCAAACGAAGCAAAAGCTCAGCGTCGATTACAGCAAGCCGCCGATGCTCTCGTGCAACGCCCTTGACGATTAGCCGATGTGGGCACGTCACGGCGCTGATTTCGGGTCCTCGCGCCCTACAGCGGTGAGATGATGCACCGCTGTGCGGTGCAGGTCATTGAGGCGGCGATGACGTGCTACACCGAACTGGCCGGGTGGGTGGCCCCGAAGTTCGGCCGGAGTCTGGGCCTTTCGGGGCTAATGCCGGTTGAGTTCTTCGGTGACATGCCCCGTCGAGGCGTCGGGCGACTGCGGGTACAGCCAGGCGAGTACTGATACACCTCCGAACAGTACGGTGACCAGCACCCCTATTACGGTCCATCTTTCGCCTGTCGAAGTCTGTTTCCGTCGTTCATTGAAATTCTTCCATTTGGCGGAGATGGCGGAGCCAAGACTCATTCGAGAACCCCCGTCTCAAACTTCTAGTCGTTTCAGAGCGCGGCTCGCGTTTCCATCGGAACCGCACATGAATTCTGCGCTCATTAAACCGGCAGAAATGCACCTATGCGGCGGAATGGCCAGTGGTACTCAGCGGATGACACCGATGCCGAGGTGCAGGCACGTACGCTCGCAAAACTGGTCGCGCACTGGATGCACACCCGACGAGACGGAGGACCGATGCCGGAATGAGCTCCGTCGCCGAATTCGACTTCATCATCGTGGGAGCAGGCAGTGCGGGCTGCCTGCTCGCCAACCGGCTCAGCGCCAACCCTGATCACCGTGTGCTCTTGGTTGAGGCCGGCGGCAAAGACAACTGGTTCTGGATCAAGGTGCCGGTGGGCTACCTGTACACAATTGCCAACCCCCGCACCGACTGGTGCTTCACGACCGAGGCTGACCCAGGTCTGGCCGGCCGCAGCATTCACTACGCGCGGGGCCGCGTGATCGGCGGCTCCTCGTCGATCAACGCCATGATCCATATGCGCGGACAGGCCTCCGATTACGACCTGTGGGCCCAGGCCACCGGTGATGAGCGATGGCTTTGGGGTGGCCCGGACGGTACCGGCGAGACACTGGCGATCTACAAAAAGTTGGAAGACTACTTCGGCGGAGCCGACGACTGGCACGGCGTCGGTGGTGAGATCCCCGTCGAGCGGCCGCGGGTGCGCTGGAAGATCTTGGACGCCTGGCAGGCCGCCGCTGCCCAGGTGGGCATTGTCCCGATCGCCGAGTTCAACCGAGGTGACAACGCCGGCAGTGCGTACTTTCACGTCAACCAACGGCGTGGCCGTCGCTGGTCGATGGCCGATGCCTTCCTGCATCCGGTCGCCCACCGACCAAATCTCACCGTCTACACCCACACCCAGGCCTTGCAGCTGCTGATGGACGATCAGGTCCACGACGAGCAGCGTCGTGGGGCCTGGATGACAGCTCAGCGCCGCGCCACC
>NZ_JAVRPS010000470.1:0-7819 GCF_032162105.1 Mycobacterium sp. | reverse complement strand
CGGATAGTCCTTGCCGGAGCGCCGGTAACCGTCGATCCACCGCGCCGACGTACTCGGCTTGAGGCCGAGAACACGGTCCACCTGCGCAAAGCCGTAGACCGGCCGATCTTGCAGGTCGATCACATTGGTAGTGGACACGACCACATCATGGCAGCCCGCACCCACACGTTCAGCGGGAACAGGTTGTTTTCGGCAGCGCGCTCACGCCGCAGCGCTGGGTCTAAGCATTCCGCGGTGTCACGGCGTGTCCATACTCCCCACGATCTGCAGGCAACCCGCGCCAGTCGAACATCAATGAGATGCCCGGCCGAGTTTCTAGACCGCCAGCACGCAGAGTTACGCGGGAGTTGTGACAAACCGTGACAATCCGCTGCCACTCGAACAAGTCAGGCCCCCTCGAAAGGGGGCCTGACCAGCGTGGCAGGTACAGGATTCGAACCTGTGTAGGCGTTAGCCGACGGATTTACAGTCCGCTCCCATTGGCCGCTCGGGCAACCTGCCAGGGTTGCGACCACCCCCGAGGAGGTACCCGGGTTTGGTGCGATAAGCAGGGTACAACGAGGATGGTCCCAAGACGAAAACGCACCACAACCGAGGAGGACAGGATCCAATGGCGGATTCAAGCTTCGACGTCGTCAGCAAGGTCGATCGCCAGGAGGTCGACAACGCGCTCAACCAGGCCGCCAAGGAGCTGGCCACCCGGTTCGACTTCCGCGGCACCGACACCACCATCGAATGGCAGGGCGAGGAGGGCATCATTCTCGTCTCGTCCACCGAGGAGCGGGTCAAGGCCGCCGTCGACGTCTTCAAGGAGAAGTTGATCCGACGGGACATCTCGATGAAGGCCTTCGACGCGGGCGATCCACAGCCCAGCGGCAAGACCTACAAGGTGATCGGCAGTATCAAGCAGGGGATCAGCAGTGAGGACGCCAAGAAGGTCACCAAGCTCATCCGCGACGAGGGGCCCAAAGGCGTCAAGGCTCAGATCCAGGGTGACGAGATCCGGGTCAGCTCCAAGAAGCGCGACGACCTCCAGGCCGTTCAGGCGCTGCTCAAGCAGGCCGACCTCGACGTCGCTTTGCAGTTCGTCAACTATAGGTAGATCGATGCCGACCAAGAGAACGGTTCTGATCGTCGCCGGAGTGACGGGGATACTCCTGCTCTTGGGCATTCTCGCGGTGACGCTGCGCGAGAATCGAGACAGAGAGTCCATCACGCGCGACGAGGCCGACCTGCGCCACCGTCGGCATCACGAGGTACCCGCCACCGAGTTCGCCCCGAGGTCCCACGGCAGCCAGAGTGACGACGACGAGGAAGCGCCCTAGGGCGCGGATCCGGCGCGTCGTGCGCGTCGGCGGCGGCCGACACCGTGGCGCAGCGCCGTGCGCAGCCCGCTTCGCTGCCCCGCCATCGCGCCACCCAGTCGCATGGCCGATCCGGCGCCGGCCCAGAACTTCCGCTCCGAAGCGGTCTCCGGGGCGTCGTCGGACGTGGCGCGCAGGAAGCCGTCGGGCAGCGCCAGCTTGTGAATCGTTCGCAGCGTCAACAGATACTGACGGACCAGCGAACCCGTGGTGTAGGGCAGGTCGTACTTGTCGCACAGCGCCCGAACCCGAACGGCGATCTCCCGGTAGCGGTTACTCGGCAGGTCGGGGAAGAGGTGGTGCTCGATCTGGTAGCACAGGTTGCCGGTCGAGAACGCCAACAGCGGGCCTGCAGTGACGTTGGCCGCCCCCATCATCTGGCGTAGATACCATTCGCTGCTGGTCTCGTCGTCGAGCACGGCCGGGGTGAACTTCTCTGCGCCATCGGGGAAGTGGCCGCACAGGATCACGACGTTCGTCCAGATGTTGCGCAGCAGGTTGGCACTGGCGTTGGCGCCAAGGGTTCGCCGCCAGCGGCGCCCGCTCAGCGCGGGCAGGAACAGATAGTCCTTGGAGGTCTGGCGGGCGATCTTCTTGAGGAGCAGCTTCCCCTCGGCGGACTTCTTCTCCTCCGTCGTGGCCCGGTCGCGCTCCGAATAGAAGTCGTGCAGCGCGATGCCCCATTCGAATGTCACCGCCAGCAACACATTTCGCAGCGGCTGCAGCAGATGTTCGGGCTTCCACGGTTGATCGCGGGTCACTCGCATCACGCCGAAGCCGAGATCGTCGTCCACTCCGACGACGTTGCTGAACACGTGGTGTCGGTAGTTGTGCGAGTACCGCCACTGAGACGACGGCCCCACCTGGTCCCACTCCCAGGTGGTGGAGTGGATCTCCGGATCGTTCATCCAATCCCATTGGCCATGAGAGATGTTGTGCGCGAGTTCCATGTTCTCGACGCACTTCGCGTAGGCCAGCGATGCCGTCCCCAGCATCCAGCCGGTCTTCGACCGACTGCCTGCGATGAGCAGCCGCGCCCCGATGTCGAGCGCCCGCTGAAACCCGATGGAACGGCGAATGTAGGTCGCGTCCTTCGCCCCGCGCGACTCCTCGATGTCGCGCCGGATCGCGTCGAGTTCTGCCCCGAGGGCCTCGATGTCCGCTGGACTCAGATGCGCGTATGCCGCGATGTCGGTGATGGCCATCCAGTTTGTTTCCTCGGCTCGTCGCGTCGTACAGCGGCAGAGTCTGGGCCACTTTGGTAGACCTCCTTAGCCTAGCCTCACCGGCAAGGTGCGGGCGACTTGGAAGGTGCCTGAGCCGGGCTGTGCGCGCGGCTCAAGTAGATGCAGGCGAACCGTCGGGCGGCGTAACAGTGGCGGTGAGTCCGATGAACAGCAGATCAAGACCGCGGTCGAGTTCGGCGGCACCATCGTAGGAACCCAGGACCGACGCCAGCGCACGCACCTGCGGGAACTCGGTGATCGTCAGCCGGTGCAGGCCAAGGCGAAGGACGTCGTCGGTCTCCTCGGGGCGCTCGACGACCTCCTGCAACTCGGTGAGGACGTGTCCATACAGGAAGCCGAAGAGCATGCGGTAGATGTGCAGCGCATCGACGCCGCTGAAGCCGACGGACACCAGCAGCGTCAGCACGTCCTCCAGTGGGCGCAGCATCCCGGGTGGCCGCATGCCGAGCGGAGTCGCCAGCGGCCGAGTCACCAAGAGCGGCACCACGTGCGGATGCTCCAGCGCCAGCCGGCGGAAGTCGTGCGCGACGGCGCGCAACTGTGCCGCCCAGTCCGGATCGGTGGTGTCCACCCGCAGCTGGCCCAGCACGACCTCGGAGACGCCGTCGAGCAGCGCCGCCTTGTTCGACACGTGCCGGTAGAGCACCGTCGGATCTCGGCCGACCTCCTCGCTGAGGCGACGCATGGACAACCCGTCCACACCGTCGCGGTCGATGATCCCCAGTGCGGCCCGCAGGATCCTCGACCGGCTCACCTGGCCGTCACGGTCGGTGGACTCGGTGGCGTCTGCATCGGGCGCGGTCGGCGACTTCGTCACCCTGGACCGGCCACCGGATCGGTCGAAGACGGAACGGCGCCGTCGGGACGTCGGCTCTTGCGGCGTCTCAGCCGGCGGTTGTGCATCGGCTCGTGCTCGGACTTCTGCTGCTCGATCTGGCGGATGAGCTCGCGCTTGCATTCGGACAGGGCGTGGGTGATGTCGGGACCGGCGGCGGTCGCCACCAGCGGCGGAAGGCCCGGCAGAGTGGTGTGCACGGTGACGCGCTGCTCCTTGCCGCCACGGTCGTGCAACGAGACGTCCACGGCGATGTCACTCGGATCCCACCTGGCCAGATGCGGCCCCAGCGCCGTCAACATCTCCACGACGTGTGGGCGTTCCTTCGCAACGAAACCCGCCCCCACGCGGATCACGTTCTCCGGAAAGACATTTCGTTCGTTGTCATCGGACCGGGTCATCTGGGCCTCATATCGTTTCCGGCGCGTGCCGCCGCCCGGTCCGCACGGTGCCTACGGCGAATGTCGGAACGGAACCTCAGTCAACGCCCTACCCACGGCGATGTCAACACTGTTGTCCCACGACGTGGACACTCACCACCGCACGGCCAGCCGCGGGCTGGCTTCGCATGGCACGCAGTTCGTCAACTCGCGGTGAAACCACGAGCGTCGGCAATACCCTGATCGGCATGGCATCTGCTCAACGCGAACCCAACGTCGTCGTTCTCGGTGGTGGCTCCTGGGGCACCACGGTGGCGTCCATCTGCGCCAGGCGCGGACCGACCCTGCAATGGGTCCGCTCGGAGGAGACCGCCAAGGACATCACCGACAACCATCGCAACTCGCGCTACCTCGGCGACGAGGTCGAGCTGTCGCCCACGCTGCTGGCCACAACCGACTTCTCCGAGGCCGCCGCCACCGCCGACGTCGTCGTCATGGGCGTACCGTCGCACGGCTTCCGCGGCGTGCTGGAGCAGCTCGCCAAGGAGCTGCGGCCGTGGGTGCCGGTCGTGTCGCTGGTCAAGGGCCTCGAGCAGGGCACCAACAAGCGGATGAGCCAGATCGTCGACGAGGTGCTTCCCGGCCACCCGGCGGGCATCCTTGCCGGGCCGAACATCGCTCGCGAGGTCGCCGAGGGGTACGCCGCCGCGGCGGTGCTGGCGATGCCCGACCAGCACCTGGCGTCCAACCTCGCAAACCTGTTCCGCACCCAGCGTTTTCGTACGTACACCACCGACGACGTGGTCGGTGTCGAGATGGCGGGCGCGCTCAAGAACGTCTACGCCATCGCCGTCGGGATGGGCTACGCGTTGGGCATCGGCGAGAACACCCGCGCGTTGGTGATGGCCCGCGCGGTGCGCGAGATGTCCAAGCTGGGCGAGGCGATGGGCGGACACCGCGACACGTTCGCCGGCCTGGCGGGCATGGGCGACCTCATCGTCACGTGCACCAGCCAGCGCAGCCGCAACCGCCACGTCGGCGAGGAGCTGGGCTCGGGCAAGACGATCGACGAGATCATCGCGTCGATGAACCAGGTCGCCGAGGGTGTCAAGGCCGCCAGCGTGATCATGGAGTTCGCCAACGAGTACGGGCTGAACATGCCGATCGCCCGCGAGGTCGACGGCGTGATCAACCACGGCGCCACCGTCGAGGACGCCTACCGTGGCCTGGCCGCAGAGAAGCCCGGCCACGAAGTGCACGGCTCGGGGTTCTAACAGCAAACGCGGAACGTTGAGGTACCGGCCGTTCGTCCGACACGGCGGGTCGTTCGCTGTCATCATCTGAATATGACGAGAGGTGGGCTCGGCCGGACGGCAGAACGTAGCGCAATCGCGGATTTCCTGACCGCTGCCGAATCGGGCCAGGCCGGCTTGATCATCGAGGGCGAGGCCGGCATCGGCAAGACCACCCTGTGGCTGGACGCGTGCGAGCAGGCCCGCACACGTGGGTTCCGCGTGCTCTCCGCACAGGTCGGCGAAGCCGAGACGGTGCTCGCCTACGCCGCGGTCGGCGACCTGCTCGGCGACATCGAGTCCGTCACCCTCGACGGGTTGCCCAACCTGCAGCGACTGGCAGTTGACCGGGTATTGCTGCTGGCCGCCGGCGACGGTCACGTCACCGACCAGCGGGTGGTGGCTGCGGCGCTGGCGTCCATCGTCGATGCGCTGTCCCCCGAGACGCCGGTGCTGGTCGCCATAGACGACGTTCAGTGGCTGGACCCGTCGAGCCACGCGGTCGTGGCGTTCGCTGCGCGCCGGTTCCGCGGCCGGGTCGGGGTACTGCTCAGCGAGCGGTGCGATCCCAACAAGGGCACCGCTCCGTCGTGGTTGCGGATCGGCGAGGCCGGAGATTTCACGCGCATCCGGCTGGGGCCGTTGAGCCTCGGTGGCCTGCATTCGATCATCACCGCCAGTCTCGGCAGACCGCTGTCCCGCCCGGTCATCGTGCGCATCGCCGAAATCTCTGGCGGCAACCCGTTTTACGCGCTGGAGCTGGCGCGGGCGATGGACGGCGGGCCGCTGCAAGCGGAGCCTGGATTGCCGGGCACGCTGGCCGAGCTGGTGCGGTTGCGGATCGGGCGCCTCGACGGAGACGTGCGCAAGGTACTGCTCGCGGTGGCGTCCGTCGCTGCACCGACGGTGGATCTGCTGGCTCGCGTCAACGACGCCACCGCGGAACGGATCGTCGAGCTGCTGGAGGGCGTGGAGACCGACGGCATCGTCGGCATCGACGGCAACCGAGTCCGGTTCTCCCATCCGCTGCTGGCCCGCGGCGTGTACACCGACGCGACCCCGGCGAGCCGCCGTGCCATGCACCGGGCCCTCTCGGCCATCGAGGTCGAGCCCGAGCTCAAGGCCCGCCACCTCGCCCTGGCGACGGCAAGCTCGGACGACACCACCCTCAAGGCACTCGATGCCGCGGCCGACGCCGCGCGGGGCCGGGGTGCACCGGCCGCCGCCGCCGAACTGCTCGACCTGGCGATCGGGCTCGGCGGCGACAAGCCGTGGCGCCGGATACGTGCCGCGGGAGACCATTTCCTGGCAGGCAGCACCGACCACGCCGAGAGCCTGCTGACCCCGATCGTCGATCAATTGCGACCAGGGATGCTGCGCGGCATTGCCCTGAACCTGCTCGCCGCGATCCGCATCTACGACAACAACTTCATCACCGCCATGGATCTACTCACCCGCGCCGTCGACGACTCGCAGGACGTGGCGCCCATCCTCGTTCAGACGTTGCTGAACCTGTCCTTCACCCAGGGCATGGGCGCCTTCGCGGAAGGCACACCCGCGCAGGGCATGTTCGACGAATCGTTGCGCAACGCCAGGGAAGCGGCCACCGTAGCGGAGAACTCGGGTATTCCTGGGCTGGCGAGCCAGGCTCTGAGCCATTGGGCGCACACGCAATTCATGTACGGGCATGGCGTCGACGAAGCGAGCCTGAACCGCGCGCTGGAGCTCGAACAGGTCAACGACGACGTCCCGATTCCGTTCAGCGCCAGCGCAGTCGAAGCGCTGATCTGTGCGTACACGGGACGGATCGACGAGGCACGCACCCGGATGCTCGCCGTCCACGAGCGCTGCCTCGAACGTGGCGCGGACAGAAACATGATGGTCGTCGCCGACTACTGCGCGTTGATCGAAATGTGGAGCGGCAACCTCACCGAGGCGGCGGCGTTCGCGGACGCGGCCGTCGAACGCGCCCAGCAACTCGGTGGCGGGAGCGTCGACGTCATCGGGCTCAGCATCCGCGCCGCGGTGTACGCCCACGCCGGCCGGGAGATCGAGGCGCTGGCCGACGCCGACGCGGCGCTGCGGGCCGCCGAAGCGTGCGGGGCGCCCCGAATGGCCGAATGGCCCTTGATGGCAAAGGGATTCATGGAAGTGTCACTGGGAAGGTACGACGACGCAGTGGTCACGTTTGCGCCCATGGTGTCGCGGCTCGGCGTCATCCCCGGCACCGAGATCATGAGCGGCTGGTACCTACCCAACGCGGCGGAGGCGATGGTGGCCCTGAGCCGGCTCGACGACGCCGAACCGCTGATCGAGGCATTGGAGCGCAACGGTGCGATACACGACCGACCGTGGATGCTCGCGGCGGGCGCCCGCTGTCGCGCCATGTGGCTGGCAGCCAAGGGCGACGTCGACGCCGCCCTCGAGTCGGCGAATCGCGCGATGGCCGAACATGACAGGACGCCGATGCGGTTCGAACGAGCCCGCACGCAACTGCTGCTCGGCAAGCTGCAGCGCAGGCGCCGGTTAAAGGAAACAGCCTCCAAGACCCTTGCGATAGCCCTCGCCGAGTTCGAAGAGGTGGGTGCGCCGTGGTGGGCCGACCACGTTCGCACCGAACTCACCCGCACCAACGTCCGACACAACCCGGCCCTTGCGCTCACGCCGTCCGAACAACAGGTCGCCGACCTTGCGGCCTCCG
>NZ_JAVRPS010000469.1:0-5086 GCF_032162105.1 Mycobacterium sp. | reverse complement strand
GCGGGCCGTCGAGAAGCACGTCTCGGCCATCTTCACCAAGCTGGACCTGCCGCCGTCGCAGGCCCAGCATCGCCGCGTGCTCGCGGTCGTGACCTACCTGAACTCTTGACCCACGCGTGGCTCCAGGACCCGTCGACGCGCTCTGACACGCAGAAGACCCCCGGGGAAGACTTCAAAGTCCCCGGGGGTCTTCTGTCTGAGACGGTCGACGAAGACCTAGAAGGCCGCCTCGTCCAGTTCCATCACCTCGTTGTCGATGGTGTCGATCACCAGGCGGGTGCTGGTCAGCAGCGGCAGGAAGCTCTTCGCGAAGAACGACGCGGACGCGATCTTGCCTTCGTAGAAGCTGCGATCGTCGCCGCTGGCGCCGTTGTCGAGCGCCGCGGTGGCGACGGCCGACTGCTCCAGCAGGAGCCAGCCGAGAACCAGGTCACCGACGCTCATCAGGAAGCGCACCGAACCCAGGCCCACCTTGTAGATGTTCTTGGCGTCCTCTTGCGAGGACATCAGGTAGCCGGTCAGCGTCGCCGCCATGCCCTGCACGTCGGCCAGCGCGGTCGCTAGCAGCTCCCGCTCGGCCTTCAGCCGGCCGTTGCCTGACTCGTTCTTGATGAACTGCTCGATCTGAGACGCCACGTAGCCAAGGGCAACACCCTTGTCGCGCACGATCTTCCGGAAGAAGAAGTCCTGCGCCTGGATGGCCGTGGTGCCCTCGTAGAGCGAGTCGATCTTCGCGTCGCGGATGTACTGCTCGATCGGGTAGTCCTGCAGGAAGCCCGAGCCACCGAAGGTCTGCAGGCTCTCGGTGAGCTTGGCGTAGGCCTGCTCGGATCCGACGCCCTTGACGATGGGCAGCAGCAGGTCGTTGACCTTGACCGCCAGCTCGGCGTCCACGTCGTGCACGGCCTTGGCCACTTGCGCGTCCTGGAACGTCGCGGTGTACAGGTACAGCGCACGTAGGCCCTCGGCGTAGGACTTTTGGGTCAGCAGGCTGCGCCGGACGTCCGGGTGGTGCGTGATGGTCACCCGCGGCGCAGTCTTGTCGGTCATCTGCGTGAGGTCGGCGCCCTGGACGCGGCTCTTGGCGTACTCGAGCGCGTTGAGGTAGCCGGTCGACAGGGTGGCGATGGCCTTGGTGCCCACCATCATCCGGGCCTGCTCGATGACGTCGAACATCTGCGCGATACCTTCGTGCACCTCGCCGACCAACCAGCCCTTGGCGGGCACGTCGTGCTGACCGAGAGACAGTTCGCAGGTCGCGGAGACCTTGAGGCCCATCTTGTGCTCGACGTTGGTGACGTACACGCCGTTGCGCTCGCCGATCTCGCCGGTCTCGAAGTCGAACAGGAACTTCGGCACGAAGAACAACGAAAGACCCTTGGTGCCTGGGCCGGCGCCCTCGGGGCGGGCCAGCACCAGGTGGAAGATGTTCTCGAACAGGTCGCCCGAGTCACCCGAGGTGATGAAGCGCTTCACACCGTCGATGTGCCAGGAGCCGTCGTCCTGCTTGACGGCCTTCGTCCGGCCTGCGCCGACGTCCGAGCCTGCGTCGGGCTCGGTCAGCACCATGGTGGAGCCCCAGCCCCGCTCGGTGGCCAGCACGGCCCACTTCTTCTGTTCCTCGGTACCGAGGTGGTAAAAGATGTTCGCGAATCCCGCACCACCGGCGTACATCCAGACAGCCGGGTTGGCGCCAAGGATGTGCTCGTTGAGCGCCCACATCAGAGCCTTGGGAGCGGGCACACCACCGAGTGCCTCGTCGAGGCCGACGCGGTCCCAACCGCCGTCGGTGACGGCACGCACGGACTTCTTGAAGCCCTCGGGCAGCGTCACCGAGAAAGTCTTGGGGTCGAAGGTCGGCGGGTTCCGATCGGAGTCGGCGAACGACTCCGCGATCGGACCGTCGGCCAGACGACTCATTTCCGCGAGCATCTCGCGGGCCGTGTCGACGTCAAGGTCGCTGTAGTCGCCCTCGCCGAGCGCCTTGTCGAGACCGAGCACCTCGAACAGGTTGAATACCTGGTCACGGACGTTGCTCTTGTAGTGGCTCACGTTTCCTCCTCGATGAGAATGCCACCTGCGGTTGGGTACTCACGATAAGTTACCCACCAGTAACTGGGGCCAACTATACCGCCCGGTAACTTCAACGCAAAGCAGTGCTGAGCAAATTTCTGCCAGCTAAGCAACCCAGTGGTTGATCGGGCGTTGCCAAACCCTCGAAAATAGCCCTGACCTGCCGTTTCAGCGGAATGTGATATCGGCCACGAGACGCCATGGCACGGCCGATAAAGTGGGCCGAATGAGGCGTGTGGCGGTATGGGGAACGGGCAACATGGGGTCGACGGCGATCCGTTCGGTAACCGCCTTTCCAGGGTTGGAGTTGGCCGGCGTCATCACCTCCTCGCCGGACAAGGAAGGCAGGGACGCGGCGACGTTCGCTGGGTTGAACTCACCGACCGGTGTCACCGCCACCACGGACGTCGACGCCGCACTGTCGAGCAGCGATGCCGTGGCCTACATGGCGTCGGGTGACATCCGCCCCGACGACGCGGTCAACGACATCGAGCGGTGCCTGCGCGCGGGTGTCCACGTCGTGACGCCCTCGCTGTACTCGCTATACGACCCGCGGTCCGCGCCGCAGGAGTGGGTCGACCGCCTGACCGCTGCTGCCGAGGAGGGCGGTGCCACGCTGTTGGTCAGTGGCGTCGACCCGGGTTGGGCCAACGACGCGCTGGCCGTGCTGGCGGCCGGGTTGTGCACACGGATCCGCACCATCTACTGCCAGGAGATTTTCGACTACTCGACCTATGACCAGCCCCACGCCGTGCGGGTGAGCTGCGGGTTCGGCGGCTCGATGGACGAGGTGCCGATGATGCTGCTGCCGTCCATCCCGACCATGGTCTGGGGCGGCAACATCCGGCTGATCGGCCGCGGCCTCGGGTTGGAGATCGACGAGATCACCGAGGTCGTCGAGAGGCTGCCCTTGGAGGAATCGGTCGACAACGTCATGGGCCGCTTCGAAAAGGGCACCCAGGGGGCGTTCTTCCTCAAGGTGATCGGCTGGGCGGGCGGCAAGCAGCGCATCGTCGTCGAGCACATCACCCGCATCGACCCGTCGTGTGCCCCGGACTGGCCGCAACCCGACGAGGGGGTCGGCGATCACCGCGTCATCGTCGACGGCGACCCGCAGCTCACCATCGTCAGCCGGGCCGACGTGCAGGGCGGCACCAGGGCCGACGGCGGCAATACGACGGCCGCCAACCGGCTGCTCGGCGCCATCGAGTGGCTGGCCACCCAGAAGCCGGGCATCTACGACGGCCTCGACGTTCCGCTGCACACGCCGCTACCAGATGAAGTCGAGGCGACGCGCTGGGCCGATTGACATCGCCGTGGACGGCGATCAGTCTCCGGACTGGGCAGCCGCCCCGGACTCCGACTCGGCCGACGGTGCGACGGGTTGCGCTGCCTCCGGCGGCGATTCCGAATCGGACAGCTGACCGACGAGGTAGTCGGCGAGCCCCCCGATGGTCGGATAGTCGAATACCGCGGTCGCGTTGATCGTGAACGCGCCGCCGAACTGACTGTGCAACCGGTTTCGGAGTTCGATCGCCATCAGTGAATCGGTACCCAGATCGAGGAACCGACTGGTTGCGGCTGGCGGTTGCGCGAGCCGCAGGAAGTTCTGCACCTCGCGCTGAAGGAATTCGGTCACGAAACTGGCGCGCTGCGCCACCGGAATCTCCTGCAGCTGCCGAAGCAGCTCACTGTCACCGACCACTTCGCCGACGGCACTCGGCAACACGAGGTCGAGAATCGGCGGACGCGAACTGCCCAGCACCTTCGCGGCACGCTGCCAGTTGGCTTTGATGACGGTTGCCTGCCCGGTTCCGTTGGCGACGACCTCGGCGAGTGCAGCAAGCGCGGCCGAGGGCTCCAGTGGCACCAGGCCCTGCGCACCGATATTGGCGCGCGCGGCCTCCGAAGAGGCCATGCCACCCTGGGCCCACGGACCAAAGTTGACGCCGGTCGCCGGCAGACCTCTCGACCTTCTCTGCGCGACCAGTCCGTCGAGCAGCGCGTTGGCAGTCGCGTAGTTGGACTGACCGGGTGAACCGAACAAGCTGGACACCGAGGAGGACACGATGAAGAAGTCCAGCTCGTCATCCTCCGTCAGACGGCTCAAGTGGCAGGCGCCGAACGCCTTGGCCGCCAACGTCGTTCGGAAGCGTTCCACGGACTGTTGCGACAGCAGTGCATCGTCGAGCACGCCGGCCAGATGTGCCACTCCGGCGAGCGGGGGCAACTCCGCACGGATCCGGTCCAGCAGCTTCTCGACCTCGGACTCGTCGCCGACATCGGCTGCGAAGGTATGGATGCGGCACCGGTAGCGCTCGGTGAGCTCCTCGATCACCCGTAGCGCATCCGCATCGGGCGCACGCCGGCTGGTCAACACGATGTCCCCGGCACCGAGTTGGGCCAGATACGACGCCGTGTGCAGACCGATAGCACCGAGTCCGCCGGTGATCAGATAGCTCCGATCGGCACGCGGCTGCAGCGGGGTCGGGATCTGCACCACGATCTTGCCGATGTGCCGCGCCTGCTGCATGCGGCGGAACGCGGCTCTGGCCTCCGTCACCGGGTAGATCTCGGCGGGCAGCGGCGTCCACTCGTCCTTCGCCAACCCCTCCGACACCTCAGTCAACAGCCGCTTGATGTGCGCGGGGTTCTGCAGGGTGGTCACGTCCAGTGCGACGATCTCGTAGTCGATGTCGGGACGCGCCGCACCCATCTGCTCGTGCGTCCAGATATCGCGCTTGGCGATCTCGGCGAAACGGCCGTTCCGGGCGGTGGCCCGCACGGTCGCTTCGAGGAACCCCTCGTTGGTCAGGCTGTTGAGCACCACGTCGACTCCGACGCCGCCGGTGTCGGTGAGGATCTGGTCGGCGAAATCCGTTGTGCGCGAGTCGTAGACGTACTGCACACCCATCTTGCGCAGAGTCGCGCGTTTGTAGGTGCTGGCCGTCGCGAAGACGATGGCGCCGTGCTGCTGCGCCATCTGGATCGCGGCGAGCCCGACGCCGCCGCT
>NZ_JAVRPS010000468.1:0-23205 GCF_032162105.1 Mycobacterium sp. | reverse complement strand
CGATCGGGTCAAGCACCCCGAGCGGGTCGGTACCCGGTTCGAACAGCGTGTCGAACGTGATCGGGGCGGCCCTGCCCAGGTCGTAGTTCAGTGACTCGTAGTACGTCTCCGGATGGGCGCCGCCGGTGTCGAAGTACTCCTCGAATACCAGGCTTTCGGTGCCAGAGGCCGGCGCTCCCGATCGGTACGTCCTACCCGTGACGGCGAGCGCGTACGGAGCATCGCGATGTGGCCTCTCGCCGACCAGGTCGATGAACTGGTCACGCTGCTTCGTCAGGGCGGCGGTGACTGCCCGTTGATCGGGGTAGTCGACCGGGAAGCTCAAGTCCAGCGTGTAGTCGGAGGTGGCGGTGTGGACCTGGCAGGTCTGGTCTTGCCCGACCGTTCCGCCGAGGTCGGTGCATGCCGATGGTGCGGTCGTCGGGGAGGTCGGGGTGGCAATCGACGTGGTCGCACTCGGGGAGATCAGCGTGATCGCGATCGGTCTGCTCGACACACCGCATGCCGCGGTGCCGACGATCACGGCCGTGCCCAGGAGTGTGATCACGACGTTCCGAGTCGTCATCGGTCAGCCGAGTTCGTAGGTCTCGCGGGAAACCCGGAAGTAGTGCCCGGTGCTGCTGTCGCTGCATGTCACTCCCACGGGCTCGCTGTCGCACGTGATCGTGCCGAGTGACCGGGTCTCGCCGTAGGCGAGCGTCTGCTCCGGAGTGGGAAGTTCCGCGCCGGAGCAGTCGAAGACGGCTGCGCCGCCCTGCTCCAGTTTGAATCGGGAGCCCCAACTCAGATGGCAGTCCGGCGATGGCGGCGGGGCCACCCAGCTGTAGTCGGCGATCTCGCACCGGACACTGTTCTGGCCGTCGAACGCGAACATCGTGCAGCTGATGTTTCCCGATGGTGACTGGAACGGGCCGGTCGACACGGGTCGCGCCACCACCACCGTCGACGGTGCAGGCGCATTCACCGTCACCGTCACCGTCGGTGTCGCGCTTGGAGTCGATGCGGACACCGGTGCCGTCGTCGGCACCAAAGGCGATGTCATTGGTGCCAACGTTGCGGGGCCCTCCGATGTGGCGTGGACGGCGGTCGAACCGGTCCCCGAGCAACCGGTCAGCATCACCGCCGCCAGTGCGACGACCGACAGCGCACCCGGCAGTGCGATGGCCGTCGCGCGAGATCGTGTATTCATGTCGTGTCGCCCTCCCTTTTCGTCGAGCACGTTTGGGTGCTGTGATGGCAAGCGTGCTGGGGCGCTCGGAGGAATCTTGGCGACCGGTGAAGGGAGACACGCAGTGACCTCGGCGCGGCCGTGGACGAATCGATGGGGATCGCGCCGCTGACGGACAACGTCGTATTCGTCGAGAACTGAGCAAAAGGGACACCGGACGCGCAAAGCGTCGCCGCGTAGCGTCGAAGACATGACCACGCTTACAGACACCAGAATCGCCTCGGCCCTGGACCGGATGTACTCCGAGTCCCAGGAGCAGATGTCGGCATTGCGCAAGGGGGGCGGCCGGTTCGCCGACCTGGAGAACGCGACGGCGCAGGAGCGTGCCGACGCGCTCAGCGACATCTACATGCCCGTCACGCCGGAAGCCGGCCGACTGCTCTACGCACTGGTTCGGGCCACGCGTCCGCAGACGGTCGTGGAGTTCGGCATGTCGCTGGGCCTTTCCGGCATCCACCTGGCGTCCGCCGTGAAGGACAACGGCAGCGGTCGCCTCGTCACGACGGAGTTGAGCGCAGCCAAGATCGCGACGGCCACGCGCAACTTCGCCGATGCCGGCCTTTCCGACGTCATCACCGTGCTCGAGGGCGACGCACTGCAGACCCTCGCCACGCTCGACGGCCCGGTGGACTTCGTCCTGCTCGACGGCTGGAAGGAGTTCTACCTTCCGGTGATCAAGCTGCTCGAACCGAGACTGTCCCCTGGCACCCTGATCGTCGCCGACAACACCAACATGCCCGACACCCAGCCGTACCTCGACTACGTGCGGGAGCCGGCCAACGGGTACGTCAGCGTCAACTTCCTCGCAAGGGACACCGACAGCATGGAGATCAGCTGCCGGGTCTAGGAGTCGGGGGCCACCGCGTCGGCGCGCAGCGCGGCCAGGTTCCGCACGGACCGCTCGACGTCGGCGCGCAGGATTCTCGCGACGATGGACCCAACCGGCCCGTTCAGCAGTGCCCCAGAAAGATTGGCCACCAGGTGAAACGTCGACCCTGGCTGGTTGTCCGTGATGGTCATCTCCAGGGCTATCCGGACGCCGCCACGGCCGTTGCCGCGCATCTCGATCCGCTTTGGTGGGTCATACCGGGTGACCTCCCAGTGGATGGTGTTGCGGAAACCCTTGACCTTGATCAGCGACGACGCCTTGGTGCCCTTCTCGATGACGTCGGGCACCGGGCTCTTCCAACCGCCGAAGATGGTCAGCCACTCGTCGAACCGGTGCAGGTTCGAGGCCAGCTTCCACGCCTGTTCGGGTGAGAGGTCGGAGGACACCGAGACGTCGACGCTGGCCATGAATCATCCTTACCCGATGTCGACGCCGCGCAACCCGACGGCTCAGCCTGCGACCGCTCCCCCGGACTACGCGGGCGGCGGCGGCGTGGCGCCAAGCACCCGCTGCAGGTCCGGCTTCATCGCCTGAAGCTGGGCACCCCAGTAGCCCCAGCTGTGCGTGCCGTCGTTCGGGAAGTTGAACACGGCGTTGCGCCCACCGGCGGCAACGTACTTCTTCTGGAAGTCCTTGTTCGTGTTGATGGTGATGTTCTCGAGGAACTGAGCGCTGTACATGGTGCCGAAGTCACCGCCGGCGTCCAGGTCCGACGACCTGCCGTTGCCGCAGTACACCCATACCGCGGTGTTGTTGGCCACCAAGGTTCCGATGTTGACCATCGGATCGTTGCGGCGCCAGGCCGGATCGCTCGTCGTCCCCCACATGTCGGTGGAGTTGAACCCGCCTGCGTCCTTCATGGCGAAGCCGATCATGGTGGGCCACAGGCCTTGTGACGGATTGAGGAAACCCGACAAGGTGCCCGCGAAGATGAACTGCGCGGGATGCCAGATCGCCAGTGTCAACGCCGCGCCGCCCGCCATCGACAGCCCCACCACCGCGTTGCCGGTCGGCCCAACGCCCTTGTTCGCCGCCAGCCAGCCCGGCAGTTCCTGGGTCAGGAACGTCTCCCACTTGTAGGTCACGGTGCCCGCGCTGCCCACTGCGGGGCGGTACCAGTCGGAGTAGAAGCTGGACTGTCCGCCGACGGGCATCACCAGCGACAAGCCGGATTGGTAGTACCACTCGAAGGCTGCGGTGTTGATGTCCCAGCCGCTCGCGTCCTCCTGCGCGCGCAACCCGTCGAGAAGGTAGACGGCGTGCGGGCCGCCGCCCTGGAACTCGACGAGTATGTCGCGGCCCATCGACGGTGAGGGCACGTGCAGCTGTTCGACCGGCAGGCCTTCGCGCGAGTAGGCCCCCGCCGTGGGTATGGGCCCGGCGATGCCGACGAGTCCGGGGACCATCGCGACGGCCAGTACGGCGGTGGTCAACCGGCGCACCCATGCGCGCCGACTCCTCTGAACGCCCGTCATCACCACCGGTCAACCCCTTCTCACGTGTCGAGTTACCCGAAAGCTAGCAGCGGGCCGGATCGGCGCGAGCCGGGCCACGCCGCCCGTAATCGCCTTGTTATCAAGGTGTTCGGCGAACCGCCTGCCACGGCTGGATGTGAACCCGCCCATCGTGGGCTGTGAACCGCACCCCAATGACCTGTGAATCCCCTTGAGGGGCCAGCCGGGCGCCTACCGCCACGGCAAACTCGGACCACACAGACAAGGAGCAAGTCAATGCCATTCTCCGAGCGCACCACGCGGCTGCTGGCAAGCGGCACGATCATCGTCGGCGGGCTGCTGGGCGCGGCCCTGTTCGGCGGCATCCCGTCAGCGCTGGCCGACCAGGACCCGGCGGCTGACCCGCCCAACTGCAGCGCCGCCGATCTGGAGGGCGTCCGGTCAGGCGTCTCGGCGGCGACGTCCGCCTACCTGTTCACCCATCCGGACGTGAACAACTACGTCTCGAGTCTGGGCAGCCTGTCGCGTGCCCAGGTGGCCGCGAAGATGAAGGACTACATGGCCGCGAATCCGCAGGTCAAGAGCGACATGATCGGTATTCGGCAGCCGCTCGTCGACCTGAAGGACCGCTGCGCGGCGCCGCCGAGTCCCTAACGGTTACCCGACGCCCGTGACAATGGCGGCAGTGCGCCACCACACGAGGGCCGCGAACACCGCGAGCATCGCGACCGAGAACCCGGCCTGAATCAACGTCCGATTCGCTCGCGGCGCGTACGCGAAGGCCGCCGCGACCGCGGCGCCCGTCAGCAGCCCGCCGATGTGCCCCTGCCAACTGATGCCTGGAGCGACGAACGTGATGACGAGGTTGATCACGATGAGCCCGACGATGCCCCGGATGTCGAACTGCAGCTTGCGCGCGAGCACGAACGACGCCCCGAAGAGTCCGAAGATCGCACCCGAGGCACCCAAGGTGGGCGTTCCAACGGGCGTCAAGAGATAGACGAGCACGGAGCCGCCCAAGAGGCTCAGGACGTACAGGGCGAGGAAGCGCGCGTGCCCCAAGGCGAGCTCGAGAGCCGGCCCCGTGAAGTACAGCGCAACCATGTTGAACGCGATGTGCGTGATGCCTGCATGCAGGAAGCCCGACGTCAGCAGCCGGTAGAACTGGTCGTAGTGCGCGACACCGTTCGGCCAGAGGAAGAACTGCTTCTCGAACTCGGGCGCCGCCATCTGCACGACGAACATTGCCACGTTGGCCGCGATCAACACATACGTGACCATCGGCTTGGTCGTCATCCGACCGCCGAGCGCGGTCGTCGGCTGCCGAATGGTGCGAGCGCCCTCGTTCACGCAGTCGGCGCATTGGTGGCCGACCGCAGCTGATCGCATGCATTCGGGACAGATGTAACGCTGGCAACGGTTGCAGCTGATGTAGGTCTCGCGTCCGGGATGCCGGTAGCAGCTCGGCGCCGTACCCGACACCGGGTTGTACGGGGTGCTCACACCTCTACTCTGGCAGCCCGAGCCGACGGCACGCACGTGGGCGTCGCCGCACGCCGCTTCCCGTCGTCGGTCAGAACCGCCACAACGCTTCCTGACTGGTGCTGGCCACCAACGCGCCGGAACCGTCGTAGAGCGACCCGACCACCAGGCCGCGGGCGTCGCTGTTGTTCAGCGAGCGCACCTCGTAGCGGTGCCACTGGTCGGGTCGGAAGGGCCGGTGGAACCACACCGCGTGATCGAGGCTGGCTGCGTAGGCGCCCTCGGCGTTCAATGACGTACCGGGCGGTCTCGCGACCGGCACCGGTCCGAAGTCGGACATGAAGGTCAGCGTGCAGGCACGGATCAGCGGATCGTCCTCGATGAGGTCCCTGGTCCTGATCCAGAACGGCGGCACCGCGAACACCGACTCATCACCGGCCGTGGTGCGGATGTCGAAGCGCTCGGCGAACTCCAGACCCGCGATCTTGGGCACGGAGTCGTCGAACTCGATGGCAGGCACCGCCGGCGGCTGCCAGTCGGCGCCGGGCTCGGGGTGGTGAAAGGACGCGATCATCTCGAGGATGGTCTTGCCGTGCTGGATCGCGGTCACCCGCCGGGTGTCGAAGGAGCGACCGTCGCGGGTGCGCTCGACCTGCAGTTCGACGTCGACGCCGTACTCGCCGCCGCGCACGAAGTACAGGTGTAGCGACTGCGGCAGTTTCTCCGGTTCGACCGTGGCGCCCGCGGCAGCCAGCGACTGCGCGGCGATCAGACCGCCGAACAGCCTCTTACTCGGGCCGCTGGCCGGGTTGGGTGCGACGAACACGTCACCGTCACGACCGAAGTCCAGCAAGCGGGCAATCCAGCTTCGTTCGTCCACACCGGGTTGCGAGCCCGCGGACTTGACACCTGTCATCGAAGGGCGAGCTTAGCGGAGATCTCCACCGTCGCGGCCCTGAGGGTGGCGTTGACCTGCGCGGATGCCATCTGCAAGGACTTCTGCGGAAACGCTCTGGAAAAAGTGAGGGATTCCTGCCTGCCGGTCGCTCCTACCTGTGAACGCGGCGCACGGGCCGCGGCCAAACCAACGGGAGACCCTCGTGAACACCAACACCAACACCAACACCAACACCACCACCTTCCGCCGGCTCGTCGCCACCGACTTCGGCTACTACCGGGTGGTCACGAAGGTCACCCCGCACCCGGCGCTCAGCCCGCGGTAGCTCCCGTATGGGTCAGGCGCGACGCATCTAGCAACGCCCCGCCCACCACTTGTCCAATTCACTACACGGCGTGGAGGCAACGACGATGATGATCCTGGCGAACGTCAGATTCGCTTCGGGGGTGGATCGATGACTTCTTTCGCAACGTCGTCGATGGGCGCTCTCGATGACGCGACACTCGCGCGCGCTGCCGCGGTGGGCGACCGATCGGCGTTCGCCGAGATCTACGATCGGTACGCCGACCGACTGCACGACTTCTGCGTCGGCATGCTGCGCGACCGGGAGGCCGCCGCGGACTGCGTACAGGACGTGTTCGTCACCGCGGCAACCAAATTGGTCCAACTTCGCGAACCCGACCGGCTGCGGTCCTGGTTGTACGCGATCGCCCGGTCCGAGGCGTTGGCCCGGATCCGCGCCCGCAAGCGCGAACAGCTCAGTGAGGAATTCCCCGAAATGCCCAGCGGCGAAGCGGACATGGCCACACTGGCGGCACGCAATGAGCTGGCCGACCTGATCTCCGATGCCAGCGGCGGGTTGAGCGACCGCGATCGCGTCGTGCTCGAGTTGGCCTACCGCAAGGGTCTCGACGGCCCCGAACTGGCGGACGCGCTCGGCGTCACGCCCAAGAACGCCAATACCTTGGTGGAACGTCTGCGCGACACCATCGCGCGCTCGCTCGGCGCGCTGCTGCTGTGCAGACGCGCCAAGGCCGACCCAGGACGCTGCCCCGAACTGGCCGCCATCCTGGATCAGTGGGACGGCCAGTTCACGCCGCTGATCCGCAAACGGGTGGCCCGGCACATCGACGGCTGCGAGGTCTGCGAGGACGACCGCGCCCGGATGGTCAGCCCGGCGGCCCTACTCGGCGCCGCCCCGGTCGTCATCCCCGCCCCGGCCTGGTTGCGTGAGCAAACCCTCGACCGGGCGGTGGTCGACGTACCCGGGCACGGGGCCAAGAGCACCGCTCCCGAGGACGACCAGTCCTGGTGGCCACCACGCGATTTCGACGACAACGGGGTCGACCAGAACCGCGCCGCCACGGCACCGGGAAAGTCCACGTCCACGCATCGCCGGGGACGCGTGGGGATCGGTGCGGCCCTGGTCCTGCTCGGTGTCGGCGGGGCGGCGGCGGTCCTCGCCACACCGGCGGCGTTCCGCGTGGGTCCCGCCGACGATTCCGGCCCGTTGACCCCGTCCGTGACGAGCACGATCATCACCACCACGCCATCGATCGCCGAACGCCCGGCACCCAGCGACACCCCGTCGATGCTGCCGCCCGCCATGATCACGACGACCGCGGCGATCGTCATCGCTCCCACCACCACCTACGATTCCGGCCCCACCCAAGAGCCGGTGATCACGGCTGAACCGGAGCCGTCGACCGAAGTGCCGATCACCACCCGGCCCAAGCCGACGACCAAGCGCACCGAACCGAGCCAGGAGGAGACGGTGCCGCTGCCCAACGTCGAACCACCGCCCGAGGCGCCGCCCGAGCCGTCGACTCCCAAGACGAAGCCCAGTGTCAGCATGCCGAAGGTGCCACCGCAGCAGCAGGGTCCGGACTGCCCGCCACAGAACCCAGAATGCAACGGTGGCGGAGGGCCCGTCTTCAGCTGACCGATCAGCGGCGCGCAGCCAGCAGCGGCTGAACGACGATCACGTACATCACCAGTACCGCCACCGGCGCGGCCAGTGGCAACCACGGCACGCTCAGTGGGATCGCCGTCGCGCCCAACCCGATGGCCGAAAGACCCAGCGCACCAACGGCCGTCGGCGTCGTGACGACGGATTCAACGCTGCCAGAGTGGCGTAGGACCAGATATGCGGCGGCGGCCAGGCCGGCCAACGCCGTACTCATCGGCGGCGCTTCGGCGAGCAGGGCCACCACCACGCTGGTCGCCACCGCCAGGGTTGCGGCCCCGGCGAACCGGATGCCGAGCACCACCGCGACCACCGCGAGTGCCGCTGCAACGAGTGAAAGCCCCTCTGCCGCAATCGCGGTCGCGGCGACCATCATCAGTCCGAATGCGGTGGACAGGGCACGTCCTGCCCTCATCGTTGCGGGTGGCACGTCATCTCCGTCCCGAGACGGTGCGCCGGTGATCGGGCACCAGATGCATCACGTGATCCAGAGGGCTGTCGTCGCGCCAGGACACCACGTCCACACCGACCGTGCCCATGTCGCGGTACATGAACGAACGCTGCAACGCCCACATCCTCGCGATCAGCGGGTCCTGCTCCACCTCGAACGGCGGCCCACCCAGCACGTCGACCGCCACCACCACGTGGCCACGCCGGCACAGATCGATGAGGGCCAGCGCGAAGTCGGTGTCCAGCAGCGTCGAGAAGGCGACCACGATGGCGCCCGACGGTACGGCCGCGCGGGGCGCCAAGGTTCCCGTCGTCTGCTCGAAGCCGTCACCCGCGCCGAGCACCGCGTCGAGCACCCGGTAGAACTGCTTGCGCCCGATGTCGATGCCGAGCCAGCGGGGCCTGCCACCGAGGACGACGACGCCTGCCCGGTCGCCGCTGCGCAACGCGTGCTGCACGACCTGGACGGCACCTCGCACGGTCCGCTCGGTCACCTCCGTCGCCGGGCCCCGCGGCTGGTCGGACGAGTCGACCAGCACCACAACGTCGGCGGCGCGCTCGCTCAGCCGTTCGGTCACGTGCAGGGTGCCGCGCCGGGCGCTGACCGGCCAGTTGACGGTGCGCAGTTGGTCACCGGGCACGTAGGTGCGGATGTTGCCGTACTCGACGCCCCGACCGATGTGTCTGGTGAGGTGGGTGCCGAGCCGGTCGAGTAGCTCGGTGCGCGGCAGCGCGGTCGCCTGCGCGGGCGCGATCGGGAACACGAAGACGTCGGCCGCGGCCAAAGTCGCGGTGCCCGCGAGCATTCCGCCGCGCGCCAGCACGCCAAGCCGCACGACGACGGGATAGCGGCCCCAACGGTCGGCCGACGCTGTGATCTCCAGCCGGCCCGCCTGATCCGTCGTGATGTCGAGCGCCATGCCGTCGGGTGCCGCGACGGTGAGTTCCACCGGCGACCCGTCGTCGGCCGTCGCCCACACCGCGAGTCGCACCTGCTCGGACTCGAAGCAGCGCAGCACGCCCGGATCGGCATGCACGTGCACGGCGGGCACCGGGCGTTGCCACCGGATCGACACCAGGACGCCGAGCAGCGGCGCCGCGAACGCGACCAGCTGCCATGCCGATCCCAGCACCGCGCAGGCCAGCGCCACGGCCGCGCAGGTGGTCAGGGCGAGTGCCAATTCCGATGTTTGCCAGCGTAATTCGACACTCGTCGAGCGCGCGTCGTTCACGTCGCGCCGCGGGTTCTCGGCACCGGCACACGGCGCAGCAGATCTTCCACCACATCGACGCTGCGCACCTGCCGAACCCACATCTCGGGGCGAAGGGTGATCCGGTGGGCCATCGCGGGCACCGCGAGCGCCTTGACGTCCTCGGGGATGACGTAGTCGCGACCGAGCAGCAGCGCGCGGGCCCGGGCGAGTGCGACGATGTCGAGTTCGGCGCGCGGGCTGGCGCCGACCGCGATCTGGGGATGCTGTCTGCTTGCGGCGGCCAGTGACACCACGTAGCGCAGAACGTCGTCGTGCACCGTCACCTGCTCGACCGATTCGCGCATGGCGAGCAGGTCGTGCACATCGATGACCTGACCGATCTCCGGCTCGGGTGACCCACGATCGATGCGGCGACGCAACATCGACAACTCCTCGGCCTCGGACAGATAGCGCAGTTCCAGCCTGATCATGAAGCGGTCGAGCTGGGCCTCGGGCAGTGGATAGGTGCCCTCGTACTCGATCGGGTTGTCGGTGGCCAGGACGACGAACGGTGGCTGCAGCAGGTGCGTGACGCCGTCGATGCTGACCTGGCGCTCGGCCATCGCCTCCAGCAGCGCCGCCTGCGTCTTGGGTGGGGTTCGGTTGATTTCGTCGGCCAGCAGCAGGTTGGTGAAGATCGGGCCGGGGCGGAACTCGAAGCGCCCCGACTGCATGTCGTAGATGGTCGAGCCGAGCAGGTCGGCGGGTAGCAGGTCGGGGGTGAACTGCACCCGCTTGAAGTCGAGGCCGAGCGCCGCGGCGAACGCCCGTGCGATGAGCGTCTTGCCCAGCCCCGGCAGGTCCTCGATGAGCACGTGTCCGCGGGCCAGCACCGCGGTCAGGATGAGCGTCAGCGCCGCGCGCCTGCCCACCACCACGCGCTGAATCTCGTCGAGCACGGCTTCGCAGTTGGCTGCGGTCGTGGTCGCCGCCTGGGCATGTTCGGTCATATCTGCTCCAATCGCTCCAGCACGTCGTTGAGCACCGCCCGGCCGGGTCCTGGCTCGAGTCCGCCCGATCGGTCCACGTTGTCCGGATCGACCCACGCCCAGAGTTCGGCGCCGAAGACCATCACCGCGGTTGCGTGAAATGCCCGCGGATCCTTGGCCTTTCGCTGCCCGGAAGCGAGTTCGAACTGTCGCGCGAGCATGGGCCGCAGGTGCTTGTCCCAGTCCGATCGGCTGGATTCCGCCCGCTGCACCAGGTTTTCGGTCCGCGCCAACCAGCGTCGCAGGGTCTCGCCAGGATCGCGGGCGGTGGTGTCGTCGACCGCGGTCCGGACCTCGCGCGCCAGCACCCAGCGCACCGTCAGCAGCGCGATCGCCGTCACGGCGCCAACCATCCACGGAATGAATCGGCGGTCGGGCAGTGACAGGGAAAGCGCCGCGACGCCAACGATCACGCCGATGCCCGCGACCACCAACTTGATCACACGCTGCTCCGCAGATCGGTGGTCACACTGCCGCTGCGCAGTTCGGCCAGGACCCGTTGCAGCACCCGCACCGCCGCGTCACGATGCGCCTCGGTCATCACGTGCGAACTGAACCGCGCCTCGTCGAACAGATCCACCAGTTGCGTTGCGCTGCCCGGTCCCAACGCGTGGTGTGCCACGGCGCGGTCCAGCACTTCGGAGGCGGTGTCGAAGTCCTCGGGCACCGCGCCGGGAACGCGGGACAGCTCCCCTTCCATCGCCGCGTAGCACGCGATGATCGCCTTACGAGGTTCGCGGCTGAGGTCACCGACCTCGGCGAGGCCGACTTCCGCAGCGCGGGCTAGTGATTCGGACGCGACGTCGGGTACGCCGCCGTCGTGACGCTGCTCGTCCGGTGGCGCGACCTGCACGGCGCGGCGTTGCCTGCGGGCGGCGACGAGCGCGCCAACGACGAGGATGAGCAGGAAGGTCACGGTGGCGACGTAGAAGTACCCCAACAGGTTCGACTCCCCTGCCGGTTCTTCGGTCCGCGGCGGCGCCGCGTTCCCAGGGTCCGGAGTCGGGGCGGCAGACGGCATCGAGCCTGGCACGGTCGCGGCGGGCGGATTTGCACGCAGGGTCGCGCCGAGGCGGTTGAGGGCCATGACGGCGAGCAGCCACAAGACCACCACGGCGAAGGCGATCACCAGCATTCGCCACGTCGGTCGCGACCCCTTGCCGCGAGCCATGACCGGCAGGTCGATGCCGCCCGCGGCGGGGACCTTCCGGTTGCGTAACCGCGAGATGACCGCGGCCGCGGCGATCGCGATCGAGACCACGAGCAATCCGATGACCAGCCCCGTCGCCGCCGGGCTCTCGGTGCTGCGTTCTGGCGCCGGTTCCTCGACGCCGGGAATGTAGCCGCGCAAGGCCACCGCGGCGACGACGACGAGGACCGCCAGCCAGACGGCCTGACCGGTAGCGGACGTCGAGGCGGAGTGATTCCCGTCCGTCCGGCGCGCCATCGCAGACCTCCTAGCGGCGCTGCGAGCGGCCGCTATGTGCCTGATAGTAGGCGGTTCGTCAGGGCGCCTGGCCGTGATCGCGCAGCCATTTTGCGGTCAGTTGCCGGTAGGCCTGTTGGCCGATGCTGCCCGACCGCCCGTCGAACACGTGGTCCGCGTACGGCACGGCCACCAATTCGACGTCGACTCCTGCCGCCCGCGCCAGGTCGGCGAACCGATACGTCCCTTCGGTCGGGACGAGGTGGTCGGCCGCGCCCATCAGGATCAGCGTCGGCGGCGCCGCAGGGCCGATGTGGGTGGCCGAGGCGATGGCCGCGTATTGCTCGGGGAAGTCAGTTGGCGACCCGCCGGTGTATGCGCCAGCCATGTCGCGGGAGACAGCGCCGAGTGCGAGATCGCCGTTGTCGTAGAAGCCGGCCACGTCGACCACCGGATACAGCGCCGAGACCGCCGAGACCACGGGTCGCGGCCCACCGCACGACGACTTCAGCGTGCCGTTCGCGGCCATGTACGCGGTGTTGATGGCGAGGTTTCCGCCTGCGGAGTCGCCGCTCAGCGACAGCCGGGTGGGGTCGCCGCCATACTTGGCCGCATTGGTGCTCACCCACGCCAGCGCACAGCCGATCTGTTGATCCACGACGTCCCACAGGTGCTGGTCTGCTGACGACAGCCCGTAGTCGATGCTGATGGTCAGCCAGCCCCGATCGGCGAACCACCGGAAGTCCGGGCCGTGCGCGTCCCGGCTGCCCGCGACGAAGCCGCCACCGTGGATGAAGACCAGCACGGGTGCGGAGTCAGCGGCAGGTGGCCGATAGATGCTGAGCTGCAACGGTTCTCCGTCGAACGTCGCATAGGTCGCCTCGACGTCCGGTTCCACCGTCGGCTTCGACCAGACGTCGAACGTTTCGACGAGGTCGATGTCGGCTCCGGCGTTCTCGACGGCGGCGACCATGCGCGCGGTCACCATCGAGCCGCCCGCCACGGTCAGCAAGGCCAGGACGACCAGCGCGGCCGGGAAGCGGCCGCGACTCCCCAACCAGAGGTAGCAAGCCAGCGCTGCCCCGGCCAGCGCGGCGACGATCACCCACGACATCACCGGCGAGACGAACGCCGTCGCCAGGCCGGCATAGGGCAGGTGGTGAAGGAAGGTCCCGGCCACGCCGAGTGCGGGGCCGACGACCAGAACGGTCGCCAGGCTGACGCCAACCAGCGAAGCGACGCGCTTCAGTTCGTCGGGCCCATGCGGGTTTCGCGCTCGGCGGCCTTGATCAGCCGCGACGAGATGAGCTGGATCGCGCTCCGCATGACGGCGCGCATGATCGGCCCCGTGCCAGGCACGCCCTCGGTGAACGATCCACGCCATCGCAGATCGGTGCCGCCCGACGCGTTAGGGGTGAAGACGGCCTCGCCCTGGTAGTCCTTGGCGGGTGTCGACGGCGCGATCAGCTTGTAGACGTGCCGGCGGTCCTGCTCGTACTCGACGGTCTTCTCCCGCATCAACACCGGCCACAGCCCGACCTTGCGGACGGCTCCGATCCCGCCGGGAGCCGGATCGCCCTGTTGCTCCCAACTGGATTGCACGATCAGTGGCTTGGCCCAGTCCGCCCAGCGCGCGCCGTCGGTCTCGAGCCGAAACAGCGTTGCCGCCGGTGCACTGCTGGTCCGATTGATCTCGAACGTGAACGTGCGCCCCGACATGCTGCCTCCCGGGCTTCGATTGCCGAACCGCCTCCGGCGGTGTGATGTGAGGGGAACCCTACCGGGCGGCAAAGTTGCCCCCGCCGGATCGGCCCAGAATCCAAGTGCCGTAAATTCAGTGTTACGTCGGTGTTACCTCTATAATTTCGGTATGCGCGACGACGCCGTTTACGCCGAGGTCGAGACGCTGCGCGAGCGCGGCAAGGGCCCCGTGCTGACGCCCATGGCACTCGAGATTCACGTCCGCGCCGTCGACCACACCGTGCACACCACGTGTCCGGCGTTCGTCTCCGATGAGGCCCTCGACGCGATCGCGCCCGGCCGGGTGACGACCATGGCCGCGGTGGAGCTGTGCCTGGCAGAGGTGTGGCATCGCGCGAAGGACGGATACGTCATCGCGGACTTCGACCTCATCGACCACATGTCGGAGGGCCCGACCCGCCGACGCCTGCGCACTGCCTGCCGCCGGTTGTGGCACGAGCTCAACAGCGAGCGGTTCATCCCGCTCTAATCAGTTCCGGCTGCCTGCGTGACGCATCCGGTTCAGCGCCGGGCGCAGATGCTGCGGCAGCGAACCGAGGCTCCACTCGCCGCGCTGCACCCAGTCGCCGACGTCGGCCGCGTCGTGCCGACCGTTGATCGGACCGACCCACGTTGCCTGGCCCACCGGCGTGCGTTCAGCCGAGCAGGGCTGCAGCAGCACCAGCACACCGGGGCCGTCGGGGCGGGCGGCGCACGTGAGCGGGCCCAGCATGCAACCGGCGGCGACCAGCACCCCGTGCGGACACCGCCGGATCGTGGCGCGCAGCTCGTTCAGCACCGAGATTCCATGTGCGGCAGTACAACCGGTGCACACCACCAACGTGAAGGCGCGGTCGGTCACCGCGACGCACCAGGCGAGTACGGCAGCAGCGCCATCTCGCGGGCGTTCTTGATCGCGATCGCCACCTGGCGCTGCTGGCGGACCGTCAGCCCCGTCACACTGCGCGACCGGATCTTGCCGCGATCGGAGATGAACAACCGCAACGCAGCGGTGTCCTTGTAATCGACCTCGGTCACGCCGAGCGTCTTGAACTGGCTCTTCTTGGCCCGCCTGGGTACGGGGGCGGTACGGCGGGGTCGTGGAATTTGCCTCGCCATCACCAACTCGCCTTCCGCACACCGGGGAGGTGGCCTCCGTGGGCGAGTTCGCGCACCCGCACACGGGACAGCCCGAACTTGCGCAGGTGGCCGCGGGGCCGCCCGTCCACGGCGTCGCGGTTGCGCAGCCGGACCGGGCTGGCATCCCGCGGTTGCCTGGCCAACTCCGCAAGGGCAGCGGATCGTTCGTCGGCCGAGCTGGTCGGTATCCGGATGACCTCCTTGAGCGCCGCGCGCCGTTCGGCGTAGCGGGCCACGACCTCCCGACGCTTCTCGTTCTTGACGATCTTCGACTTCTTGGCCATGGTCAGCGCTCCTCGCGGAAGTCGACGTGGCGGCGGACGACGGGGTCGTACTTGCGCAGCACCAGCCGATCCGGGTCGTTGCGCCGGTTCTTGCGGGTCACGTAGGTATAGCCCGTGTCCGCGGTGGAGCGCAGCTTGACGATCGGGCGGATCTCGTTGCGCGCCATCAGATCCGCTGCCCATCGCGGCGCAACCGGGCCACCACTGCCTCGATGCCGTCGCGGTCGATGACCTTGATGCCCTTGGCGCTGACCCGCAGCTTGACGCGTCGACCCTCCGACGGCAGGTAGTACGTCTTGTGCTGAATGTTGGGTGACCACCTCCGACGGGTGCGGCGGTGCGAATGCGACACCTTGTTACCGAAACCGACTGCACGGCCGGTGATCTGACACCTCGCGGACAACCGACTGACTCCCTTCCGCTCGGGCCTTATTGAAAATCATTTTCGACAAGCGTCGGTGGGGACTGTACCGTAGCGAACGGCTTAATGAAAATCATTCCCAATAGGAGGGTCATGCGGACTCCGGTGTTACTGGTGGCGGGCCAAGGCGACACGGACTCGGTGGCGGGTGCACTGCTGCGCCCGGGAACGTTGGTGGTGGAGCAGCGCTTCGACGGCCACGTGGTCAGGCGGACGACGATCAACCTTCAACATGGCGTGCTCGTGTCGGCCGAGACGGCTCTCGAACTGGCTCACGGTTGCGTCGCCTGCACCATCCGCAACGACCTGCTGGTGCTGCTGCGGACCCTGCATCGCCGCGCGGACGTCGAACGCATCGTCGTACATCTGGCGCCGTGGCTGGAGGCCGAACCGATCTGCTGGGCGATCAACCACGTGCGCGTCCGGGTCGGTCCCGGTTACGCCGACGGCCCGGCGGTGCGCGACGTGGAGATCGCAGGCGTGGTGACGTGCGTCGACTCGGCCACGTGGCTGGGGCGCGCACTCGGCGACGACGCACTGAACGACGGGCGGACCGTCGCGCAGGTCGTCGTCGGTCAGGCCGAGTTCGCCGACGTCCTGGTGCTCACCACGCCGGAACCGGCGACCCTGGCGGTACTGCGACGGCTGGCCCCGCGGGCCAGGATCACGGTCGGCGTCGAGCACTTCGAGCAGGCGTTGGCGCGTCTGGAGCCGGATGCGCGGCGCGGCCGCAGCGACGATCCGCACCAACCACTGCTGGCCGGCGAGCCCCCTCTGCACGCCGACGGACGAATCGCGCTTGTCGAGTTCAATGCCGAGCGGCCGTTTCATCCCCAGCGCCTGCATGCGGCCATCGACCTCCTGCTCGACGGGGTGATCCGCGCCCGCGGCAGGCTATGGCTGTCGGGCAGGCCCGAGCAGGCCATGTGGCTCGAGTCGGCCGGAGGCGGGCTACGAGTCAGCTCGGCCGGAAAGTGGTTGGCCGCCATGACCGCCCAGGAGAGCGCCTACGTGAACCCCGATCGGCGCGCGTTCGCAGACCTGATGTGGGACCAGCGTTTCGGCGACCGGCACACCGCGATGGCCGTCCTAGTCTGCGGCGCAGACCCCGCCGAGATTCGCGGCGCCCTGGCGGGTGCGCTGCTGACCGACGCCGAGATGCTCGACCCCGACGCGTGGAACGACCACCCCGATCCGTTCGGCGACTGGCACGAGGACCCGTGCACGGATTCGTCGGACACTGCGGGGGACGAAGCCGTCGCGCGTGCGACCCTTAGGACTGCGGAAGGCGAACCACCTGGATGAAGAACTCGTCGATCTGGCGGACCGCGCCCATGAACTGGTCGACGTCCACCGGCTTGGTGACGTAGGCGTTGGCGTGCAGCTTGTAGCTGGTCAGGACGTCCTGCTCCGCGGAGGAGGTGGTGAGCACGACCACCGGGATGTGGCAGAGGTTGGCGTCGGACTTGATCTGCTCGAGCAGCTGGCGTCCGTCGTACTTGGGTAGATTCAGGTCGAGCAGGATCAGGTCGGGCTGGGGCGCGTCGACATGGTCACCGCGCTTGTACAGAAAGTCCAAGCCCTCCTGCCCATCGCTCGCGACGTGCAGGGTGTTCGTGATCTTGTTGTGCTCGAACACTTCCCGGGTGATGAGTACATCGCCCGGATCGTCCTCGACGAGCAGCACGTCAATCGCCCGGCCAACAGGTGTCATTCCCGTGATCCTTCCAGAACGGCCGCTGGTTCCTTGGCGGGCAGGGTGAAGTGAAAGCGGGTTCCCGTGGTATACGACGTGTCGATCCAGATCGCACCACTGTGGTATTCGATGATCTTCTTGCAGAGCGCCAACCCTATACCGGTGCCGCCGTAGTCGTCGCGGCCGTGCAGGCGCTGGAAGATCACGAAGACCTTGTCGACGAATTCCTCGGCGATGCCGATGCCGTTATCCGCCAGGCTGAACAGCCATTCGCCGTCAAGCTCACCGGTGCCGGGTTCACACTCCACGACGATCCGTGGCCCGACACCGTCGCGGCGGAATTTGACCGCGTTGCCGATCAGGTTCTGCCACAGCCTCGTCAGCAGCGTCGGATCCCCGACGACCGTCGGCAGCGGTGCCGGCCGGACGATCTCCGCGCCGGACTCCTCGATCGCCGCGGCCAGATTGCCCAACGCGGCGTCCAGCGTGACGTCGAGGCTCACGTCGTCGTCCTGAGTCGTGTTGACCCGGCCGACGCGAGAGAACGTGAGCAGGTCGTTGATCAGCACCTGCATGCGCTTGGCGCCGTCGACCGCGAAGCCGATGTACTCGATACCGCGCTCGTCGAGCTTGTCGGCGTACCGCTTCTCCAACAGCTGGCAGAACGACGCGACCTTCCGCAACGGCTCCTGCAGGTCATGCGACGCCACGTAGGCGAACTGCTCGAGTTCGGCGTTCGATCGCCGAAGTTCGACGGTCTGTTCGTCCAGCTGCTCGCGCGCCGCCTGCGACGCTGCGAGGTCTGCCACGATCCGCTGCCGCATGTTCTCGACGTCGGTGGCGATGCGACGAATGTCCTTGGGGCCGTGCGGGGTTATCTTCTCGTCGAAGTTCCCCTCGGTGATACGCCGGCACGCCGCCGCAAGCGCGGCCAAGGGGCGCGTGATCGCGCTGCGCACCAGGATCGCCAACGCGATCGCCATCACGAGGAACGTGGCAACCATGGCCACCAACACCCGGTCGCGCCAGCCGCGCGCCTGGTCGAGCTTGCCGATCGCATCCCCGCGGGCCGTGACCAGATGCTGGTTCTGCACGCCGAAGAGCAACCGGATGCCGTCGAACTCGGTCTTGCCCCGATCGACGGTCGTGCCGTCGATCACCCCTGGGGCACCTGGCGTGATGCTCGCGATGAGCGGCTCGGCGTAGGTGCTGCGCCAGCGCTCCGCCGCCCGCTGGATGGCGTCCACGTCGGCGATGAGGTCGGGTCGGTCGGCCAGGCGTTGGCGGATGGTGTCGGCGGCGACCTTCTCGGCTCGTTGTCCGTCGTAATACGGGTCGAGGAACTGCCGGTCGGCGGAGATCGCGTATCCACGGGTGGCGGTCTCCTGATCGCCAAGGGCGGCCTGCAATTGGTAGGCGGCCACCCGCGACGGCTGGATGTCGTCGATCAGCTCGCGCGAGACGTCGTCGGTCCGGTTCAGCAGCACCGACCCGGTCACCGCCCCCGCGAACACCACCATGCCCATGACGGCCAGCACCAGGTTCTGCCAGCCCTGCACGGTGAGCTGAAACCCGCGCTGCGACTTGGTCATCCGGCCGTGCGTTCCACCCGAACCACCGCGATGTCGTCGCTGAGGCCGCCGTGTGCCTTGGCTCGCTTCTCGGCACCGTCGATGAGGGCGGTCACGAACTGCGGGCCGGGCAATGCGGCCAGCGAGCGAGCCAGGTCGAGCAGGCCGGCTTCGCCGAGGCGCTCGTTGCCCTCACCGGAATGCCCCTCGAACATGCCGTCGGTGAGCAGCAGGAGCCCGTGGCCCTCGGGCAGCTCCAACTCGCTGAGCGGCCACTCCGTGCCACCGAGGCCAAGGGCGGGCCCGGCCGGAGGTTCCAGCCACTCGACCGTGTTCGGCCCGTGCCACAACATTCCGGGGTGACCGGCGCGGACCGCGTTGAAGCGCAGGCTGTCTGGGGCGAGAGCCACGCTGAGCACCGTCGCGAAGATGCCGCTGGCTGGGCTCTCGGCCAGAAGTATCCGCTCGAGCTGCCGCATTCGCTCATTGCCGCGAAGACCGGCGAAGGTGAGCGCCCGCCAGCCGATCCGCAGCGCCACACCCAGCGCGGCGGCGTCGGGACCATGTCCGGCGACGTCACCGACCATGACGTGGACCGTCCGGTCCGGAGTCTGGACGAAATCGTAGAAGTCACCACCGAGCTGGGCGTTCTGGTGTCGGGGCCGATACTGGGCGACGATGTCGACACCCGGGTTCTCGAGCAGGAGGGGGGTGGGTAGGAGTCCCCGCGCGAGGCGCGTGTTCTCCTGGGCCGTCAACTGACTCGCACGCAGCTCCGCCGCGATGGATTGCGCGCGCTTGCGTTCGATCGCGTAGAGCAGGGCGCGGCGCAGCATCTCGGGGTCGACGAGCCCCTTGACCAGGTAGTCCTGAGCGCCGGAGGCCACCGCCGATATACCGAAGTGTTCGTCGTTCAGTCCGGTCAGCACGACGACCGGCACGTTGTCGTCCCGCTTGGCGATGCGGTCCAGTGCGCTGATCCCGTTGGCGTCGGGCAGCTTCAGGTCCAGCAGCACGCAGTCCGTACGACCGTCCGCGAGTTCGCGCTCGGCGTCCGCCATCGACCGGACCCACACCACGCGGATGTCGGCGTTGGCGTCGGCGATCAGCTCTTCCACCAGCAGGGCGTCGCCACGGTCGTCCTCGACCAACAGCAGCGACAACGGCTGCTGGGGCGCGGCGGGGTCAGAGCCGGGGCCGACGAGGGACATCGGCTCGCGGGGATCTGATGACGGATCTAGTGACGATGGGTCGACAATACCCAGCTCCGCCTGCCCAAACGTGTGGTACTCACGCATGCGGCTCGGCGTCACGTATACCGCGGTAGATTCCCCGCCGCACGATCCATTGCATCAAGACGCGTTCGAACGACCATGCGGGAAACCGGACGGCACGCCCGTTCGGGGTGAACACCTCGAGCCCGTCTCGCTGGATGCCGATCACCGAACCCCAACGCCGCTTCGGCGGCCGATACGAGCGCATCGGCTTGCCGTCGAATTCGGCGAGGACGTTGTGGGCCAGCAGCCCGTCGGCCCTGTTGCGGGCCGAGCTTCGAAGCGGGTCGGTGGCGGCGACGTCCCCGACCGCGAATACGCCGGGGTGTTCGGGCACCCGGAGCTCAGGGGTGACGCGGACGAAGCCGTGCTGGTCGAGCAGTTCCTTTGGCAACCAGCCGGTGTTGGGCTGCACCCGTCCGATCGTCCAGAGCACGGCGTCAGCGGACGACGGCGGCTGTCCGGTGCTCCACTCGATCGGGTCGCTGGTGATCTGCTCCCCGGTGAATCCGTCCGCCAGCTTGGCGCGGTGGCCGGGATGGAGCACCACGCCTGCCTCGGCCAGTCGACGTTCGACCCGGTCCCACGTTCGCGCGTGGTGCTGGGTCAACGCGCGCTCGCCAGGAAAGTAGAGATCGACACGCGTACCGGGCCATGTTCTCGCGATGTTCGCCGCGCTGCTGACGGCCGCGGCGCCGCCGCCGACCACGACCACCGACGTGGCGGCCGCGAGCCGATCGTGTGCCGCACGCAGCTCCGCGCCGATCTCGTCAGCGGACTGCAACGTCGGCTGACGCCAGAATCCGTTGGTGACACCCGTTGAGATGATCAGGGCGTCGTACTCCTCGTCCAGCGTCGAGCCGTCGTCGCGGCGGACCGCGACGGTCCGGTCCGACAGGTCGACTCCCGTCAGCATGCCGTGGACGGTTCGCACCCGATCCAGCCCCCGGAACTGGTCGAACGAGATCCAATTGTGCCGGGCCCAGTGGTCGGGGCGGCTGATCCGCCATCCGAGTTCCTGGCCGCTCACCAACGCGGGCTTGGCCGAGATGCCGACGACTTGAACATCCGGGGCGTGCCGGGCGAGCCGGATCGCCGTGAGCACGCCGCTGTCGCCGAGGCCTGCGATGACGATGCGCTTAGGGTTCGTAGTCCTCTGGTCGGCAACCTCGCTCACGCAAACCTCCTGGTACGACACGTCGGGACGCGCGTGATGCCCGGCCGTATTTCGCAGAACGTAACACGTTCCTCTTCGTTATCCGGGTCGGATGCGGCCGCCATCTGACCGGCCATCTGACCGGCCATTGACTCCGCAGTCCAGGCGTAGCGTTGACGACATGACTTCGGATGGTTCGGTGACGGAGGTACGACGCAGGGGCTTCAACGAAGCCATCACACGGTTCTGGAGTTTCGCCGCGCCAGCGTACGACGCCCAGTTTCTTCAGCGCTGGGTCTATCGCCCTGCGCAGGACGAGGTGGTCGCGCAGCTGAAGTCGGCTGGGTCTCGCAGAGTCGCCGATATCGCCTGTGGCACCGGCATTCTCGCCGACCGCATCGCGCGCGAACTGAATCCCGACCAGGTGTACGGGGTGGACATGTCCGACGGCATGCTCGCCCAGGCGAAGGCGCGCTCGTCGCAGGTGCAGTGGTTGAAGGGGCCTGCCGAGCAGCTCCCCTTCGACGACGGCGCCCTCGATGCCATCGTGACCACGTCGGCGTTCCACTTCTTCGACCAACCCGCGGCGCTGGCCGAGTTCCACCGGGTTCTCGCCCCCGGCGGTCTCGCGGCGGTCGCGACGATCAGCCCTGCGGCGCCGCTGGCGTTGCATTGGCTGTCCGAGAGCCGGTTCAATCCCGCGCACAATCCGTCGCCTGCGCAGGTGCGGGCGCTGTTCGAAGGCGCCGGGTTCACCATCCTCGAGCAACATCGCGTCCAGCGACCGGTCTGGACGAAGCTCATCCCGGACCTGATCACCTTCGGGAACAAGCCCTAAACGACGCGTGGCGATCGTGGCTTGGTGCGTACCCTAACGCTCGTGGTCGATCTGCATCCCGGCATCGCCGTGCTCGCTCCCCTGCTGGGCACATGGGCCGGGCACGGCAGCGGTGAGTACCCCACGATTCCGTCGTTCGGCTACCTCGAGGAAGTCACCTTCGCGCACGTCGGCAAGCCGTTCCTCGCCTACGGCCAGCGCACCAGGGCCGACGCCGGGGACGCCGAGCCCGGCAGGCCACTGCACGCCGAGGTGGGCTACGTGCGGGTGCCGTCCCCCGGCAGGGTGGAATGGGTGCTGGCGCATCCGACCGGCATCACCGAGATCCAGGAGGGCACGCTGAGGGTCGAGGGCGCGACGATCGAGATGGAGTTGACCGCGACGACCATCGGACTCACCGCGTCGGCGAAGGACGTGACCGCCCTTGGCCGTTCGATCCGCGTCGACGGTGACGAGCTGGTCTACACGCTGCGCCTCGGTGCCGTCGGCCAACCGCTGCAACACCACCTAACCGCGACGTTGCGCAGGAAGCAGGCATGACCGGCCAGTCCAGATCCGACGGAAGGATTCGCGTCCCCACCGACCTCGACGCCGTGACCGCGGTCGGCGACGAGGACCACTCCGGGATCAACCCCGCCGCCGTCGAGCGGATCTGGCAGGCCGCCCGGCACTGGTATCGGGCGGGCATGCATCCGGCCATCCAGGTCTGCTTGCGGCACGACGGCAAGGTCGTGCTGAACCGGGCGATCGGGCACGGCTGGGGCAACGGTCCGGAGGACCCAGCGGATGCCGAGCAGGTGCCAGTGACGACGTCGACACCGTTCTGCGTGTACTCGGCGGCCAAGGCGATGACGACCACCGTCGTGCACATGCTCGTCGAACGCGGAGCGTTCTCGCTCGACGATCGCGTGTGCGAGTACCTGCCGAGTTACACCAGCCACGGCAAGGACCGCACCACGATCCGGCACGTGATGACCCACAGCGCGGGCGTGCCGTTCGCCACCGGCCCGAAGCCAGACCTCAAGCGGATGAACGACAGCGAGTACGCCC
>NZ_JAVRPS010000467.1:0-3862 GCF_032162105.1 Mycobacterium sp. | reverse complement strand
TGGCCGTCGATCTGCCGGGCGTGGGTGAAAACCTCCAGGACCACCTGCAGCTGCGAACGGTCTACCGGGTGCGGGGCGCCCGCACCGTCAACACGCTGTACCGCAATTGGATCACCCGTGCAGGCATCGGACTTCAGTACCTGCTGCTGCGTTCAGGACCAATGACCATGCCGCCCTCCACGCTGGGCGCTTTCGCCAAGAGCGATCCCGCGTTGGCCAGTCCCGATTTGGAATGGCATGTGCAGCCGCTGTCCTTGGCCAAGTTCGGCGAACCGCTACATCCTTTCGGAGCGATCACTCCGTCAGTCTGCAATCTGCGACCCAGCTCGCGGGGCAACGTGCGCATGGCCAGCGCAGATCCGCTGACCTACCCGACGATCTCCTGTAACTACCTGTCCACTGGCGCCGATCGTCAAGCCGCCGTGCGCGGCCTCCGGATGACCCGGCAGATCATGGCGGCGCCGTCCCTGGCCCGCTACCGCCCAGAAGAATTGCTTCCCGGCACGCAACTGGTGAGCGACGAAGACCTCCAGCAGGCGGCCCGTGAACTCGGTACAACCATCTTTCATCCGGTGGGCACCTGCGCGATGGGAGCCTTCGACACCCATGGTCTTCCGCGGTCGGCTGCCACAGTGCTCGACACCGACTGCCGCGTATACCGCGTCGCCGGCCTTCGAGTGGCTGATGCTTCGGCGATGCCTACCATCACTTCCGGGAACACCAACGCGCCGGTCATGCTGATCGCAGAGCGCGCAGCGCGGGCGATCCTGGAATGAGTCCGTCAACACCGAGTGGTCCCCCGGCTTGTTAATTTTGACCTGCTAAGTGCCCTAGCGACTTTCGCCAGGCTGCATGTCCGACAGCGGTTGCGAGTAAACCTGCGCCGTGTTCATCAGAGCCCGGAAGGCACGACCTTGCCGTTGACCGTCACCTCGACTTGGTCCGTCTTCGCGTCGTACTCGATCTTGCCGTGTTCAAAGGTCGTAACGAGGAGATCGCCGACGGTGTTCTCGTCGCTGGTGGGCGCGCCCAGCGGACCCACTGAGCCGTTATCGCCGCTGACCGCAGGCACGCCGTCTGGGTCGCGCTGGACATTCCAGGCCTCCCGGATCTTGCCCCAGGTGATATATCCAGGCGTGCTCGCGTCGTCGTTCTTGGCGGTGATCACGCCGCCCTGGAACTGCTGGAACACCACACCGCTCTCCCGTGCTCCCGCATTGCGGTCACCCGTCAGTGGCTTGCCGAGAGCCTGCCGCTGATTCTCGGTTGCCGACGCGTATTTGGCCGCAATCGGACCGGTCAGCGTCACCTCGACGTCTCTCTCCCCGGTGAGCTTCACTTCGGGGGGCGGGGCTTCAGTCTCGGAGGTGGCGATCAACCCGACCTGCGGCGACGCCGACGCGTCGACGCTCTTGCCATTGCTGCAGCCCACGGTGATCAATGCGATGACGGCCAGGCCGACGACTGCCGTGTGGCGGTATGCGATCGTCTTCATGGGCTCACTCTCGCGTCTTCCTGTGGTGTGGGTCAAGTTTCGGCTGAACCGCTCGCCCGGCCGGAACTATGACCGAAATCGCTCAAGCGGCACGCAGTCGGCGGGCATCGGAGTGGTCGAACCCCGGCGCACAAAAGCCTCTAGGTGCAGGGGTATTGCCCGTTGAGCACACAATTCGACGGTGGCGTGTAGAAGCCGGCCAGCACGCCTCTCAGACCACCTGTGGCCGAACCGCCCGGCGCAATGATGCGATTCCAATTCGCGGGGGTGAGAACATAGTGCGTGCCGTATTGCACAAGGGTGCTACTCCACGTATGCGAGACGGATTCACCCGCCGGCAAGTCGAATTCGAGCCGCCAATCCGTCATCGGCGCCGTACTCGCGTTGACGATGGTGAAGTGAGCGATGAAACCGGTCTGCCACGTCGATGACACCGACAGCCTCGCCGCGGCGGCATCCGCATGAGCCACCGGGGTGATCGCCAGTCCGGAGGTGACAACTATCAACAACGTAACTATTACGTGCAGCGCCACCCTCCAGCGCGTCACACAACTGTCCAGTCCGGCCACAGGAGCCAACACTAAAGCCACGCAGTCGATATCGGCCCTCGCATCGCGGGTTGGCTGCGGTTCCTTTGCTCAATTGAAACCGCCACGACATTTCGGCGCCGAACGACGTGATTCACCGTCCTCCCCCATCGGCGCCGCTCGACGGTTCCACAGCGACCGCACGCGCAGGAAGACGGCGGTATCGAATATGGCGAGTTACCAGTACGAACGAATTGCACTGAACCTAAGCCCTATTCGTGCTTCGATAACGCCGTTGCCCTGGTGGCAACTCCATAGGTTGACGGCGTCGCCCCCGATCAACGAAGGATTGGTTCCAGCAATGCGGTCCGTGACGCGGACGGACTGAAGGGTGGGTTATCCGCTGGGGGCATGAAGCTCGTTCGCCAATGTCTCCTGGCTGGCCCACGACGCCAACAGGGCCAGATTGTCAGCGGCCGGCCCTCCCGCAGGTGCGGTGTAGACATTCAACTGCAGGCCAGATTCGGTGGGTAGATCCATGGACTCGAAGTTCAAGTCGAGCCGCCCCACCACCGGATGGTTCACACGCTTGCTCCCGTATCCCTTTAGCCGCACGTCCTGGGATGCCCACTGCTGCCGGAATAGCTCACTGCACGTTGATAATTCACCCACTAAGGCGATTAGCTCCTCGTCGTGGGGATTACGGCCCACTTCCATACGCAACATCGCGGCCGCGTTCCGCGCCACCTGGTCGTAGTCGACGAAGAACGTCTCGGCCTCGGTGGGATTCAAGTACACGAACCGCGCTATGTTGGCGGGCCGTCGCGGGTCGGCCAGCACCGGTGAATACAGCGCGCGACCAAGTTGATTCATGGCGAGCACGTCGTGGCGCCCATTGCGGATCCACGCCGGCGCAACGGTAATGGCGTCGAGCACCTCCTGCAGCGCCGGACGCACCGTCGCGGGAGGTTTGCAGTGCCGTCGACCGCCGGGCGCCCCGGACTGGCGTGCGAGATGGAACAGGTGATCGCGCTCCGCTTCGTTGAGCTGTAAGGCCTTGGCTAGCGCGTCGAGCACGCCCTCTGAGGTGCCAGCCAGGCTGCCGCGCTCAATGCGCACGTAATACTCGACCGAGACCCCAGCGAGTAGCGCTACCTCCTCTCGACGTAGACCCTTGACCCGACGATTGCCACCGTAGGCGGGCAGTCCAGCCATCTCAGGCGCGATGCGGGCGCGACGCGACCTCAGAAACTCTCGGATCTCGGTGCGCAAATCTAGCGTGGCGGCCATCCACTCACCGTATGCCCGCACCGCAAGCGAAGGGGGTACCGCCAATACCTTGAAGCCTCGGCGTCCGGCAGATCGGGCACCGACATCGGTCATGACTAGACACTGCATGCCAGCGTGAGGGCAATTGCGGGGCCTGGCATGGCGTCGATGTTGTCGCCGAAGTATCACGCTGTCGTGGCGATCCCTCCGTCGACGGGGACGATGGTGCCCGTTAGGTAAGCGCCTGCCCGGCTGGCGAGGAACACGGCGACACCCGCCATGTCGTCGTCGCGGCCAATCCGGCGCAGCGGGGCCGACGCCGCGATCGCCTCGCCGAACTCGTCGAGGGTTGCAGCCATCATCGTCGACGGGAACGGTCCCGGCGCCACCGCGTTCACCGTGATGTGCTGCGGGCCCAGTTCCTTGGCGAGCACTCTGGTGAGTTGATGCAGCGCAGCCTTGCTGCTGGAGTACGAGTAGTTGGGCCGCTGGGGGATGTGTATGGCGGCGATGCTGCCGATGTTGATGATCCGCGCGGGATCGTCGGCGGTCCCAGCGCTGCGAAGTGCAG
>NZ_JAVRPS010000466.1:0-14431 GCF_032162105.1 Mycobacterium sp. | reverse complement strand
TCGCCGGGAAAGACCGGTTTGGTGAACCGCGCGTCGATCGCCGTGATGGCGTTGGCGTTGCCGTTGCCGAGTTCGGCGATCAGTGCGCGACCGGAGAACCCGTAGGTGCACAGTCCGTGCATGATCGGCTTGGGGAAGCCGGCCAGTTCCTTGGCGAACCATGGGTCGCTGTGCAGCGGGTTGCGGTCACCGGACAACCGGTAGATCAGCGGCTGGTCCTCGGTGGTGGACAGCGCCACCTTGGCGTCGGCCTCGCGGTCCGGGAACACCGGAGCGACGGGCCGCTCGCCCGGCTGACCGCCGAACCCACCCTCGCCGCGGATCACCGCGGTGGACACCGATTCGGCGACCACCTCGCCGGTGTCGGGGTCGGTGCCGACCCCCTTGAACACCAGGATGGCGTTCTTGCCCTCGCCCTTGTCCTGGATGTCGACGACCTCGGAGTGCACGTTCAACTTGCCGGACGGCGGCAGCGGCGCATGGAGCCGAATCTGCTGGCTGCCGTGTAGCAGCATGCCGAAGTTGAACGTGCCGACCTCGCCGACCGCACCCCATGCCGGGCAGGCGATGACGGCGTAGGTGGGCAGCACCTGCTGCTCGATGTCGTGGCTGTTCTCGGTGGTGAAGGCCAGATCCTTGGTGCCTGCGCCGACGCCCAGCGCGTACAGCAGGGTGTCGCGGTCGGTCCACGCGAAGGGTTGCGGTGCGGACTTGGCACCGATGGCGTCCGGGTTGATCGGCATTCGTCTCTCCCTAGAAGTCGAGGTGGCTGTGACGGACGATAGCCGCCGCCGCGGACCGGCAAGAGGGCACGCCCCTCGATCGGGTCACACCAATGTTGACCTTTGCCCGGTAAGGGGTGACCATGGCTCGCATGCGCTATGTCGTTACCGGCGGTACCGGGTTTATTGGTCGCCGCGTCGTGTCCCGAATTCTGTCCCGCGGCGATGACCCCGAAGTGTGGGTGCTGGTGCGCCGGGAGTCCCTCGCGCGGTTCGAGCGCCTCGCCGAAGAATGGGGCGACCGAGTGAAGCCGCTGGTCGGCGACCTGACCCAGCCCGAACTTGGGATCACCGACGAGTCGTGCGCCGAGATCGGCGACGTCGACCACGTGGTGCACTGCGCGGCGATCTACGACATCACCGTCGACGAGGACACCCAGCGAGCCGCGAACGTCGACGGCACCCGAGCGGTGATCGACCTCGCCGTCCGGTTGGACGCGACGCTGCACCACGTGTCGTCGATCGCGGTGGCAGGCAGCTTTCCCGGCGAGTACACCGAGGAGGACTTCGACGTCGCACAGGACCTCCCGACCCCGTATCACCAGACCAAGTTCGAGGCCGAGATGCTGGTGCGGTCGACGCCCGGCCTGCGGTACCGGGTCTACCGGCCAGCCGTGGTCGTCGGCGACTCGCGCACCGGGGAGACGGACAAGGTCGACGGCCCGTACTACTTCTTCGGCTTGCTCGCGAGACTGGCGCACCTGCCGAAGTTCACCCCGATCGTGCTGCCCGACACCGGCCGCACCAACATCGTGCCGGTGAACTTCGTGGTTGAAGCCCTCACCGAGCTGATGCACGTCGACGGATGGGACGGCCAGACCTTCCACCTGACCGCGCCGAAGACCATCGGCCTGCGCGGCATCTACCGCGGCGTGGCCAAGGAGGCCGGCCTGCCGCCGCTACGCGGGTCGCTGCCGGGCTCGGTCGCCGCCCCGTTCCTGAAGGCCACCGGCCGGGCGAAGATCCTGCGCAACATGACGGCCACCCAACTCGGCATCCCGGCCGAGATCCTCGACGTCGTCGACCTGGCCCCCACCTTTACCTCGGACAACACCGCAGAGGCGTTGCGGGGCAAGGGAATCGACGTTCCCGAGTTCCACACGTACGCGCCGAAGCTGTGGCGGTACTGGGCCGAGCACCTCGACGCCGACCGGGCGCGGCGCGACGATCCGGGTGGTCCGCTGGTCGGTCGCCACGTCATCATCACCGGAGCGTCCAGCGGCATCGGGCGTGCGTCGGCGGTCGCGGTCGCCGAACGCGGGGCGACGGTGTTCGCGCTCGCCCGCAGCGCCGAGGCGCTCGACGACTTGGTGGCCGAGATTCGCGAATTCGGCGGTGCCGCCTACGCATTCACGTGCGACGTCACCGACTCGGCATCGGTGGAGCACACCGTCAAGGACATCCTCGGCAGGTTCGGGCATGTCGACTACCTGGTCAACAACGCGGGCCGGTCGATCCGCCGATCGGTTTCCGCGTCCACGGACCGGCTGCACGACTACGAACGCGTGATGGCCGTCAACTACTTCGGTTCGGTGCGGATGGTTCTCGCACTGCTGCCGCACTGGCGGGAGCGCCGGTTCGGTCACGTGGTGAACGTGTCCAGCGCGGGCGTGCAGGCCAGTAGCCCGAAGTACAGCGCCTACATCCCGAGCAAGGCGGCCCTCGACGCGTTCGCCGAAGTGGTCGGCACCGAGACGCTTTCGGACCACATCACGTTCACCAGCATCCACATGCCGTTGGTCAAGACGCCGATGATCGCGCCGTCACGGCGGCTCAACCCCATCCCGCCGATCACCGCAGAGCACGCCGCGGCGATGGTGGTGCGCGGCCTGGTGGACAAACCCGCGCGGATCGACACCCCGGTCGGCACGCTGGCCGACCTCGGCAACTACTTCACTCCGAAGCTGTCCCGTCGCCTGCTGCACCAGCTCTACCTCGGGTATCCCGACTCGGCGGCCGCCCGCGGTGTCCTGCCTGCCGGTGAGCCGACGGCAACCGAGGGGCAAAGCCCCGCCCGGCGACCCAAGCGACCCGCACGCAGCGCCGTCTCGAAGATGCGGATGCCGCGGCCCATCAAACGGGCAGTGCGCCTGCTGCCCGGTGTGCACTGGTAGGTGGCCGGCCTTATCGTGGGCGGCGTGACAGGGGCAGTACGGCCGGGCAACGGCCCTTCCGCTCCGCTGCCCGTCTTCGCAGACGTCGACACCGGTGTGGACGACGCCATGGCGCTGGCCTATCTGCTCGCCAGCGCTGACGCCGAACTCGTGGGCATCGCATCGACCGGCGGAAACGTGCCGGTCAAGCAGGTCTGCGCCAACAACCTGGGGCTGCTCGACGTGTGTCACGCGACCGGGATCCCGGTATCCAAGGGAGCCGACCAGCCGCTGATCGCGCCGCTGCGCACCGCCGAGGACACCCACGGTCCCGAAGGGCTCGGTTATGCCCGGCTGCCTGCCGGCGACGGGCGGCTCACCGAGTACGACTCCGCCCAGGCCTGGGTGCGCGCGGCCCGCGACCACCCTGGCGAGCTGATCGGGTTGGCCACCGGCCCGCTGACCAACCTGGCGCTGGCGATGCGGATCGAGCCCGCCCTGCCCAGGCTGCTGCGGCGACTGGTGATCATGGGCGGCGCGTTCGACTACCGCGGCAACACCACGCCCGTGGCCGAGTGGAACATCAGCGTCGACCCCGAGTCGGCGGCCGAGGTGTTCACCGTCTGGAGTGCGGCGTGGGGCCTCGACATGCCGACGCATCTGCCCATCGTGTTGGGGCTGAACGTCACCGAGAACGTCGTGATGACGCCGTCGATCCTGAGCCGGCTGGCCGCCGCCGCCGACTCGGCCACCACACCGATGAGCGTGCTCGACGATCGCGGCACCCGCTCTGTGGCGTCCAACCCGCTGATCCGGGTCCTCGAGGACGCGATGCGGTTCTACTTCGAGTTCCACTTCGACCAGGGCGAGGGGTATCTCGCGCACCTGCACGACCCGCTCGCCGCGGCCGTGGCGTTGGACCCCGATCTGGTCCGCTACCGGCGGGCCACCATCGACGTCGAGTTGGTCGGCACCCTGACCCGCGGCATGACCGTGGCCGACTGGAGCGGACACTGGGGCCGACATCCCAACGCGCACATCGGCATCGAGGTCGACCCTGACGCGTTCTTCGACCGGTTCATCGCGCGCGTTGGCCCGTTCGCAGCCGGCCTGGCCTGACGGGTCAGTCGTCGGTGACCACCAGTTTGACGTCGACGTTTCCGCGGGTGGCGTTGGAGTACGGGCAGACCTGGTGCGCCTTCTCGGTCAGGCTCTGCGCGGTGTCGTGGTCGACGTTGGGCAGCGTGACCTCGAGTTCGACGGCCAGTCCGAAACCGCCGTTGTCGATCTGTCCGATCGAAACACGCGCCCCCACCGCAGAATCCGAGACGTCGGCCTTCTCCTGGCGAGCGATCATGCGCAGCGCGGAATGGAAGCAGGCCGCATAGCCGATGGCGAAGAGTTGCTCGGGGTTGGTGCCGTCGCCGCTGCCGCCCATCTCCTTCGGAATCGCCAGCGCAAGGTCCAGCCTGCCGTCTGAGCTGCGGGCGTGCCCGTTGCGGCCGTCACCGGTGGTCAGGGCCTCGGCGGTGTAGAGGGTCTTCATGCGGATTCCTTTCGGTTGGATGCGTTGAGCGCATCGGTGAGTTGCCGAACCGCGTCACGCAGGTCGGCGGCTTGTTCCTCGGCCATGCCGGTCGACTCGAAGAGCCGTTCCGGGATGCACTGGGCGCGGCGTTCGAGCTGCCGGCCGGCCGGGGTGAGTGTGACGTCGACCAGCCGCTCGTCGTCCCGCGATCGCTCGCGTCGCACGAATCCGTTGCTCTCCAACCGCTTCAGCAGTGGCGAGAGGGTGCCCGAGTCGAGCTGCAATCGCTCGCCGAGCCGCCCGACGGTGACGTGCTCCTCCTCCCACAGCACCAGCATCACCAGGTACTGCGGATAGGTGAGGTTCATCTCGGTCAGCACCGGCCGGTACGCCGCCGTCATCGCCCGCGACGCCGAGTACAGGGCGAAGCAGAGCTGTTGATCGAGGGGCATCGTGGCCATGTCAGAACTATAGCGCACAATTCAGTTGTGCACAACTAAACATGGCGAAGCGTGTGATCGATGCGGCCGCTCGTCAAGAAGACTCGGTTGAGTGAACCCCGGGCGTAGCCGGCGACGCGGGCAGCGAGCTCGGTCGCGCTCGGGTGCGCATGGGACCAAAGTGGCATGAACGCCAGCTGCTCAGCCTGCTTGGCAGCCGCCGCGGCCAGAGCCCGTCGAGGTAGCGCTTCATGCACTCAGTCGTGCGGAATCCGGCGATGTGAGCCGGGCATCTCGGATTCGTTGCACCCGATTCTGATCAACCGTTGAAGCTACATCCCCGCGTCATTCCTCGGGGCGGTCTCTGCCCTCGGCGTAGTCGACCAGTGCGGCACTGATCCGCTTGTTGAGTTCGGGGTCGCGAAAGGCGTTGACGAACATGGCGTTCCACCACAGTCCGTCGGCTGCAAGCCGGGCGATCTGCGCGCGTACCGGGTAGCGGTCCACGCCCTCCGCTGGCCACATCCACGCCTCGAACGCTTCAGAGATCGGTCCCTGCATCTCCGGTTCGGTACTGGCCGCCAGAATGACCGACCACCGGCGCAGCACCCGGTCGGCATCCGCGGCCGTTAGGTGGTGACAGGTAGACGCGATGTAGGCGCGGGTGTACGAGCCAGGTTCACCGTCGTCCCAACGTGCGTAGTTACTGTTCGTATCGTCGACGAGCCGCTCCACCAGTCCGCGAACCAGCTCGCTCTTGCTCGAGAAGTGATACAACAGCCCGCCCTTGGACACCCCTGCCTCATCGGCGACGGCCTGCAGGGTCAATGCCTGTGGGCCGCCTCGGGACAACACCTGCTCGGCGGCGTCCAGCAGTTCGTCGCGTCGTTCCCCTCGTGGCACTGGGCACTCTCATCGTCTGCCTCCGGGGAGGCCTGGATATGCGATGCGTCGCGGTCAAGATTAACCTGCGACGGACACCGTCGGCCTTTCTGCGGAGAATCCACGGACCGGTCCGGCCAACCGCGCGATCAGCGGGCTGACCGCCGCGCCAACGGCCAGAGCAGTCGCTATGACGTACGACCCGGCTGGGCCCCATGCGTCGTTGAGAACACCCGATAGCGCGGTGCCTGCCGCACCGCCGGCCAGCGCACCGGTGTTGAGCCACCCGAAGGCCTCGGCGGCAACGTTTTCCGCTACTCCGCGGGAGACCGCATGGTAGAGAACTGCCATTGCAGGCGCGAAGCCGAATCCAGCGGCGAACAGAGCCACGAACTGCAGCGGACCGGTGACGAGTCCGGTCAGTGCCGTCCCCACCACGACGACCGCCAGCGTCGCAACCAACGCCCCAAGACCGAGTCGGCGCTGGCCAATCAGCAGGCCACCGATCAGCGATCCAAGGCTCGACACAGAGATCGCCACACCGGCCATCGAGTGCCCCAGTTGGGCGACCACTCCGACCTCCATCGCCATGAACGACGCGACGAGAGCAAGATTGGCGACAAATGCCAGAAGAACCTCTTGACGGGCCAGTACTCGGCCGAATGACGAAGTACCACGGGCGATCCGGGGCTGTCGCGGTTGAAGGCTCAGCACGAAGGCGATGGATCCAGTGAGCGTGATACCCGCCGCGGCCAGCAGCGGCACCGCGGTGGAGATCAGTGAGGTCAACACGGTCACCACGACAGGGCCGGTAACCCAAATCAGTTCTTGCGCGGTGGTATCGAACGCGAACAACGCACGCACCGTATCGGCGGGAACCATCCGTGGGTACAGCGCGCGCACTACCGGCATCATCGGTGGGATCGATGCTCCCACGAGGATTCCCAAGGCTGCCAGCAAGATCAGGTGTGCGGGCGCCAGCGCCAACGCCAGGAAGCCGATGCTGTTGATCGTGGCGGCCAACAGCACGACGGGTGTCACACCGAATCTCCCGGTGAGCCGGGCGGACACAGGCATTGCGATCGCCTCGGCAAGACTGACGCACGCCACGACGAGACCGGCCTGCCCGTATGACCCTGTCGTCTCCGAGACGTGCATGAGGATCGCCAGCGACAGCATTCCGAGTGGCAGTCGCGCGAACAGCTGAGACGCAGTCACTCGGAACACGCCAGGTGTCCGGAGCAACCGCAAGTAGCTGCCCATGGGACCTCCTTGGATGGGCGAAGAGCAGGCGTGTTCCATCCCGCACTACGGCAGTGCCGAGCATGAATGACCTGCGTAACTGTACCGTCCGGACGGTACAGTTATCAATCCGCGCCAGGGCGCCACGATGGAGCCGATTCAGCGCTCGATGTCGGCCATGACCGCCGAAACGCCTCCATGAACGTCTCGATGTTGCCTTCGTCGAAGACCAGGGGCGGACGGATCTTGAGGGTTTGACCGGACTCGCCGCTGTCTGAACTATTCGTACGCCCCCTCCAGATACCACCTCCTCTGCCGGTAGCACAGCAGCAGCGCGCGGCCGGCGGTGTCGCCGTCACCGTCGAGAAGCACCTGCACCCGAGCCGTCCGGCCTGCCCTGACCTGCGTGGGGACTTGCCCGGCGTCCCACCACCTTTCGTCGACCGGCCACGGCCCGGCCCACCAACTCAACCTGCCCGCCCGATCGGTACCGCCCGGGGCCTCCAGGCGTGCCGGATCGGCGGAGAAGAGGCCACGGCCGGTCACCCGGACGGGGTTGCCGTCGGCGTCGAACAACTCGACGGGATCGTCGAGCAGCACCGTCGGTGACGGCTCGGGCAGTTGTCCTGGCCAGGGCTGCCCCGGATCGGCCCGCGGCACCGGCTCGTCGCCCAACGGGGTGAAGGTGATCCGTTCGGCCGGGCCGCGACCACCGCTGAGCACCGGCACCTGCACCGCCTCCTGCCCGAGCAGCCCCTGGACGCGCACCAGGGCCCGCCTGGCCCGCAACCGGTCGTCGTCACCGGAGGAACCCCACAACGGCAACTGCAGCGCAGCGGCCGACACCACCTCCACCGGATCGAGTCGCAGCACCGTGATCGGCGCGGTGGGCCGGTCCTGGTGCCGGACGCTGCGGTTCAGCCAGCCGTCGAGTTGCCAGCGCACCCGATCCGCGGTGGCATCCTCGGTCAGCGGTTCGGCGCACCGCCAGACCCGTTGCAGTTCTTCACCATTGGCGGTGACGGCGTGGATGGCCAGCCTGGTGCACCCGACCCCGGTCGCCTCCAGCCTGCGATGCAGTTCACCGGCCAGCGAGCGCCCCGCGAAGGCCGCGGCGTCCACCCGGTCCACCGGCGGGTCGCAGTTCGTCACGACGCCGAGGTCCGCAGGCGGCTCCCGGCCCGACGGGCCACGGGTGGGCTCACCGCGAGCGAACCGGTGAGCAGTGACCGCGCCCGCGCCGAACCGGGATGCCACGTCGGTGCGCGACAACGCAGCGAACTGGCCGATGCTTCGGATGCCCATGCGCCACAACAGGTCCGCCAGATCCTCCCGGCCGGGTTCGGCCAGGCTCGGCTCGGCGGCCAGCTGCCGGATCGACAGCGCGGACAGGAACCGCGCGTCCCGCCCGGCTTCGACGATGCGTCCGGCACGGGCGGCGAAGACGGCGGTGGACAACTGATCGGCGATGCCGACCTGACACTCGGCCCCGGCCGCGGCCACCGCGTCGACGAGTCGCTCCGCGGCTGACTCCTCGGACCCGAAGTAGCGGGCCGCCCCGCGCACCGACAACACCAACAGTCCCGGTCTCATGACCTCCGCGCGGGGCACGACCTCGTCCACCGCGGCCGTCACGCCTTCGAAGTGACGGGCGTCGCGGGTTGGGTCGGCGGCCACGACGTGCAGTTGTGGACACCGGGCCTGAGCCTCCCTGCGACGCAACCCCCGCCCCACACCCACCGCACGGGCCGACGCCGAGCAGGCCACCACGCGGTTGGCCAGGGTCACCGCCACCGGCGCGGTCGCGGGCAGACCGGCCGCCGCCGCAGCGGCCACTGCCGGCCAGTCCATGCACCAGATGGCCAGCACCCGGGCGGCAGCGGGTGGGTCGGACACCTCACCCACCCACTGCGCGGACGGGACCGACGGACCGGCCTCCCGCCCTGGTGGCCAGCCGCACCCGGCTGATCCGCCCGCACCCGGGGATGGGCGCACCACCGCCCGCACCCGTCACCTCGTATCCGCTGACCCTGGCCTCCAGCCGAGCCGAGGCCCCTGGCCAGTCGCCCCCGGTGACCAGCAGGGTGCACCCCTTCTGCCTTGCCCTAGCCGTCACCGCCCGCGCCCTGGTCGGAGGCACCGACCGTCCGCCCAGTCCGAGCACCACCAGATCCAGGCCGTCCATCAACACCGCGGCCACCTCGACCGGGTCGCCCCCGGGGTCGGGTATGACCGCGAGCCGACTCAGGTCGGCGCCCATCTCGACAGCCGCCAGCAGACCCACGTCGGGGTGGCCGACGATCGCCGCGTGCCCACCCGCCGCCGTCACCGCCGCCACCATGCTCAAGAGCAGCGACCGGGCGCCCGACAGCACCGCCACCGTGCCCCTGGGCAACGACGCAGGCAGCAGATCCGCCAGCGAATCCGGGAGCGGCAGCAAAGTTTCCGAGTCGGGCAACGGGGTGTTCGACGGCATGGCTCCGCGCCGGGACGACGCGGCCGAACCGGCCCCCTTCCCGGACATCATCGCCATCTTGCGACGGAGGTGTTCTACCTGCTCAGCGCGGTTTGACCCACCTCGGTCCAGGCTCGTAGCCGCTGTCACAGCAGCACCTCCCGCACCATCCGGCCCAACAGTGATTTCGAACATTTGTTCGATACAACGAGTAAACACTCGCCCTCCGACACCGTCAAGCGGATCCGGTCCTACACCTGCAGTTCGGGACGGACTCGTGGATCGACTAGGGAACGACTGTGCGTCTGTCTGACCAGTACGTTAGAGTTTTGATCATCGGAACCCACTTCGGGATGGGGCCGGTGTACGACCGTGCCAGCAGCATCAGCCGATGCTGACCACGGATCGTGCGGAATCGCTACGTGATTCGCCGAAGACTATGTGTTCGCTTACTCGGGGATAGTAAAGGACTCACCATGAGGTCAAATCGTCTGGCTCGTCGCATTGCGGCGGCAGTGGGCGGTACTGCAATCGTCGCGATGGTCGGACTGACCGCCGCGTGCGGTGGCGGGGAGAAGGCTCCCGAAACGTCGACCACGACGACCACCACCACCCCGTCGTCATCCGCGACGGTGTCGCCGACCGAGAAGTCGATCAACCCAACCGGCGGCAACCTGTTCACGCCTCCGGTCAAGGCGCCTCCCGCGCCGACGGCCATTCCCGGCGACAACTGACATCGCGCGGTCTCGGGAGTCAACGCTTCCCCATCCCCTTGGGATCGCCAAGGCGGCAATGACTCCCGAGACCCTGCGACACCGTTCCACTCAAATGGTTCGAATGCAGTCACCCACCGTGGCAGCACTTCCCGGTCGACACACCAGACCCGGGCACTTGTTCCTGATCCTGGTTGCGGCGGCCGTGCTGATGCTTGCCTCGGATCTGCGACTCCCGACGGGACCAGGAACGGCCGCTGAGATCGGCGGTCCGTTCGCGTTACTGCTCGCCGCGTCGACCGATCTCGGTCCCGCACGTGGTGACCACGTCCAACTCACCGCCACCCTGCAGAAAAGAACCAGCCCGGATGCGCTGATCGGCTGGGCGGGCGAGCACGGTCTTTCCGTGCGCTGGCAGCCAGGCGATGACTGGGCGATCGTCGAGGGTGGACCCGAAAGGGTCTCGCGCGCATTGGAAGTCGAGGTTCACGACTACCGGGGTCAGCGCGGGCAGGAGTTCTACGCCTCACCCCAGCAGCCCGAGGTGCCGCCGACGTTGCGCACCGAGGTCACCGAACTCGGCCGGATCCTCAGCTACACACCGCATCACGAGTCGCGGCCGCACCTCCTGCCGTTGGACGTGCCGGACCGCGGGTTGACTCCCGCCGCGTTGCTCACCACCTACAACGCGGCCGGACTCGCACGCAGCGGCTTCACCGGCAAGGGCACCACGATCGTCATCTTCGCGTTCAACGGCTACGCCCAGTCCGACCTGGACACGTTCGCGACGACGTTCGGGCTGCCCAAGTTCACGCCGACACTCGTCGGCGACACGTTGCCCGAGCCGTACGGCGAGACCACGATGGATCTCGAAGTCGCACATGCGATTGCGCCCGATGCCCAGAAGGTCGTCGTCAACGCCCGCCCAACGGTGCAGGGTGACGGCGGCTACGTGAAGATCGGTCAGATGCTCGAGGACACCGAGCGGCAGTTCCCCGGCGCGGTATGGAGCTTCTCGATCGGTTGGGGCTGCGACAAGCTGCTCACCGCCGCGGACCTGGCTCCGGTTCGGTCCGCCCTTGCCGACGCGCACTCGCACGGCACCACGGCGTTCGATGCCAGCGGCGACCTTGCCGGCCTGGAGTGCAAGGGCGGTGACGACTGGGACTCCCCGCCGGGACAGGCCGACGTCGGGCTGGATTCCGTTGCCTCAGTTCCCGAGATGACCAGCGTGGGCGGCACCACCCTGTCCACCGACAGCACCGGCGTGTGGCTGGCCGAGCAGGCCTGGTTCGACGTTCCGCTCTCCCAGGGCACCGGAGGTGGGGTGTCGTCGCTGTTCGATCTGCCGCCGTGGCAACAGGTGGCGGCGACTCAGGTTGCCCCCGAACGCAATACGGGAAAGCGGATGACGCCTGACATCTCTGCCGTCGCCGACCCCTTCACCGGGGTGAAGATCGTGCTCAACGGAGACACCGTGGTCGGCGGCGGAACCTCGCAGTCGGCGCCCATCATGGCGGGGCTGGCCGCGGTGATGAATCAGTTCCTGATCGCCAACGGCGGCCGGGCGATCGGCGACATCAATCCCCTGCTGTACCGCATGGCCCAGGGCGCCATGCTTCCCGGCTTCCGCGACGTCACCCTCGGCGGAAACGCCGTCGACACCGCGGGACCGGGCTTCGACCTGGTCAGCGGACTCGGTACCCCTGACGTCGACAACCTCGCCCGCAATCTGCTCGTCCTGCAGAGGATCAACCAATGAGCACAGAGTCGGAAACCGATGGCCCCGCACCCGGCACGGTGGTGTGCGCGGTGTGCCAAACCGACGTCCCTGCAGGCGAGTACTGCGGCCTGTGCGGGGACCACCTGACCGAGCACCGTGCCAAGGGCCCGAAGTGGCTGCGGATCCGGGCCTACAGCGCATCACCCGGTGAGCATCTGCTGAGGCCGAACATCGTCAGTACGCTGTTCCCCCATCTGCCGCCCAGCTCGCGGCTTCCGTTCCTGGCGGGGTTGGGGCTGATCTTCGCTGCGTTGATCGCCACCACCCTGTTGCGCCTACCCGCTGCGCTGATCACCGTTGCCGCACTCGGGCTGCCCCTGCTGTTCCTGATCTACCTGCAGGAGTCCGACGTCTATCGCGACGTGCCGACCTCCACCCTGGTCGTAACGGCCGGGCTCGGCATCGGTCTCGGCGTCGGATGGGTACTCTTGACCGGCGCGATGGTCGCCCAGGCCTATGACGTCGGATTGGGCATGGGCATCGCCGGATCCCGGGTCCTTCGCGACGGGCTGGGGGTGCCGATCGGCGGCTTGTTGCTCATGCTCGTCCCGGTATTGGCGGTGCGGCTGGTGCGGCCGGGACCACGGGAAGCCTTGGACGGCTTCGCCATCGGAGCATTGGGCGCCCTGATGTTCACCGCCGCCGCGCAGATGACCCGGCTGGCGCCCCAGTTCGCGGGCGGCATGGTGGCGCGGGCCAGGCCGATGGATGGGCTGATCGTCGAGGCGGGTATCCGCGGCGTGGCCGTGCCATTGACCGCAGCCGCGGTGGGTGGCCTCATCGGTACCGCCCTATGGTTCACCCGCCCGGCGAACAAGAAGCACCAGCACCGCAACTACGTTCGCGTCGCCCTGACTCTCTTCGCCCTGGCGGTGATGACGATGTACGCCGTACTGGGCCTCGTCGACGTCGCACGGTTCCCCCAAACTCTGCAACTCGTCCTGCATCTCGTGGTGGCGACAACGGCAGTACTCGCCCTGCGCGTGGGGCTGCACCTCGCGCTGCTGCACGAAGCGCACGACGAGATCCTGTCCGATGAACCGCTGCTGTGTCCGCAATGCGGTCACGTCGTGCCCGACATGGCCTTCTGCGTGGCCTGTGGCGCAGCGACGCGAGCATCGTCACGATCATCGCGGCAGGCGCGACGGGAAACCCGACCCGTGCGGACCGACTCCGGACCGGCGCCAGGGGAAGAACAGCAGTGACGACGATCGCTCCCGGCTACTCCACGCACGCCGGAACCTACAGCGTCCCAACCCCGCCGAAGACCTCGCATCGACGACTGCTCATCGTCTGGGTGGTCGCCATCGGCGTCGTGGCCGCAGGCCTCGTCGCAATGTCAGGGGCCATGGAGAAGCCGAAGGCACGGTACGTGTGCCCGCCCGACTGCGGGCAGCCGCCGATCGGTGAGCCCGTCACCATCAATCCAAGGTTCACCTCGCCCGACGGGGCGTTCTCGGTCGCCTATCCCGCCGAGGGTTCGGCCTACAAGATCACCACCAACCCCAATGGCGTGACGGCCGATCTGCAGGCCGGTGACGGCGGCACCATGCGATTGTTCAGCGAGCCTGCCGCAGGCCGTACCCCCAAGGACATTGCCACCGCGCTGGTCAACAAGACCTTCCCCGACACCAAGACCGCCTACCAGATCCCGAATGCGATGGTCGGTTACCGCCCAGGTTTCGGCATGGTCGCCGACTGCTGGCCCCAGGGCGCGACGGCGAGCTACTCGCGCATGCGGGTGATCGTGATGGTCGCGGTGAAGGACGACCTCGCCCTCGTCGCGGGAGCAGTGGGCCCGTACCACGCATTCGGCCCCGACTTCGGCTCGGGCAAACCATCGGCGGCCAACCTGCAGATCGCCCTGGACATGGGCAAGTACGTCAACAGCTTCAGCTGGCGCGGCGACCCGCTGCGCTAGCCGCTGCACCAACCTCACGGCATCGTGACCTGGGTCTCGCACTACTGAATGTTGACATTGACAAATGTCACCAATTGCTGTTGTACTCATCGGACGCTTCGACGAGGAGGTCGGATGTCCGCCCCACTGACCAGCAGGGACGTACCCGCGCGCGGTTCGATTCGGGCCCGCAGTGCGGCCGCGGTGAGCAGCCTGACCCTGCGCCAGCTCAGCGCGGTACTACCGCCGGAGCGCGCACGGGGGCTGTGGGCGTCACGTCAGATCGTCGCAAGGGTCATGGACACCTTCGGTCCGTCGCTGTCGGGTACCCGCGTTGAGCACGTCGACGTGTCCCTGCCCGACGGTCGGCGGGTCATCGGTGAATGGGTGCGCGGTCCCGGCGTAGAGGCCGGCGACGGCGCCATCTACTTCCTGCACGGCAGTGGGTTTGCCCTGTGCTCGCCGCGGACCCACCGCCGACTGGTCGCGTGGCTGTCCCGCCTGACCGGGCTGCCCGTGTTCTGCATCGCCTACCGGCTGGCCCCTCGGCACCGATTCCCCACTGCCGCAGACGACGTGCGCTCGGGCTGGGACTGGCTCAAGCAGAGTCTGG